>JAJFHC010000274.1 GCA_021775835.1 Hyphomicrobiales bacterium | reverse complement strand
ACAACGGCATCGAGTACGCGATCATGCAGGCGATTGCCGAAAGCTGGACGTTGCTCGAGGCTACCGGAATGTCACCTCGCGATGCGGCAGACAGTATCGAAGAATGGGCCACAGGCGATCTCAACGGCTACCTTATGGAGATTACGGCCGACGTCCTGCGGGCAGTCGATCAGGAAACCGGTGATAGTCTGGTCCAAGTCGTTGACGATGCGGCAGGTCAGAAAGGAACAGGGGGCTGGTGTGCGGCAACGGCATTGGAACTGGGTGTTCCCGTCCCCGCCATCGCCGAGGCTGTCGCCCTGCGTCAGATTTCATCCCATCCGGGTTTGCGCCAGTGTCGAGTATCGGGAAAGACGAGTGCCCCGGTCGATTTGGCGACCGATGATATCCGCGATGGGCTCGCGGCAGCGGTGGCAACCGCCCTTGCTCAAGGTGCTCATCTGCTGACAGCAGGTTCCGACGCTTACAGTTGGAACATCAAGCTTCGGAGTGTTTCGGAAGTATGGCGCGCCGGATCGATCCTGCGCATGGGCCTGCTGGAGTTGCTCGATGATCCCCCGTCGTTATCGGGTTTCATCACTCAACGCAGTGGGGCCCTGCGACGAACCGTCGGCGCGGCCGTTGCGGCCCGTGTTCCGGCTCCCGTTCTCGCCAGTTGCCTGATGTACCACGACGCCGGTAACACACCACGACTTCCCACCGCCCTTGTTCAGCTGCAGCGGGATCGATTTGGCGCTCATGGTCTGAAACGGTCAGGCCGCGACGGCATTTTTCACGGCCCCTGGCACACGGAACCGGCATGATAATCATCATCATGGGAGTGTGCGGCTGCGGCAAGACCACTGTGGGCGGGACACTTGCCCACCGCCTGGGGATCCCCTTCATCGAGGGAGACGACCTCCACCCTCAGGCAAATCGCGACAAGATGGCATCAAGCCAGCCCCTGACCGACGATGATCGGTGGCCATGGCTTGACGCAATTGTCGACAAACTGAAACACCATCGGCAGCGAAACGACGATGTCGTCGTGTCCTGTTCGGCCCTCAAACGGGCCTATCGTGACAGACTGCGATGCGCCGGTCCTGACACGGCCTTCATTCATCTCACCGGCAGCAAGGCGGTGTTGCGCAGCCGCCTGGACGCACGCCGCGATCACTTCATGCCTCCAGGGCTTCTGGACAGTCAATACGCCGCCCTCGAACCACCCGAACGGGAAGAAAATGTCCTGACAGTCGATACAACAAACAATCAGGAGACGATCGTGAATTGCATCCTCGAAAATCTCAGACGGCCTCAATCCACCCCAAGTTGAAGCGTGATTGCCGGCGACCAAACTGAGGCGATGACAACGTTCCTATTCGCCCAACATCTTCAACAGTGCCAGATCCGGGTGACCATCGGCAACCACTCCACGGGACAACTGATAGTCCTTGATGACGTTTCGCATTTCCAGGGTAATGCGACCAATCCGGTTCGGCACCGCAAAGCCCTTCTTGGCAAGCATGGCTTGAATTTTCTGGCGTTGGGGTTTCAGCAGCGGTGAGCCTGTAGGCCATTTTTGCTGCACCGGCGGCTTGCCACTCAGGTGGGCCGCCAGCCGGGTGATGGAAAGGACATATGAGTCCGACCAGTTGTAATCCCTAATTGCCGAGAAATTCTGTGTCACAAGATAAGCAGGGCCTTCTGCGCCGGCTGGGAAAAACAACGTCGCTTTCGACATAGATGGAAGCTTTCCACCATCCCTGCGCTTCACGCCTGCCGCCGCCCAGTCCTTCCAGGGACGTGTCAGTGCCGATCTGGGCAGGCCCGCTGGCAGACTGACGGGATAGCCCCAAGGCTCCCCTGGCACCCAGCCGTGTTTGACGAGATAGTTGGCCGTCGATCCCAGGGCGTCTGCCGTGGATTTCCAAAGGTCGCGCCGGCCGTTGCCGTCGAAATCGACCGCGTATTTGCGGTAACTGGATGGGATGAATTGGGTCTGTCCCATGCCGCCTGCCCACGATCCGACCATGCGGCGGCGGCCAACCTTTTCCGATTGCATGACACGCAGCGCATCCAGGAACTCTTTCCGAAAAAAGTCGCCGCGATAGCGTTTCCATCCAAGCGTTGCCAGCGACCGGAAAATGTCACTCTTGCCGATATAGCCGCCGTAATTTGTCTCCAGCCCCCAAATCGCGGCAACCACATGACGGTCCACACCGAACCGGCGTTCAACAGCGGCCAGGGTCTTCGCGTATTTCCTGACCCGTTTGCGTCCCGCCTTGATGCGTGCCGACGTGACCCGCTTCGACAGGTAACGGCCGACCGGTTGAAGAAACTCCGGCTGCCGGGTGGTCAACGGAATCAGCTTCATGTTGGGTTTCAGCCCCTTGAACGCCGCAGTGATGACCCGGTCTGCAACGCCCGCTGCCCGGGCATCCGCCCGCAGCTTGCCAATGAACTGCGAAAAGCTCTCCGCCGTGGCGGATCCTGCGCCACTGCAGACCAGCATGAATGTCATGACCAACACAGCGTAGCGGTTCGGTCCTGGGCGGTTGTCGACCGTCATTTGCGGTCCTCTCTTGATTCGACGAATTGCACCATTGAACCCGTTTCCATTCACATCTCAAAGCTTGTTCGTGGCTGTGCAGCGAAATTTCTGTGTCTTGTCCGCCGCGTTCGATAAGCTGCCCGAAATGCAGAATCTGAGCAAAGCGCGGCAAGACCATGACAGGATTTCAATTTGAGGGCATCTATCCGATGCTCTATGCCTTCTTCGACCAAAACGGCGACCTCGACCGCGAGGCAATGAGACGGCAGGTCCTCGGGTGTATCGGCGCCGGCGTCCACGGTCTCGCCATCGGCGGCCTTGCCAGTGAATGCAGCAAACTCACCCGCATTGAAAAGCGACAGCTCTTCGGGTGGGTCATGGAGGGCGCGAACGGGAAACTGCCTGTCTCCGTGACCGTATCGGAGCCGACTGCTGCTGAACAGATCGAGACGGTCAAACTTGCGGCGGATCAAGGGGCTGCCTGGGTGGTCCTACAGCCGCCTCCCCTGAAAACCGCGACAGACGACGAATTGATTGCCTTCTTCGGGTCTGTAGCCGATGCATCTCCAGTTCCCGTGGGCATTCAGAATGCGCCCCAGTTCATCGGCATCGGACTAAGCGATGAGGGAATGATCGCTCTCAATCGGCGGCATCCCAATGTCACTCTTCTGAAGGCCGAGGGCGACGCCATGGCCAGTTCGGAGCTAGCCACAAAGGCCGCCGGCACGTTCGACCTGTTCAACGGGCGCAACGGCATTGACCTGATCGATACCCTGCAGGCAGGCTTTGCCGGTGTGATTCCGACACCGGATGCAGCTGATGTCCAGGCACAGGTATACAAACTCTACCGCGCGGGTAACGTCGACGAAGCCGAACGCCTCTTTAAACAGATCGCTCCCCTGCTTCTGTTCCTGATGATCTCGATTGACCATCTCCTTTGCTACGGCAAGCGTTTGACGGCGCGGCGGCTTGGGATTGCGGACGTCTTCGACCGCTCCCCTGCACAGGCCCCAACAACGTATGGTCTGGAAACCACGGAGCGCTGGTCCCGCGGCCTTGGCCGTTTATAGGGGTAATGGCTATCCGGAACTGGGTCTCTTGCCGGTTCGCACGCGCTGCTTGCCCGTTTGCCGAAAGAACAGCCAGTCTAAAAATTGAGTTGAGGATACCGCTCCAGATAGATCCGGAACCAGGGGGTGTAGAGTTCTGGGGCAGCGTCCATGTGATCTCTGAGATCCGCCGCCGTAACCCAGCCCGTCTCGCGCACTTCTTCCGGGTCGAGAGCGAGATCGATTTCGTGCTTGGAAACATCGGCACGAAACATGTGGACGCGTTCTTTTTCCCACAACCCGTTTCCCACATCTGCGGAATACTCCACAATCAGACGCTCTTCGATGGGAACCGAAACACCCAGTTCTTCGGTCAACCGCCTAGAGGCAGCGTCTTTGGGGTCTTCGAGCCAGTGCGGATGCGTGCAGCAGGTATTGGCCCATTGCCCCCCGCAATGGTATTTTCCCACTGCCCGCCGCTGAATGAGCAGTTCGTCGCCATCGAAGAGAAAGACCGACACCGCAAGGTGATGAAGGCCTTTGACGTGGGCTTCAATCTTTTCAATCGGAAAATAGGACCCATTGGCATTGATGCCTGGAATCAGGATGGCCGGATCGGTTGGCGCAATCTTGGCGTCGCACCGCGTCGCATAAAATGGATCACAGTACGGTTCCAGTTGGACGATGTCCTCAAGCATGACGGCATTTCATCTCGTGGCCTCAAGCCACAGCCCGTGAAAGTGCGCATTGACTCCACAATTGCGAAAGGGCTTCGACCAGAGCATCGATGTCCTCGACCGTATGGACAGGCGACGGCGTTATCCGCAATCGCTCGGTGCCTTTAGGTACGGTCGGGTAGTTGATCGGCTGAACGTAGATTCCATAATTGTCGAGCAGGAGATCGGAAATGAACTTGCACTTCTTTGCCTCGCCGACCATGACGGGCACGATGTGACTTTCATTCTTCATGTACGGAATGCCTATGGCGTCGAGCCGCTCACGCAACAACCGGACATTGCGGCGCTGCCCTTGTCGCTCAGCGTCACTCTGTTTCAGATGCCTGATCGACGCCGTGGCGCCGGCGGCCAATGCCGGCGGCAGGGCGGTAGAGAAGATGAAACCAGACGCAAAGGAGCGCACGAAATCGCACAGGTTCGCCGATGCCGCTATATAACCGCCCATAACGCCGAATGCCTTGCCGAGCGTTCCCTGAATAACCGTGAGGCGGTCCATCTGGTGGTCTCGCTCCGCGATGCCTCCTCCACGCGGTCCGTACAGTCCAACCGCGTGAACTTCATCGAGATAGGTCATGGCACCGTATTTCTCGGCAACGTCGCAAATTTCCGAGATTGGAGCGATATCTCCGTCCATTGAGTAGACGCTTTCAAACGCCACAAGTTTGGGCGCTGCCGGATCGACAGCAGAAAGCTTCCTGTCAAGATCTTCCGGATCGTTGTGTTTCCAGATGTGCTTTGGTGCGCGGGAATGCCGAATGCCTTCGATCATGGATGCGTGATTGTCGGCATCCGAAAAGACTTCGCAATCGGGAATGAGGCTAGCGAGCGTGCCAAGAGCCGCCCAGTTGGCGACATAGCCGGATGTCAGCATGAGCGCTGCTTCCTTGCCATGCAGATCCGCAAGTTCCTGCTCCAGGACAACGTGATAGTGGTTTGTTCCGGATATGTTGCGCGTGCCTCCGGCACCCGCTCCACACGTATCAAGAGCCTCTTTCATCGCGTTCAGGGTCGCCGGGTGCTGTCCCATACCCAGATAGTCGTTAGAGCACCAGACGGTGACTTCGCTGACCCCGTCATCGCTATAGCGCGTGGCCTTCGGAAACGCCCCCTTGTGACGGGCCAGATCCGCAAACTCCCGGTAATTACCTGCTTCGCGGAGACCGTTCAGTTTTCCATCAAAGAAATCTTCAAAATCCATGACGCCAATTTCCGTTCTTAACTCACATACCGGATCAGCCGGCTATTTTTTGATCTTGTCGGTTGCTCAAGGGCAAACCGAACTCGCTCCGTAAACCGTCTATGCCAACGCAACCGTTCAGCAGACAGTGCCTAACGCCAAGGGGTACCCCCAAAGATTGGCAACAACATGAACATGCGTAGCCAGGGCCACAACCGTGGCGGGCATAATAGCAGAAACTTCGCTGCCTGGCGTCACAATGTCTTGCACGAGCGCAAAAGTCGCAACCGTGAAATCCCTAGGCGGATGGAGTGGTAAGGATACGAAGGGGCACCCGCGAACGAAAAATGGCCGAATTGTGTTCGATGTTGTTTTGGATTTGTCGGACGGGTTTTCGACGTCGCGCGCAAACAATTGAAATAAAGAGACAAACTGGTGCCGGCTGAGAGACTCGAACTCCCGACCCCCTGATTACAAATCAGGTGCTCTACCAACTGAGCTAAGCCGGCACGTCATGGCGCTGATCCATGTAATGCGCACTCTTATACGGATTTGAGACAGCCACGCAAGTGTTCATTGTGACGTATCTCTGCGCCGTGACGACGACCGCCGATCGAGAGAATGTACGACCGGCGGCACTTGATCTGAAACCCGTCAGGGGGAAGAACGAGACGATGCAAGCTAGGCTCCATCAACGCCTGCGTTTGCGACAGCGCTCGCGGTAATATTTTCCCTTGTACCGATAAGTGCAACGGCCGCCTTTATGGGTATTCACGAGAACCGCTCCGGCAAGAGCACCAACAGCACCACCCAGTATGGCGCTGCCTACGGAGTTACCCGCCAAACCACCAATTGTCGCGCCGACCGCGCCGCCAAACAGGGCACCTTCCTGTTCCGGTGTGGCACACGCGCCTAGCGTCAGACATCCTGCCAATGCCAGTGCTGCTACTGCTTTCATCACTTCACTCCGAGCGTTGTTTACCAATCCCGCCAGCCCTTAACATATCATGCACATTTTCAGACTTACCAGTCTTGATCTCGGTCAAGCCGGCGATCTGCCGTGGCGTTTCAGGCACTTCCCAGCGAAACGGCACTCAGAAACCAGTGCACGTGGATCGATCCGGGGGAGTCTTTCCAGACAACGGCAGTCTCCCCCGGCAGGCCTGTTAAGTCGGACGTTTTGGTCTCATGGCTTCACGCGGCAACACGATGTTGAACTGCTCGCGCAGGGCCCGGTCGACGCTTGCGGGAATATGCTCCGGGAAATGGTTTTCGAGGATTTCCCGTTTGCGCACAATCGCGCGCTGCAGAATGTCTGGTTTGTCGAGCTCCAGCCATTCCTTCGGGCTCGAGCGGTCGGCGATCTTTGGGTAGACGTATTCCGTCTGCATCAGACCCAGTGTCTGCTCGTGCCCCAGATAATGCCCCGGCCCTTCGGTACAAACCTGCCGCATCGTTTCTACAGACAAGGTCTCGTCGGTAACTTCAATGCCGCGGACGCACCGCAATGCCTGGGACAGCATGTCGTTGTCGATGATCAGGCTTTCCAAGCAGAAGCCGAGCAGCGATGCATGCATTCCCGCGGATTCGTAGACCATGTTGAGCCCGGCAAGTCCAGCCATCACGTCCGTGATGCCTTTCTCGTACCCAGACTGCGCGTCAGGCAATTTGGAGTCCGCCATGCCCGCAGCCGATCCACCGGGCAGATCATAAAATTGCGCCATCTGGGCACACGCTGCCGTCAACAAAGCCTGCTCGCCGGACCCACCCGACATGGCGCCTGTCCTCAAATCAGAGACAAATGGCCAGGTTCCGAAAATGCACGGATGACCCGGTGCAATGGCATTCACGTAGACCAGACCGGCCAACACCTCGGCTGTCGCCTGCACGACCGCGCCGGCAATCGCCGCCGGCGCCGTGGCACCGGCCTGGCCGGCTGACAAGAGAAGAACCGGCATGCCGCCCTGGACACAAGCCTCCAGGACGCCACAGGCGTCTTCGGCAAATTTCAGCGGTGGCACGACAAAACAGTTCGAATTGGAAACAAACGGCCGCGCCCGCCAGGCCTGCTCACCGCCCGCGATGACATGCAACATGGCAATAGCCTCTTCCACATATTCAGGCAGGGTGAACGAGGTGCCCACATGCTTGTTGGTTGCCGAAAGAGCGGCGTAGACCGTATTGATGTCGAGGTCACGCGGGTCGACCAAGTCGCGGGCCACCATCGGCCTTTGAAAAAAGTGGATGTTGTCACAGGTATCTACAATCCGCCCCGCATCGTAGATATCCTGGAGGAACGACTCGCGGTACTCGCGATTCTCGATGTCCACGACATGCACCGCCGCACCGGCAGTGCCGTAATGAACCTTTCGCCCCTGGGGCCAGATGTCGTGCTTGGGATCGAGTGCGCAGAGCGGAAAATTACGCGCAGCCATGGCGATGGTATCTTCCACGAGCTTGCGCGGGAACCGCAGCCGGCCATCGTCGCCATAGATTCCGCCCTTGGCAACCACAGCCTCGATGCACGATGGGATGGCATCGGCAAAACCGATCTCTTCCAGCACCTGAAACACTGCATGATCGATCCGCTTAAGGGCAGCTTCATCTAGAGGTTTGAACCGCCCCCCTTCCATGCCGGCACGGATCGGCGCGACATCGTCCGCCAACGGTTGTGCCCTCAAGGTCCTGCGGGCGTCACGCCCTCCCCGCCTGCGTCCTTCTGTCTTGGTCGATGTCGCGCTCATGTTAATCTCCTCATGACCGTCTCGGTGATGATCCGTTGTGGTTGTCTCTCTAGGAACTCAAGCCTTGACCCGCTCGGACTTCGGGTCGTAGAGCGGCCGCAGGCTTGCTTCGGCTTCAAACGTTTCGCAGGCAATTTCAATTTCATATCGCGAGCCCAGAATCGACTCCGCGCTTTCGCCCTTTTCGCAATCCACGTACCCGAGCCCGATTGCCCCGCCCAGGTGGTGACCATAGTTGCCGGACGTCAGACGGCCGACAATCTTGCCGTCCCGCAGGATTGCCTCGTTGTGATAAAGCAACGGCTCGGCGTCCTTGAGCTTGAATTGGATCATGCGTTTGGACAGGCCCTGCTGCTTCTTGTTGAGCACGGCTTCACGACCGAAGAAGTCGCCGTAACGCGACGCGGCCTTGTCCACTTTGACCGCAAAACCAAGGCCCGCCTCCAGGATGTGATCTTCATCGGTAATGTCGTGGCCGAAATGCCGGAAGGCTTTCTCGATCCGGCAGGAGTCGAGCACGTGCATGCCGCACATCCTGAGATCGAACTCGGCGCCGCGTTCGGCGATTGTATCAAATACGTGGCGCGCCATGTCGGTCGACACATAGATCTCCCAGCCCAGTTCGCCCACATAAGTAATCCGGTGTGCTCGCGCCAGCCCCATGCCAATCTCGATCTGCTGTGCCGTTCCGAACTTGAATGCATCATTGGAAAGATCAGCATCAACGATTGGTGCAAGCAGGTCACGAGACTTCGGCCCCATGACACAGATCACGGATTCAGCGCTTGTGATATCAGTTACAATGCAGTGGGCATCATCGGGCACATGCCGTTTAAGCCAGGCCATGTCGCGGGCACCCACCGCCGCACCGGTGACGATCAGGAACACGGTTTCGCTGAGCCGCGTCACGGTCAGATCTGCTTCGATACCGCCACGGCCGTTGAGCCATTGGGTATAGACAATCTTGCCGGGCTCAACCGCGACGTCGTTGGCACAGATACGTTGCAATACAGCCTCGGCGTCACGCCCTTCGACGCGAAACTTGGCAAATGATGTCATGTCGAACAGACCGACATTCTCGCGCACGGCCTTGTGCTCAGCTGCGGCGTGGTCGAACCAGTTCTGGCGTTTCCAACTGTATTCGTACTCGGCCCGTTTGCCGGCGGCTGCCTGATCAGCCGGCAGGAACCAGTTGGCCCGTTCCCAGCCTGCGGCTTCGCCGAAACAGGCGCCTCTTTCTTCAAGTCGCTCGTGCAGGGGCGACTTGCGGACACCGCGGGCGGTCTCGTATTGCCGGTAGGGCCAGTGATCGGCATAAAGCAGGCCCAGCGACTCTTTTGCGCGTTCGAACAGGAACGTCTTGCTGTTCTGGAACGGCATCATCCGCCGGATATCCACATCCCACAGGTCGAACGGCGGCTCGCCGCTTTCCATCCATTCCGCCAGCGCCTTGCCGGCCCCACCGGCAGACTGGATGCCGACCGAATTGAAGCCCGCCGCAACAAAGAAGTTCTTCACTTCCGGTGCTTCGCCTAACAGATAGCGGTCGTCTGGCGTAAAACTCTCCGGACCGCAGAAAAATGTATGAATGCCGGCGGTTTCCAGAAGCGGCATGCGGTTAACCGCTTTTTCGAGGATCGGTTCAAACTGCTCGAAATCTTCCGGCAACTGATCGAAGCAGAAGTCGTCGGGAATGCCGTCCATGCCCCAGGGCTTGGCATTGGGCTCAAACGCACCCAGAAGAATCTTGCCGGCGTCTTCCTTGTAATAGGCGCACTCGTCGGGCACCCGCAGGACTGGCAGTCCACCGGGCAATTCGGAAATCGCCTCGGTCACGATGTAGAAATGTTCGCACGCCTGAAGCGGCACGTTGACGCCGGCCATCTGTCCGACCTCACGTCCCCACATGCCCGCGCAGTTGACCACGTAGTCGGCCGTGATGTCGCCCTTGTCGGTCGAAACGCCCGTTACCCGGCCATCCTTCTGGTGGATTGCCGTGACCTTGGTGTGCTCAAAAACCTTAACGCCGCGGTTGCGTGCGCCCTTAGCCAGCGCATGGGTAATATTGGAGGGGTCGGCCTGGCCGTCCTTGGGCAGGAACACCCCGCCATGGACACCATCGAGATTGAGAAACGGATAGGCCTGCTTGCATTCATCCGGCGAAAGCATTTCAGCTTCAAGGCCGAATGTCTTGGCCATCGACGCCCCGCGTTTGAACTCTTCAAGACGGGCATCGGAAATCGCCACCCCCAGCGATCCGTGTTGGCGGAAGCCGGTTGCAACTTCCGTTTCAGCTTCCAGGGAGCCGTAGAGTTCCGCTGAGTACTTCGCAAGCTGGGTCATGTTGGCGGTCGCCCGCAACTGGCCGATCAGACCGGCCGCATGCCAGGTGGTGCCGGAGGTCAGCTGCTTGCGTTCAAGCAGAACCACATCGGTCCAGCCCAGCTTGGCCAGGTGATAGGCCAGCGAACATCCGACAACGCCGCCGCCGATGATGACCGCACGGGCCTGGCTTGGAAAGTCTTTCATTACATCCTCTCTTAATAGACGGGCGGCGAAATCACCCAGATCACCACACACGATTCGGTGCCAGGATTGCGCCAGCGATGGGTTTCATGATCCAGGCGGAAACTGTCGCCCGGCTTCAGATGGAAATGGGTGTCGTCGATCCACAACTCGAGCTCGCCAGCAACCACATAGCCGGCCTCCTCGGTTTCGCGGAAACCGTCTTCGGGCAATTCAGCGCCTGGCAGGAACACACTGCGGAACATTTCGAAGGCACCGCCAAGATCAGGCGACAGCAACTCTTCGACGAGCCCGCTCTCCTCGCTGCCGATCCGCCGACGTGCATCGGCACGCACGATGTGCCCACGTTCTTCTTCCGGCGCATTGTCCTGCGCCAGGAACCAGCCCAGAGGCACGCCAAACACATTGGCAAGCTTACGCAGATCCTGGATTGAAACGGATGAGAGGCCGCGTTCCACCTGGCTCAGATAACCGACGGAACGCCCTGTGGCCAATGCCAGTTCGGAAAGCGTCAGACCTTTGGATTTGCGGAGGGCACGCAGATCACTGCCGATAGACGCGGCAATGCCGCCGTCGTCGGCTGTTTCTTCCACCGGTGCCTCAATTGTCTCAACGGTAGACATGGTCTCACCTCGCCCTGAACAATCAGGACATTGGAGGCGAAAGTATGAAAAATCAAATCATTTTTTCACAGACAGAAAGAACGTTCATTCACTTTCATGAGACGGTGGCCCAAACCAGGAGATCGTCATTCTTGTCTGAGCGAACAGCGAGGACGAGAATCCAATCGCCCGGCTCCAAAATAAAACCGGGATGATTGTCATCTTCGACGTCGCTTTCGCTCTGTCAAAGATGACAATCGTTGGGCTTGCAAGTGGTCAATTCCCGGGCAGGAATCCGCTGGTTCAGCTGCCTTCCTCAGTCAACGCGAGCAACTACCCGCTTTTTTGGAGGGGGTCTGCCCCGGAAGACAGTGCGCCTAAATCGGGACCACAGCCGTCGTCTCGATCTCGACCCGGGCACGGTCCTCCACCAGTGCTACCACCTGCACCAGCGCCATTGCCGGAAAGACCTTGCCGATGATCCGTTTATACGCATCTCCGATGTTTTCCAGGTTTGACAGGTACTCCTGCTTGTCGACCACGTACCAGGTCATGCGGGCGATGTGTTCAGGTCCAGCACCACCTTCAGCCAGGATTGCCACGGTGTTATGCAGGGTCTGCTCGACCTGTCCGACAAAGTCGTCGGTCTGAAACTCGCAATTGTGGTTCCAGCCGATCTGGCCTGCCACGAAGACCATGCGCCCTTCGGCGGCTATCCCGTTTGAATATCCCGATGGCCGCTTCCAATGTGACGGGTTCAGTTGTTCCATGATCTGTGTCCTGTTTCTTGCCCCATGGGGCGTTCAGAGCAGAGTGGCGCTTCACTCCTTGAGTTTGAAGCGCTGAACTTTGCCGGTCTGGGTTTTGGGCAGTTCGCTTATGAACTCCACGGCACGTGGGTATTTGTACGGAGCGATAATCTGTTTAACATGATCCTGCAGGTCTTTGATCAGTTCTACATCTCCCGCGTATCCTGATACGGGCACCACGAACGCCTTGACGATCTGGCCGCGTTCCTCGTGATCGACACCGATCACCGCGCACTCACCTACCGCCTCATGAGCCAACAGCGCCGCCTCCACTTCCGGTCCGGCAATATTGTAGCCCGATGAGATGATCATGTCGTCGGTACGTGCGGCAAAATGAAAGTACCCGTCGTCATCTTCAAAGAAGGCATCCCCTGTCAGGTTCCAGCCATCGCGCACATATCCCGCCTGCCGGTCATCGGCCATATAGCGGCAACCGGTCGGGCCCCGCACCGCCAGATTGCCAACCTGGCCATTCGGCATGTCGTTCATGTCGTCGTCCACCACCCGTGCTTCATATCCGACAACCGGCTTGCCAGTAACACCGGGCTTGTGGTCATCGGGCGTGTTGGTGATGAATATATGCAGCATTTCCGTAGCACCGATACCATCGAGGATCGGCACACCGGTTTTTGCGACCCAGTCCTTGAAGACGGGTGCCGGTAGAGTCTCACCGGCAGAGACCGCCAGCCGTAAGCTGGAGAGATCCGCGCCGTCGTCCATGGCACCCATCATGGCCCGGTAGGCGGTTGGTGCCGTGAAGCAGATGGTGACCTTGTGGGCGTCTATGATCTTGACCAGATTGGGTGGTGACGCGTCTTCCAGCAGCGTGGCGGTGGCACCAAAACGCAAGGGGAAGACCGCCAGACCACCGAGGCCGAAAGTGAAGGCAAGCGGTGGCGATCCAGCAAAAACATCATCCGGTGTGACGCCCAGAACGGACCTGGCGTAACCATCGGCAATCGCCAGGACATCACGGTGGAAATGCATGGTCGCCTTCGGTTGCCCGGTGTGCCGGACGTGAAGCCCAGCAGGGCGACATCGTCCCGTCCTGTCTTGACCGCATCAAACGACGTTGGCTTGCCGAGCGCCACTTCATCCAGTTCAGCCTCGTGATTGCGGCTGCCGTCGAAAAGCACGACGCGTTTCAGAAACCGACTGTCGCTGGCGCACCGTTCCATCTCGTCGGCCAAACGGGTATCGCACAGGGCCAACTCTACCTCTGCCTTATCGACAATCTTGGAGAGTTCCGATGCCCGCAACATCGGCATTGTGTTGACGACCACCGCACCGGCCTTGGTGGCTCCCAGCCAGGCGGCAACCATGGCCGGGTTGTTGCCCGAACGGATCAGAACACGGTTGCCGGGCTCGACGCCGAAATCTTCCACCAGCGCCCGGGCGATCCGGTTCGACCAGTCCGCAAGCTCCCGGTATGTCCGTTTGCGTCCGTTGCCGACCAGAGCAAAGCGATCACCGTGACCGGCTTCCACGTTGCGGTCTGTCAGCTCAACGGCGACATTGATGTGATCAGGATACTGGTATTCCGGCCGGTCGAGAATCAGGTCGGGCCACAAATCAGATGCGGGCAGATTGTCGCGCGCAAAAGTGTCGGTGTGAGCGGTTGGTCCAAGCATTTCAATCTCCTGGGCTATCCTGCAAAGTCACCGCGGCATCGGCCAACACCTGCCGGGCAATGATCACTTTCTGAACTTCCGAAGCGCCTTCATAAATCCGCAGCGCACGGATCTCCCGATAGAGTCGTTCAACCGGGTTGCCGCTGACGACACCGTGCCCGCCTTGAATCTGAACGGCGCGGTCGATGACCGACTGAGCGGCTTCGGTAGCGTACAGTTTTGCCGACGCCGCCTCCCGTGTCACCCGGGGGGTACCGGAGTCCTTTGCCCAGGCCGACCGATAAACCAGCAGAGCCGCCGCATCGATCTCCACCGCCATGTCGGCGATCATGCCCTGTACCAGTTGCAGATCCCCAAGCGGTGCACCGAAAAGCTTCCGGTTCGTGGCTCTTGCAAGGCTTTCATCCATCGCCCGGCGCGCAAACCCCAATCCGGCAGCGCCCACAGTCGAGCGAAAAATGTCGAGGGTAGCCATGGCGATCTTGAAACCTTCTCCGGGATTCCCGAGAAGGTTTGCAGCGGGGACAACACAATCCGAGAATTCCAGCCTTGCGAGCGGATGCGGCGCGATGACCGGGATGCGCTCGGCGACAGAGAGGCCTGGCGTGTCGGCGTCGACGATAAATGCCGAGAGTCCACGCGCGCCTTCGCCCTCGCCTGTACGGGCGAACACGACGTAGTAATCTGCAATGCCGCCGTTCGATATCCAGGTCTTGGTGCCGTCCAGAACAAACGTTTCGCCATCACGGCGCGCTGTCGTGGCAAGAGCCGCCACATCCGAACCGGCCTCGGGCTCAGAGAGTGCAAAGGCCGCGATCTTCTCGCCCCGGCGCACGGCGGGCAGGTAGGCCTCCCTTTGTGCATCTGATCCGGCAAGCGTAATCGGACCGCTGCCCAGCCCCTGCATGGCAAACGAAAAATCAGCCAAGCCGCTATGACGGCTCAGAGTTTCGCGAATGATGCACAGTGATCGCACATCGAGAGTTTCGAACCTGCCGCCGCCGGCTTTCGAGACGGCATAGCCAAGCCAGCCGCCTTTGGCCAGGCCCGCAACCAGGCCCCGGCACGCGTCGTCGACAGTGTCTTCACCGGCCTCCGACGGATCGATTTCCGCTTTGGCCCACGCGTCAAGGCCCACTGCCAACTTGCGGTGGTTCTCATTGAAGAATGGCCAGGTCAGAAAACTACGGTCGGGCATCAGTTCAGTCTCCCTCGAACGCCGGGCGTTCCTTTGCCACAAACGCATCGTACGCCCGCCGGAAATCTCGGGTCTGCATGCAGATGGCCTGGGCCTGGGCTTCGGCCTCAATCGCCTGATCGAGGGTCATGTTCCATTCCTGGTTGAGCATTGTCTTGGTCATCATGTGTCCAAAGTTGGGGCCTGCCGAGAGCTTGGCCGCCATCGATTGTGCCTGCAAAAGAACGTCGTCGCCTGAACAGATCCGATTGTAGAAACCCCAGCGCTCACCTTCGTCTGCACTCATGGACCGCCCGGAGAACAACAGCTCGGCCGCCCGTCCCTGCCCGATCACACGCGGCAGCATGGCACACGCGCCCATATCGCAACCGGCAAGTCCCACACGCACGAACAGGAACGCGGTCTTTGCTTCCGGTGTCCCGAGCCGCATGTCCGAGGCCAGGGCAATCATAGCACCGGCGCCGACGCAAATGCCGTCGATCGCGCTGATCACGGGTTGAGGACAATTGCGGATCGCCTTCACCAGGTCCCCCGTCATCCTGGTAAACTGAAGCAGGCCCTTCATGTCCTTGTCGAGCAACGGTCCGATGATCTCGTGGACATCACCGCCGGAACAGAAATTGCCGCCCTCCCCATTGATGACGACCGCAGACACATCGTCGGCGTAGACGAGATCGCGAAAGCAGTCACGCAGTTCCGCATAAGATTCAAAGGTAAGCGGGTTCTTTCGATCCGGACGATTGAGCGTGACGGTCGCCACGTCGCCTGTCATTTCCCAGCGAAAATGCTTCGGCGAATAATCTTTCATGGCCGTCATGAATTTTCTCCTTTTGAGGCCGCATCCTTGAGCTTGCCGAGCAAGCGGGAAAGGTCAGCCGCATCGCGGTCATCAAGGCCGTCGAACATGTCATCGATCCATCCTGCATGATGGGTGGCCATTTCGGAAAAACGCTCCCACCCCTTATCCGACAAGGCGACATAAGAGGAGCGTCGGTCAGCCGGGTGCGGCACGCGCATCACCAGGCCCTCGTCCGTCATGCGGTCGACGAGCCCGGTCACGTTACCATTCGACACCATTAGTTGACGGGAAAGGTCACTCATGGTCAGACCGTTTTCGGAACGGGCAAGACTCGCAAGCACGTCAAAACGCGGCAGCGTCGTCTCGAACTCCTTGCGTAACTTCGACCGGATCTTCTGTTCAATCTGGGTCGTACACGTTAGCAGTCGCAGCCAGAGCCTAAGACGGTCCCTGGACTGCTCTTCCATGTCCGGTAGTTTCCGAACGGCAACCTTGCTCATGTCATCACCTCACCGCCCGCAACGGCAATCGCCTGTCCTGTAATCGACCCGGCACTGTCTCCACACAGCCATAATACGGTGTCCGCCACTTCCTCAGGCGTCACGAACCGTCCTTGCGGATTCGTCCGCATAAGGGATTTACGGGCCTCGTCCTCGCTACGGCCGGTCTTCTCGACGATATTGGCGACAGAGTCCGCCAAAAGATCGGTTTCCGTGAAACCCGGACAAACCGCATTCACGGTGACGCCGGTCCGCGCCATCTCGAGCGCCAGGGCGCGGGTCATGCCGATCACACCGTGTTTTGCCGCACAATAGGCAGCCACATAAGGATATCCCGTGAGGCCGGCTGTACTGGCCACCGACACAATGCGTCCGTGACCGCGCTTGCCCATGGCCGCCGCCACTGCCTTGGTGCAATTGAAGACCCCGGTCAGATTGACCGAAAGCATGGCTTCCCAGATGTCATTATCGGTCGCAGAGAACGGCGCCGAATGAGCGGCACCGGCGTTGTTGACCAGAATGTCTATGGCTCCGAAATCATCGACAGCCCTACAGAACGCGTTGCTCACTGAACCGGACGATGTGACGTCGCATTTCACCCCGGCAGCACCGGGCAGAATCGAGGCCATCTTCTCCAGAGCTGCTTCATCGCGGCCCATGATCGTGACCCTGGCACCACTTTTACAGAGACTGGAAGCAATTGCGGCACCGATCCCACGAGCACCGCCCGTCACGACGGCGTGTCTGTTGTCAAGGGAAGTTGCCACGATCACACCCTCACATTGGCCATCTGAGCGGCCAGATCGGCGGCCCGCTGCAGATTGCGTTCCATCTGATCCTTGCCGGACTCATACTGCTGCGGCCAGCGTTGTTGTTCGTACCCCTGGGCTGCCGCCGCTCGCAGCGTCCAGTTGGGATCGGACAAATGCGGCCGTGCCAGGCAACAGATGTCCGCGCGACCGGCCATCAATATAGAGTTGACATGGTCCGGCTCGAATATGTTGCCCACCGCCATGGTCGCGATATCGGCTTCATTGCGAATACGGTCGGAAAACGGTGTCTGGAACATCCGTCCGTAGACCGGCTCGGCGCGCGTTGACGTCTGGCCCGCAGACACATCGATAATGTCAACGCCGGCGGCCTTCAGGGCGACGGCGATTTCGACTGCATCGTCCAGTGTAATGCCGTCCTCCCCCACCCAGTCGTTGGCGGAAATCCTGATCGAGATGGGTTTTTCGTCGGGCCACACTTCCCGCACCGCATGAAACACTTCGATCGGATACCGAAGCCGGTTCTCGAGGGACCCGCCATAGGCATCGGGCCTCTTGTTGGTGAGCGGCGTGATGAAGGCGGACATCAGATAACCGTGCGCATAGTGCAATTCAAGCATGTCGAAACCGCAGCGCTCCGCCATCTGTGCCGAGCGCAAAAAATCGTCGCGAATCTGATCCATCTTCGGACGATCGAGTTCCCGAGGCACCTGATTGGCCTCTGCCCACCGGATTGCCGAGGGCGCCGTCACATCCCAGTTGCCCGCGTCCAGCGGCTCGTCCATTCCTTCCCAACCAACCCTGGTCGACCCCTTTGGTCCGGCATGACCAAGCTGCGCTGCAAATTTTGCGTGAGAGTTATCATGAACGAAATCGACGATCCGGCGCCATGCGGTCTCATGTTCCGGAGCGTAGAGTCCGGTACAGCCTGGCGTTATCCGGCCATCGGCACTGACGTCCGTCATTTCGGTAAACAGGAGACCCGCCCCGCCCTGCGCCCGTGAACCGTAATGCACCAGATGGAAGTCATCCGGTGTGCCGTCCTTGGCCGAGTACATTGACATGGGCGAGACCGCGACCCGGTTTGCGAGCGTCATGCCGCGCAACGTGAATGGCGCAAACATCGGCGGTCGGGCCACATTGGCCGGCCGGCCTTCCGCCCTCGACAGAAACCAGGACTCCGCACTGCTCAGCCACTGGGGATCACGCAGGCGCAAATTGTCGTGGCTCACACGCTGACTGCGGGTGAGCAGGGAATAGGCGAACTGGATCGGTTCAAGATCAAAGTACCGGTCGATGTCCTCAAACCATTCCGTGGAATTGCGAGCCGAACTCTGGAGCCGCAAAACCTCGGTCCTTCGTTTCGTTTCATAGTCTTCAAGAGCTGCCGCCTGGGATGGCGCTTCGTGCAAGAGCGCTGCCAGATCAATGGCGTCCTCCATGGCCAGCTTGGTTCCCGACCCAATAGAAAAATGAGCCGTATGAGCCGCGTCTCCCATGAGTACAATGTTGTCGAAACTCCAGCGCTTACAGGACACCCTGGGAAAGTTTAGCCACGCCGAGCCACGCAGGTGAGCCGCATTGCTCATCAATGCCTGCCCGTCGAGGTACTTTGCGAAGACCCGCTCGCAGGCAGCTATGGTTTCCTCGGTGTCGAGGTTCTCAAACCCGAAATTGCGCCAGGTCTCCTCCGAACATTCGACAATGAACGTGGAAGTGTCGGGCTGGAACTTATAGGCGTGCGCCCAGATCCAGCCGTGCTCGGTTTCCTCAAAGGCAAACGTAAACGCTTCAAACAATTTGTGTGTGCCTAGCCAGATGAACTTGTTCCGGCGGGTATCGATATCGGGTTCGAACCTGTCGGCAAACTGTGTCCGGATCCTGCTGTTGAGACCGTCCGACGCAATGATCAGATCGGCGTCGGCGTAAGCCTCTATGCCGTCCACCTCCGACTCGAACACCAGATCCACACCGAGTTCGACAGCCCGGTCCTGCAGAATGTTGAGCAGGCGCTTACGGCCGATGCCGGAGAACCCGTGACCGCCGGAGGTGATGACTTCGTTGCGGATATGCACATCGATGTCGTCCCAATGGGCAAAGTTCTCGAAGATTGCGTTGGCACTGACCGGATCGTTTTCCTGCAGGTTGTCCAAGGTCTCATCCGAGAGCACCACACCCCAGCCAAAGGTGTCGTAGGGCCGGTTACGCTCAACGACCGTAACGTCGTGGGAGGCTTCGCGCAGCTTCATCGAGATTGCAAAATAGAGTCCTGCGGGTCCCCCTCCGATGCATACTATTTTCATGACCGCACCACTCCTCGCCTCCGTGATTTGCCTGATGGTTTCACGACGTCAATTTATTTGCAATATAAAATATTTCAATATGAAATAAAACCCACTGCGAAGACCCCTCACCCAGCCATGGACACAAGGCGTGGTTCGGTGGCAGGCTTGGTGTCCATAAAACCGGGAACGGTAACCACATGACAGCACGGCAGAAACTTTCCTTCGCGGGTGCTGTCATTTTGGCGACCGGTTTTTTTGTCCTGTTTGTCGGAGGCGGATCACGCCACGCAATTGGCCTAGTTCTGCGCCCTATGGCTGAAACTTTCGACTGGGGCCGCAGCACGCTGGGCACTGCAGTTGCCCTATTTTTGTTTGTGTCTGCGTCCTGCATGTTCATCACAGGCCTCCTGGCGGACCGGTTTCCGCTACGAGCTATCCTGGGTGGCGGATTGCTGATCAGCGCTCTTGGAATCGGGTTGATGAGCCAGGCGACCGAACCGTGGCACGTCTACCTGCTTTACGGCGTCATATTTGCGATCGGCAATGGTGTTGCATCGATTACGCCTGTAGGCGTCATGATTACACGACGGTTTCCCGAACGGGCCGGTTTTGCCAACGCATTTGCCATCTCCGGCATGGGGCTCGGCCAGCTCCTGATCATATCCGCGCTTGCCGCGGTCCTCGTCACCATCGGCTGGCAGTCGGTCTTCATCTGGTTGGGCGCGGTCAACCTCATCCTGTTCCCGCTGGTCATGTGGGCGGTGTCTCAGGGCGACACGAAAGACACTGAAAACACCGGTCGTACCGGGCAAGCCTCCGGCCTTACCACCCGCGAAGCGTTGAAGACGAGGAGCCTTTGGTTTTTGCTGGCGGTCTACGCCGTGTGCGGATTCCAGGATTTCTTCGTATCGACCCACATTGTCGCTTTTGCACAAGACACTGGTGTCGCCACATTGTTTGCCGGCAACCTGCTCGCTTTCATGGGACTTGCCGGGCTTCTTGGCGTCATAGCGGCAGGCGTGTGGTCCGACAAGTTCGGCCCGATTGGGGCAACGATTGCCTGCTTCATCGTGCGCATAGTGATCTTCACCATTGTGCTGACAAACAAGGACATCATATCGGTGACGGCATTTGCCATGCTGTTCGGGATGACCTATTGGATAACGGCACCTCTGACAGTCGTCTTTGTCCGCAACGCCTTCGGCACAAAGAGCCTGGGCGCCCTGAGTGGCATGGTCACAATGGTCCATCACATGTGCGGCGGCATCGGTGCTTATCTTGGCGCCGCCGTATTTGACGCCAACGGCAATTATGACGCGTCATTCATGTTGATGCTGGGATGTTCGGTTTTGGCCATCGGGCTGACGGCCGGGCTTGCAAGGACACCGGAGCCGGTCAGGGTTCATCCATAGAGCGACGCACTGCCCTCAAACCCGCACTGAACGGGATGAGGGCCAACGCCATGATCAGCCCAGCCGCCAGAAACGGCGCACCGGGAAAATAGAACGGCGTGGCCGGCCCGGAGAAATATCCGAACAACTGCGTCATCAGGATCGGGCTGATGATCAGCGTAATCCCGGAGAGACTGGCCAAGGCTCCCTGCAGCTCGCCCTGGGCATCGTCGGCTATCCTGTTTGACATCAGCGCGGTAATTGCCGGTGTGATGATCGCCCCCAACGCGATCAGGGGCATGAGGGCGTAGACCCTCCAACCTTGCGTGGCAAAGGCCAACAGCAACAGACCAGCAATGCTGACGACGAAGCCAAGAACCGTCGTCTTCACTTCTCCCAGTTTCGGCAGGATGTGGCGGATCAACCACCCCTGTACGACAGCGAACCCGATGCCGACGACCGCCAGTGACAGACCGACCTCGGCACTGCTCCAGGCGAACGCCTCCTTGGTGTAGAAACTCCAGACGGCGGGATAGACGAAGTGAGCCAGATTAAAAAGCACCATCGCTGCAAGAAACCAGGCGACAGTAGGAAACTTTGAAATCTGGCGCGCGAAGCCGAGCGGGTTTGCCCGTGCCCAGGAAAACTTGCGTCGGTTCTCCGGCGCGAGGGATTCCGGGAGAACAACCAGGCCGTAGAAGAAGTTGAGCATTGCCAGGCCGGCGGCGGCAAAGAACGGCGCCCGCGTTCCCAGTTCCCCTACAAGCCCCCCGATCAACGGACCCAGAACAAAACCGAGGCCGAAACCGGCCCCGATGAGGCCAAAATTCTGTGCACGCTTTTCCGGCGGCGTCACGTCGGCAATGAAGGCATTTGCGGTTGAATAAGTGGCGCCGGCTATTCCGGCGATGAACCTGCCAACAAACAGCAGCCACAGAGTCGGCGCGAATCCCATGATCACATAATCAACTGCCAACGCCCCTAAGGACACCAGCAGGACCGGCCGCCGCCCGAAACAGTCCGACAGATTACCTATCGTCGACCCGCAAACGAACTGCATTAGCGCATAGACGAAACTCAGATAACCGCCCCACAGCGCCGCCTGACTCAATGGCAGGTCTGACAACTCCCTAATCAGGTCCGGTGTGACGGGGACAATGATGCCGATGCCCATGGCATCGAGCAGGACGGTAAAAAAGACGAAGTATTTGGCATGCGGGATTTCACCCGATTTCGTCCGGGGCGGCGATGCCATGATCCGAATGTCCTTTGAATGCAGCAGCGCGCGGCATCACATCCATTCACCGCAAGCCACCATATACTACCATCCGATCTGACTTTGGACTCTCTTCGTGTTTCCAGATGGACCAGACTCCAGATAGGGGTTTGCAATTCTCCCGATCTTCGCTCATTACACTTGCCGAAGATTCCCACCGGACGATCCGATAAAGCCCAAATCAGGAGAGCAGACGAATGGATGACATCAAGACAGCCGTTGTAACCGGAGCAGGAAGCGGGGTCGGGCGCGCCGTAGCACTAGCGCTGCAGGCCGTCGGTTATTCTGTCGCGCTGGCCGGTCGCCGGGCGGAACAACTCGAGGAAACGGCCGGTCAGAAAAGTGCCTCAGGCGGTGCTATGCTCGTTGTACCCACCGATGTCGCCGATCCCGATTCTGTTGAAGCACTGTTCTCGAAAACCCGGAACGAACTGGGCAGAGTCGATGTGCTTTTTAACAATGCCGGGATTGGAGCGCCACCGGTTCCAATGGATGAATTATCGGTCGACGACTGGAAGGCCGTCGTTGACATCAACCTGACCGGTTCTTTTCTGTGCGCCAGGCAAGCCATGAAGTTCATGAAAACGCAAACCCCGAAAGGCGGCAGGATCATCAACAACGGATCGATCTCGGCCCATACACCCCGCCCGTTCTCCGTGCCTTACACAGCAACTAAACACGCCATCACCGGTCTCACCAAGTGTATTTCCCTGGATGGACGCACCCACAACATCGCCTGCGGCCAGATCGATATCGGCAATGCGTCCACCGACATGACCAAGCGAATGGAAGAAGGCGTGCCTCAGGCTGACGGATCGACAGCGATTGAACCGACCATGGACGTCAAACATGTGGCAGATGCGGTAGTCTACATGGCTAACCTGCCCCTGGATGCCAACGTTCAGTTCATGACCGTGATGTCAACGACCATGCCCTATGTTGGCCGTGGCTGAGGTGGGGAATCCAAACGCCCTCAGTTAATGGAATTGGGAATGTGAACCGAGAACACAGCACCCTCTCCGGGCCGGCCTTCCGCCGTAACAATCCAGCCTTGCCGTTGTGCGATTTTAGTGACAACGGCAAGGCCAATTCCCGTACCGGAGATTTCCGAATGTCCATGCAACCGGTTGAACGGTTTGAATATCCGGTCGGTATGGATTGGATCGAAACCAATGCCATTGTCGCGCACGTCGACACATATTGAGCCATCCGACATTGCGTCGCTAATCTTCAGAACGAGCCGACGGTCCGAACTTCGATACTTGAGGCCGTTCGATATCAGGTTATGGAATATCTGACGGGTAAGTGAGCTGTCCGCAACCACCGTTGTATCGCGTAGATCCACGTCGACCTTCGCGCCGCTCTCTTCTATGCGCAGCGACAAATCCTCCAGTGCGAGACCGACAAGCTCGGACAACAATACCGGAGCCAGATTCAACTCGTGATTTGAAACGCGTGAGAACGCCAGAAGATCTGAAACAAGACTGCTGGCGCGCTCCGCTGAGTTCACGATCACACCAAGCGCGTACCCGATATCCTCACTGTTTGCGTCCGACACCGCCTGTTGCAACATATCGCTGAAATACCGAACTTTCCGTAGCGGTTCCTGGAGGTCATGAGCGGCCAGGTGATTGAATTGTCGAAGCTCTGCATTGACCAGTTCCAACTCCTCCATGACCCGGTTTCGTTCAGTAACATCCATCAGGACAGCAAGAGTACGGTCAGAATCGTCTTCATGCATGCGGTCAACGACAGCGGAGAGTTCCACATCAACGATTTCGCTGTTCTTTGCGACGAATTGGACAGCTTCGTCCACTAGTGCGCCGGTTTTCCAAAACTTTGGCAAATAATCATTCAATGCCAGTTCGCGGGATGCACTGGTCAGGAAATCCACGGATTTCACGCCAACAACTTCGTCCCGGGAATACCCAAGCCTCTTAAGCCAGAAATCACTGACCTCCTGGATGCACCCGCTGGAATCTATGGAATGCAGCATCGCTGGAGTCCGGCGGTACTGATCCGCGTAAAGCTCGCGATCCTGGGCAAGCTGTGCATTGAGATTCATGAGCGCATGCCGCTGTTTCACCGATTCGGTCACATCGTTGGCAAATATTAGGCCGTCCAGATTACCCGTCACAGGATTCACGGAGGGAACATACTCAAACTGCAGCCAGTGTTGCTTGCCATCCGCATTGCGAATCTCGATTGTTTCTTCAATCAGATTGCCGTTCGATTTCGAGACAAGATTTACAAGACATGGAACGACGTTTTCAATTTTTGAACCCACGGCCTCCTGTTCGGAGCGCCCAAGTAACAATGCCAGGGAGCGGTTGATCTTGGCGATGGTACCGTCAGGCAACACATGAAGAAAAAAACTCGGGGATTCCGTAATAGACACGCAGTGTTCCCGGTTGAGCTGATCATATTCAAACTGAGACCCTATCCAGTCGGCAAGGGTCTCAACGAGGTCGAGATCCTCTTGCTCGAATGGTGTCGGTCTGGCTGCAAAAGACTCGAAGCAAAGCGTTCCGATCACTTGATCGTCTACTAAAATCGGCGCGCCGATGTAGGATTCGAATTCAAAGCCGCCGCCACCGGGCGGCCGTTCGGAAATCTCACGGGAAACACTCTGGAACGATTTCGCTTTTCGGTCGCGATACACAAACTGACAGAGAGTATCGGTCAACGCGACGATCTCGCTCAGTTCGCCTTCCGGATCGTCTTTGGACAGGTGTTGCACCACATAATCCTCGCGGTCCCTGCGGCTGACGATTGCATAGTCGACATTGTAGAAGCTACGACCGTAGTCGAGCAGTTGTTGGATTTTCTCGCTTGTGGATAACGCAGAGCTGCCAAAAATCTTGAGCAGGGAAAACAGAAAAGTCTCTCTGGTCTGCTGTGGCATCGAGTGTTCCTCAACGATACGGCTCGACAAACTGACCCATCGTGAGTTGGACAACCAGACAAAGCCGCACCTTGCTTGACCCTAGCAAACCTAACTGAGTCGCAAATCGTCAGGAAATCAAAACACAATCCTTACGGCGCGTCCGGCTGGTTCGGTGGCGCCGCCGACGCGAACGCCGGCAGGGCCATGCAGTTCTCGTAAATTCGACTGATACTCGGATAAGGCGACATGTCGACGTCGAAGCGTGCGCCATTTGCCACTTGGGGCACGAGGCAGACATCTGCCAGAGTCGGTTGGCGTCCATGACAGAAGTCAGCCGTCAGGCTGCTGGTCGACAGCTCTGCCTCGAGAGGCACAAAAGTCTGCGCCACCCAATGGCGAAACCATTGACCCTTGATTTCAGCAGGGTGCTGCAGAGGATCGGACAGATAATTCAAAATGCGAAGATTGTTAACCGGATGGATTTCCAGCGCCACGGCGTGAGCGATCGCACGCACACGGGCACGCGCTAACGGGTCATTGGGCAGCAGTGCAGGCGCAGGGTGAACTTCGTCGAGATAATCGATGATTGCCAGGGACTGGGTTAATTGTGTGCCGTCATCCAGTTCCAGTGTCGGGACGAGTCCTTGCCGGTTGAGGGCCAGATAGTCAGCACCGCGATGTTCAGCTGCCAACAGATTACAGGGGATATACTCGAATTCGATACCCTTGAGGTTAAGCACGATCCTCACCCGGTACGACGTCGAACTGCGCCAGTAATTGTGTAGCTTCATGATCCAGGCCGTCCTTCTGAGTGAGCACATCCGCAAACAGCAGGTTAACCGATATCGACACGACGCTACAATCGGATTGCGAATTTGGCACTGGCGATAAAGGACTTAGCACACCTCCGACATAACTGTTCATAAGGTAACTATCCGCTATAGTGCCGGTGATTTGCAGAGGACCTACCCCATGACGCCGGAAAGAGTTTCCTTTATTGCCAGCGATGCGCCGGAGGCGGTTGAAGCCTGTAAAGCGCTTATCGCACGCTACGGCAATGCCGAATTCGATGATGCCGACGTCATTGTCGCTTTGGGCGGCGATGGGCTTATGCTGCAGGCCATTCATCGCTTTCTGAATTCAAGCATCCCGATATACGGCATGAACCGCGGTTCGGTGGGCTTTCTCATGAACGAGTATTCCGAGGATGGTTTGTTCGAGCGACTGAGCAAAGCCGAAATCGCCAAGGTCTATCCGCTTCGTATGTCCGTCAGCGATTTGAACGGGACAACCCACACGGCGCTTGCTTTCAACGAAGTCTCAATGTTGCGGCAAAGCTATCAGGCGGCAAAACTCCGCCTTTCCATTGATGGAAAGATCCGACTCGAGGAACTCATTTGTGACGGCGTGCTTGTCTCGACACCGGCCGGCAGCACGGCCTACAATCTTTCGGCCCATGGGCCAATCCTGCCGATCAATGCCCCGCTCCTCGCCCTGACACCGATAAGCGCGTTCCGGCCCCGTCGTTGGCGAGGTGCCCTACTGCCGCGCAATGCAAAAGTCCGGATCGAAGTCCTGGAACCCGACAAGCGTCCGGTTAGTACGGTCGCCGATCATACCCAGTTCAACGACATCGTCGATGTTCACATCGAGGCTGATGAAACCCTGAGCATCGACATGATGTTCGATGAAGGCCACAGCCTCGAGGAACGGGTCATCACAGAGCAATTCCAGTACTAGGGCATCGTTTCAAAAGCGCCCGTTTCAGTTCAGGGAATCTTAATCGCCCTCCCGTAGACTTGCCTTACAGTTAGTTGCGTATTTGTTGTGTATTGAACGTTCGGCAGTACTGCGTATCGACCGTTCACGGAGTACGTGCGCCGGGGTTCACCCCGGCGCGCGATTAACGGGGCAATGGCAAGAATCGACTTTGACAGATTGAGTTTCGCGGTCGTCGACGACAACATTCACATGCGTCGTCTGATCCGTACCTTGATCTATTCGTTCGGTTCCCGCGAAATCTATGAGGCCGAAGACGGCGCATCAGGCCTCGAAATCGTGGAAATGAATTCTCCCGATATTCTAATCACCGATTGGGCGATGCCAATATTCGACGGTCTTGAATTCGTCCAGATGATCCGGAATCCCGATGCCTGCAAGAATGCCTATATCCCGATCATTATGCTTACCGGGCATGCCGACAAGCGCCGCATTCTGCAGGCGCGTGACAGCGGTGTAACCGAGTTCCTGTGTAAGCCAGTATCCGCAAACGCTCTTTATGAACGTATTCAGAGCATCGTGTTGAACCCTCGCCCGTTCATTCGGACAGCGAAGTATTTTGGACCCGAGATCAGACAACCGCTTGTCGGCACAGCATCGAGCAAGCGCGGCCCGAAAGGCCGCAGCGGCATGGAAACACAGAAATCGGATACCGGACCACAAGGCGTGGAAAACGTGCCTGAGGCCATAGAAATTTAGCAGACGGAGGGCATGTTCAGTGAAGAACGTGGCGCAATTAGACGAACATCAAATGGTCCAGCCGGAGCACAACCTGAAGTCGAAGGTGACCAGGAAGGGCAGCGGCAGCGGCATCGACATGGAAGCCATTGCCCGTGCGGAAGCAGCACTGGAACAGTTGTCGTGCGAATTCGACGGCTGGGTCAACGATGAAGTTTCCAAGCTGGTAGCTGCCAGGGCAGATATTCGCGCTTCTGGACCAACAGACGACAACGTGGCCCGTATCTACCGTCATGCCCATGACCTCAAGGGCGAAGGAGAAACTCTCGGTTATCCGTTGATTTCGAGGCTGTGTTCATCTCTGTGCAGATTGATTGACGCCGTCCCCCAGAATCTGGACGTTCCGGTCACACTGATCGACAATCACGTGGACGCGGTCCAGATCGTCATGCGTGACGAACTCAAATGTGCAGAAGACCCCACGACAAACGCCGTCATTGAACGGTTGAGTGAAGTCGTGACAGACCTTGAACAGCACTACGCAAGGCACGAAGAAACCTGAATTTTCCCCAACGGCCTCCTGCCACCTGAAGGCAAAGTCCCATCTTGAATGGCGCGCGCCGTTCGAACACACGGCTTCGGTCGATCATGTATCGAGGCGGTTTTGTGTGCGCCGACCCAATTCCTGACATTCGGAATCCCGGCCACCTGCCGCGCAACGTGCATCGTCTGCCCTACATCGAGTTTTACACAAGGATCGGCTTCTCCCGCCAGGAAGCAGAGAAGTTCTATTACTTCACAATCAACGCGGCCCCCGCCGATGACATACATTGGCTGACGCCTGCGGAGATCCGGGAATACACAATAGCGACACCCAGACGTTGGATTACCCACAGGTGATACAAACTCCGGGCGCCGAAGGCAGACTTCCCTGCGACCTTGCAAAATCATGCGGTCATAATATCAGGCTGCAATTGGCATGCTTTCGCAGAGTTGCTTTGCGATAATCCTTGCTTCGTCGCCGGCAAGTCTTGCCAGCATTTCCAGAAGCGCCTTCCTCTCATCAATTGACAGGTCGTCGACAACTGTGACGACGCGCTCGACCACGAGTTTGCCGAATTTCTCGGCCACGACACTGGAGGACGCGGCTTGGTGCTGTTCAAAGATGTCGAGCGCGAACCGGAAGATGCGATAAGCACTGAGCGGTAACCCCGCACGCAGGTAGATCGCGCGTGAACCCAGTCGTGCCTTGCCCCGAAGCAGCGCCCGGACTCTTTTCTCCGGAATTCCCGTGAGCGCCTGAAGGGCCGCTTCAACAAACTGTATCTGGCCTGCCAGTGACGCCCTCATGATCAGCGATGCCGTGAGTGCATCCGTTGTGTGAAGTTTCTTGACGGTCAGATGGATGTTATCCGCGTCGGGCGCCACGTCACAGATCAGCCTGACTATGGCTTGCTCCTTGACATCGCCAAGGACATCTTTCTCGCAGTCCCTCTTCAGCCAGCCCTTTAGCGACTGGACTGACGACAGATTCTGAGACGCAGAAGAAATCAGCAGAACTCTAATATGGAGCGGTACGTCGGCGCGTTCGGAAATCGCTTCCAGGACGTCGGAGCGGCCTCCATGCAACTCCAATATCCGTTCAAAGAGATGAGCGTCCGGTTGAAATTCGGTGTTCTTAACGAGGCGCAGGCAAAGTTTGGGAGATCGTGTTTCCACAATCATCCAAGCCAGAGTCGGTGTGATGTCCGATCTGGAGGCCACAGCCAATTGACGGGCGTAGGTACCGGACGCCACAACCGCCTTTAAATCGCACTCCGGCAAAGCCCGGGTATACTTCAGGAGCGGCAGACAGATCTCGTCCAGATCACATACAAGGGTCTGAATGACACTCCGAGGTGCATTGGGAAGATATGTCAGAGCTTCGGCTAGCGAACGTCGCACCGCAACCACAGAATCGTCAGCAAGTTCCATCAGGACTGGCGTCAAGGCCTCACGATCCTGGGGGTCAGCATCCGGATCGTCGAAAAAAGATGCCGTTTGCCGCGCCAGTTCCAGCCTCATCGACGTGTCTGGATCTTGCGCCACTTCAAGAAGAAACGAGATATCCAATTCTTCGGACATGTTTTGCCTCTACGCACTACTAACAGACACATGCCGCGGTAAAACGACGAATGCCAGTCATACACAACTGTCACAACAAACAAGAGGGTAAGGCCCCTATACCTCCGTGCCGAAGAATTACTCGATATCGCCGGCACAGCGGATTGGCATCACAATGTCAGGCAAACTTTAAAGAACCGTTCACCATAAAACGCCGGTGACGCATCGTCAGGTTCAGGATCGGTTGTCCTCGTCTTCCGGATCAGCGGAAGAATCTCCCAGATCCTCGACGATCGCCAACGCCGCAACGGCCGTTGTGCGCGGTGCCAGCAAACGGAAGTCGCCCTGTTCCTCATTCGGAACAGGTGCCCGTTGCGTCATCCGGTAGACCGCGAATGAACCCAGGGCGGCGTATACGGTCGCCATCATGATGAGAAAACCATCGGCACCGACCTCACGCATGACGGTACCGGCAACGATAGGACCAAGGCTCGAGCCAATGCCGAACAGAAGCACCAGTTTGGCGCTTGCCCCCAACATTTGATCATAGTCCAGATTGTCATTGGCGTGTGCAATCGCCAGAGAGTAGAGAGGCAGAGACAGTGCGCCGAAAAGCCCGAAAGCCGCTGCAAGAGCGCCAAAAGACAACTTGGCGGCAAAGATGCAGAGTAACGCCGCCATGGCTGTCACGAACGCAAGAACAGTCATTACAGTACGCCGGTCGAAACGATCCGACAGCATGCCAACAGGAAACTGAGCGAACACGACACCAATCAGAGGCAAGCTCATCAGAATGGAGACCTGGTACAGGCTCAGGTTCAGCATGTTGGCATAAACCGCCCCCATCCCGAAGAAAGCACCCTGGCCAACTCCGTTCATGAAGCAGGCTATCACCGCCAATGGCGAGACCCTGTAAATGTCCGCAACAGCAACGCTACGCGGTTGTTCAATCTCGGGGCCCGTCGACGGCGCTAGAGCCATGGGAACCAGAGCCATCGACACCAGTGCGGACACCACAATGAACAGCTCAAAACCAGACGGATCAGCCAGGTTGAGCAGCAACTGGCCCAAACCAAAGAACGAAAAACTGATGATCATATAGATCGACAGAAACTTGCCGCGAACCTGGTTCGTCGCCGCATGGTTCACCCAGCTTTCGCAGACCACGTAAAGACAGGCCAGGCTGGCCCCTGTCAGGAGACGCATGAAAAACCAGGCATAGGGATTGACGAAAATGGCAAAGAGCAGGAAGACGGTCGATGAAACCGACGCGAATGCTGCAAACACGCGGATATGACCAACATTGCTGATCAGTCTGGGGGCAAACACCGATCCGAGCAGGAGGCCGACGAAATACCCTGACATGACGACACCGGTGACTGCCGTGCCAAATCCTTCAGATGTCGCCCTCAGGCCCAGCAACGTCCCCTGAAGGCCATTGCCAAGCATGAGAAGGGCTACACCGATGAACAGGGCCCAGACCTTAAACAGAGCATTCAACAACATATTTGGGTTATCCTTCGTGACGAACAAAGGTCGTCAGCATGCATTCGATAATGTTTTTTTGCCGGGGTCTTCCGAGCGCCGGAATCACGCATTTCCATGAAGCGTGTACAAGCCTCCTACCCCCATTGGTCGGTCGAAACGCGACACCTGTGAAACAAAAGCGTCGCACACCGAACGCTACACCATATGTCGTCCCTAAATAGCTGAATTATTTGGCGTTTCTAACGGTAGTCGCAGCCGCCGGATCGAGTTCCAGCCGGGCGTCGGGAATTCGATCTCCCGAGACAATGCAATACCCGAACTCGCCCTCGTCCATACGCGCAAGGGCTGCATCGATGCGCTTGATCTCGCTGCCACGCCGACGTTCGGTTTCCTGAGCCATCGCCTGGCTCTGCATCGCATCCATCCTCGAGAGGCGACCAACGGACGTCTGGTCGAGAACAACCGGCGCACTGGCGTCTGCCGCGGTCTCCATGATCCCCTCCAACTCGCTCTTCAATTCAAGCAACCGCTCGCGAAACGCGGCAAGTTCTTCTTGCGTGAAGTCTGTCATCAGTTCGAATCCCAAGACGACCTAGAGGGCCTTAAAGTGCCTTGAACAGATCGTACAGTGGTTTCCGTGGTCCAAGCAATCCGGCAGTCTGGGCGGTAGGCCTACGGGGTTGAGACCCCGGGTCCGTTTTTTCGGCATTCAGACCCGGCATTCGTTGCGACCGTCCAGCCTCCTGCTCGTACATCAACCTCAGATGGGCCGATGACAAGACGACTGGTCCGCTGCTCGGTGACGGAACACTCGCGTGCCGCCCTGCCCGGTCGGAAAACAGATCGTAACTCCTGCGGTCCCTTACGCCCTGATCGGCCTGAATGTCCTTGGCTGCGAAGTTGGCCGGCTTGAGATATGTCGCGGCGGCCGGAGAAATGACGATACCGTTCTGGCCGGTACTCTTGTCATTGTCTGCAACCTGAACCCGACCCTGGCCGTGGCGGGCTACAAGTTGTTCGTAGACGCCTTTCACACTGCGGGGATCACCGGACTTGTCGTAGAAAATCGGACGGTTGGCCGCCGCCGCATCGGGAAACAGATCCTTGCCGCTTTTCCCGGGCGTTCTGTCAGCTGCATCAATAAGGCGGACGGCACCGTTCGCGCCAAGAAAATGAGCAATATACAGTTCACCTTCGGTTGCCGGGCGGGACAGACCGCGTTCAAGGGCGCGTTCAGAGGATTTGGTGTACGCACCGGCGATCAGTGCGGACACCTCCGCGTCCTTGCGCAGGGCAAGAATTTCCTGCTTGGCTTTCTGATCGGTCACATTGTGCCTACCTGAAGATGTGCGTTCGATCTTGGCTGCCTCGTCAGCCAGTCCCAATGACGGTCCCACAGACTTGATCATGCCGAGCCAGGTCTGGTCGATAAACTGGAACAGGCCGGTGGCGGAGGAACTATTTGATTTCGCGTCTGTTTTCAGGCCGCTCTCACGCACGGCCGTATTCAGGAGATAGTCAAAATCGACACCTGTCCGGCGGCTGGCCTGCCTCAGGGCCTGGTCGATATGGCTGGGTACGGAAACCGAATTGACGGATGTCATGATAACCCCATGTGCAATTGTCCGGTCACAATGGAGCAAGTCGCGTGCCAAACCGACCTGGTGGCATCATGAACTTCTCAGGCAGCGTCCTCCCGGACCCCTGCCTGGGCCAGTTTGAAGTCGAGCAACTCGTTGTCGAACGGTTTTACAAGACACTCCGAAGCGCCTTCAAGAATGGCGGCGCCCATCTGAGACGCGTCAGAATCCCCCGAACAGAAAATGACAACGGGCCCATCACCAGAGGACCGACGGACAAGGCGTTTCAGGAATGATGCTCCACCGCGTGGCTCGTATGCCGATTCATCGAGTAATATGACATCAGGCATGGTTTCATCGCATACCGACATCGCCTCATCTCCGTCGACGGCCTCTTTCACCATGAAATCCCGGTCCTTGAGATAGCCATAAGCCGCGTCACGCATTTCATGGCTGTTATCCACGATCAGACACAATTTCATTTGACCAAGCCCTTTCGAACCATTTGGATCAGGAGTCTCGAATTACCCTTTATGCGAGTCCTATGGTCGGGTGGTAAACGAAGTGTTAACAGCTTTTCAACATAGTTTTCATCCAGTATTATTGATAAAAATCAACATGTTGTAGAGTTTTCCAGAATCAATATGGAATCTGTCTGTTAACAACTCGGGTGCGGAATCAGACTCGTATTGCGACTCACTCGAACAACGCCACAACTTATACGTGTATTTAAAAATGGCGCTACCGGAGCGTTCGCATCGCATTTCTCATACGACTTTCAAATCCGGTGCGGTATAACGCCGGTCAGTGGTTGGTATTGATCAAAATTCCGGAGGCGTCATGGGCGGTCTGTATTTCGAGCAGTTTGATGTTGGGCATGTTTTCACTCATGGGCTGAGGCGGACAGTGACCGAAATGGACAACATGCTCTTCAGCAACATGACCCTCAACCCGCAGCCTCTGCACATTGACCGGCATTTCTGCGAAACCGAAACCGAGTTCGGACAACCGCTGGTCAACAGCCTCTTCACACTTGGTTTGATGATCGGGATTTCGGTCAATGACACGACAGTGGGCACAACAATCGCCAATCTGGGCATGACGGACGTACGTTTCCCCAAACCCCTGTTCCATGGCGACACCGTACACGTGGAGACCGAAGTCATCGAGAAACGGGAAAGCCGGTCGCGTCCTGAAGCCGGCATCGTCGAATTCGAGCACCGGGCCTACAATCAGCATGACGATCTCGTTGCCGTATGCCGGCGTCAGGCCTTCATGAAGAAGAATTCAAACGCTACGTGAGGGTGTGATGCGTTCAATGTTGTTCGTCCCGGGCGACAGTGCCCGAAAAATGGAGAAATCGCTGACCAGCGGTACGGACGCGATCATCCTCGACCTTGAGGATTCGGTCTCGCTCGACAACAAACAAAACGCACGTGAAACCACGAGGACCTTTCTGGAGCAATATCCCAAGACCGCCCGAGGCAAAACCCCGCGGCTGTTCGTCAGAGTCAACCCCTTCGACACCGGAGAAACGCAACGAGACGTCGACGCCGTTTTACCCGCCTATCCCGACGGCATTATCCAGCCGAAAACACGATCGGCAACAGACGTCGACAAACTTTCCAGTCTCCTCACTCAGGGCGAAAAGCAATGCGGCCAGGAAGAACTGTCGACCGACATCGTCGTCATCGCCACTGAAACAGCAGCATCGCTGTTCCACATGGGCTCCTACTCCGAATGCGGGCCACGCTTGAAAGGACTTTCCTGGGGCGCAGAAGACCTCAGTGCCGATCTGGGGGCGTCAACCAACAAGACCCTCGAGGGCCTCTATGCCGATCCTTACCGGCTGGCCCGAACACTTTCGCTCCTTGCCGCACGTGCCGCGGATGTTCAACCCATCGACACCGTCTTCACGAACTTTCGAAACGAGGACGGCTTCGCGGCAGAATGTGAAGCAGCCGCCCGTGACGGTTTCACCGGCAAGCTTGCCATACACCCGGCCCAGGTTCCCGTCATAAACCGGATCTTCACGCCGTCGGAGGCCGACATTGAAAGAGCCCGTCGAATCGTCGATGCCTTCGATACGGATCCGGACCTTGGCGTCATCGGCCTCGACGGTGAAATGATCGACCGCCCTCACCTTGTGCGCGCCAGGAAGCTTTTAGAGCGGGCGGAGCGGTATCTCTGAACGAAATCCAGGCTGTTGGTATGCTCCACAGTCAGGTTTGGGAATTGTTGGCGTTGCATGTAAAAATGTTGCAATAACATCACACAATCGCAGTTATAGAGCCATTCCAGCGCTTTGAGCTTGTGTCATTGCTGCCGAATCGGCAGATTTGCTGCAACAGTTAACACATTGATAAGATCGCGCAGTCGCCATCCTTGGCTGGGGAGCCGTCATATGAAATTCGAAGTGAGTGGAATCGCGCGCGCATGCGGTGGTCTGATGCCAATGTTGGCAGGCGTTGTGTTGTTTGTCTCGGCAGGAACCGCAAACGCTGCCGATCTTTTCCCGGACAAGGATGTCGACAGTCTCGGCAATGCCTATCCGGCGGTGTCTGCCCCCAACGGCAAGATTGCCTTGTCCGGCGGTCTTCAGGATCAGGACAACCAGGATTCAGATGTGCTCAGCATCGTTACGGCATCTTTCACGATACCGCTGGGCGAGAAGTTTGGTTTTCAGGTGGACGGGCTTGCCGGCCTTGCCGATGCCGATGAATTGTCCGGCGGCATCGGCGCGCACCTTTTCTGGCGTGATCCCAATGTTGGCCTCATCGGCGTGACCGGCAGTTATGCAGTGCGCGGCCGCGACAACACTCGTGACCCCGATGCGGTCTATGTGGGTGCGGAAGGCGAATACTACATCGACCAACTGACGATTGCGGCCGCAGCCGGAGCCTACTTTGGAAAAGGCATCAATGACGGCTTCCGAGGCAAGGCAGACCTGTTGTGGTACGCCACGGACGACTTCATGCTGCGCGTAGGCGGTGAGTATAGCGAGCAACTAGATGGCGCGGTGCGCTTCGGGGCGGAATACCGTCCTGACATTGACGGTCTCGCAGGCATAAGCCTGTTTGCCGACGGCATTGCCGCCGACAACAACGACTATGTGCGTGTACTGGCCGGCCTCAGGTTTTATTTTGGACCGTCCACAACGCTCAAGGACCGCCACCGCAAGGATGACCCGTTCGAGAACACAGCTGTGACAGCTTTTGACGCTGCTTCGTCCGTAACGGAAACCCCGCCATCGACTCAGATAGTGTGTGGACCAGGCCAAGAGTTGGTCAATGGCGTATGCCAGGACATTGAAATAGTCATAATCATCGGCGACTAGTAGCCAACGCGCTAACTCACTTGATTATCGAAAACTGATTTGATGTGAGGCAACTTTAGAGTGACGGGCTTGTGATCGTCGATCCGGGAATTTGCCTCATCGTGCAAACGTTCCCCTTAAAACAATTGTGGAGTACGTCACCCGTATGACGAGACGGGACAGGGTTTGCGAAAATCGGTGAGTCGCTCAAACCTGCGGCCGGGTCATCGCAAAAATTGAATCGACTGACGTGTAGTCCTGGTACCCACAACGGGCAATCGTCCTCATCCGGGTGATGTCGATCATGCCGTCCTCAATGACACTGTCGTCGATAAAAATACCAACAACTTCACCGAACACGGCCGCGCACTGCGGATACCCAGGCTTTTGAGGAAACAACACCGTCTGCATGTACCGGCATTCCAGGGCCACGGGCGTGGCCGCCACCCGGGGTGGCTTGACCATCCGCGACGGGGCCGCTTCCAGTCCTGCCCGCTCCATTTCATTGACGCTCGGATCGACCATGGCAGAGGTTTCATTCATGGCATCGCGCAGGTCCCACGTCGCCAGGTTACAGACAAACTCACCGGTATCTTCGATATTGGCCTGGCTGTCCTTTCTGCCCTGGCTGCCGAACACAACCACATGCGGGTCCGTCGACATGGCATTGAAGAAACTGTAGGGCGCCAGATTGACCGCCCCGTCCTTGTTCAGGGACGTCACCCAGCCGATTGGCCGCGGCGCCACCAGCGTCTTGAAGGGATCGTGGCGCAAACCATGGGTATTGTTATCGGTGGTATAAAACATAAAATATACGGTATCCCTTGATCTGCAATTCACACGACGGTGGGGTTGTTCCAATGCTGCACCACATCGTCGAACACGGGGCGCGCCCTGTCCTGGGGCTGTTCCTTTGCTGAGCCAAGGTAAATGAAACCAGCCACCTGTTCTGCCTCATCCAGTCCAAGCGCTTTCTGAACGGTCGCATCGTACGCATACCATTCCGTCAGCCACTGGGACGCATATCCAAGGGCGGACGCGGCCACCAACATGTTCTGGCAAACCGCTCCAGCCGACAGGATCTGTTCCCATTGCGGAATCTTGATGTGCTCCTGAGCCCGGGAGACGACACAGACCACAACGGGTGCTCGCAAGAATCTGTTCGCTTCGAAATCGACCCGTTCCTGTTCGATGTCGGGGTTCTCACTACCGAACACGTCGCCCAAGACTTTGCCAAGGTTTTCCCGGGCTTCACCGGCAATGATCACGAACCGCCACGGGGCCAGCTTGCCATGATCGGGCACTCTCATTCCGGCGCGCAGGATCGCGTTGAGATCACTCTCGGTCGGACCGGGTTCGGTGATGTTGAGGGCGACCACTGAACGCCGCTTATGCAAGAGGTCGAGCGTTTCTGACATAAACTTCCACTTCGCGATTTTGAGACTGCTTTACCATGCGGAAACTAGAATATCCGCTGCCCCTTCGCCTATCGCGCGACCTGCACACCTGTCAAACAATAATCATTTGCAGCAGTTTGTCTTTTCGTCAGATGAACAGATGTGCGTTCGTTCACGCGGTTTCTCACCCACATTTCAACATTTGACGTGGATAAGTGCGGTCATTCGAGCCGATGGCCCGGTGCCGATTGTTCGAATGACCACGACTCCGGTATGATCCCTGACAATTGAGTCGCAGGGGGATTCGCGCAATGCGCGACCGTACCGCCGCAGTAAAATTTGTTGTAGTGCGCCTGGGTCGTCTGGTTTCGGCGGCCTTCGTGTGCCTGTTTTTGGTTTGCCAGGTTTTATTGTTCACTGGCCAGTCCGCGACAGCAAATGAAACCGCCGTGCTGATTATAGACTCCTCCAACAGCATGTGGGGCCAGATCAACCGGCGCAACAAGGTCGTCATCGCGCGCAATGCGCTGGCGGAGAATTTCAAACGCCATCGCGACAAGCTCAACCTTGGCATCATCGCCTATGGGCATCGATCGCGCGTGAGCTGTCGCGACATCCAGACGATCAGGAAGCCGGGCAAGATCCAGCCCCGCAACTTCGAAAGAGCGGTCAGGCGGCTGGTACCCAACGGCAAAACTCCGATTGCACGGTCACTCAACGCGGCCGCCGCCCTGCTCAGCAAGACTTCAGGACGGCGTAACATCATTCTGCTGAGCGACGGACTGGACAATTGCGGCCCCGACCCTTGTGCAACTGCTGCCGCGCTGAAGGCCGCCGACGCGGGATTGTCCATCCATGTCATCGCGTTTGCTGTCCATCGGTCGAAGCTCCGTCGTCTGAGCTGCATGTCGAAGAGTACAGGCGGAACGTTCACTTCGGCTCGCAGTGCGAAAGCCCTCTCGGAGGCCATCAACGACGCATTCGTTGCAGCCGCCACTGTCAAGGACGTCGAACCACCAGCACCTGACCAGTTGCTGTCTGCCGCCGACGAGGCAATCGATAGTGGGACGTCGGCAAAAATCGCCGTGCCGGCGGTGGCCGTCAAAACCATCGATCCCGCGGCTACGTCAAAGACTGGCGAAGATGGTGCCTCGGTGCCGCCAGACCCTGCTGCCGCAAACAGTCCAACCACTGAGAATAGTGCAATACAGTTGGCAGCCACTTCACCACCTGACGCGGCAGCGACAGAGAAACCGGAAGAGACTGCCGCTGAGGTGCAGAGAAGCCCGGCGCCGGAAACCGGCAAAACTGAGACTGTATCCGCTGCCCCCGCCAACCAAATTCTGAGTGCGGTCTCTGCAATTATGACAGCGCAGGCAGGCACCATCGGCCGGACTTCTCCCGCGCCTCAATCAACGGGCGACACCAGGACCGGTACCGTGCAGGATAACGCCCCTGCGCGGATGCTCTTTGCCGAAGCGGACAATATTGTTACAGGAGCCGTTCCGAAGGACGACCCCGACAACAAACTTGATCCACGCCAGATCAAACCTGACGCGAGTGCCATTCCCAGCATCCCTGACGAGATACGTCCAGACTTCATGATTTCGCGAACGGACGTGGCCGAAGGCAAGGAAGGCATCAAGTTGAAAGCGCAGATTACGTCAAGCACGGCACCCATCACGCGCGAAATTGACTGGCGCATCTACCAGATAGAGGACATCAAAAAACAGAAATGGCGCCAGGTCGCCGCCGGAAACACTGCAGAACCATCGTTTGACCTGCCAACAGGCAACTACGTCGTCCGATCGGTCTATGGCTCAGTTCGCGCGGCAAAGGTCATATCGATCGATCCAGGAAAACGTGTGGACGCCACATTCATCTTGAATGCAGGCGCCCTTCGCGTCTTGCCTGCTTTGGCTTTTCTCGACGCTCCAGATGACACCGTTGCCAAGCACTGGGTTTTTGGCAAGGCCAGGAAAAAACAGGGCAAGCGTCGTCTGTTCTCCCAGTCAAGCACGCCCAATGAAGTCATCCGCCTCAATGCAGGCACGTATCACCTTGTAAGCCGGTTCGGCGACGCAAATGCTCTGGTGGAAACCGACATTACGATAAAACCGGGCCTTTTGACCGAGGTCGAAATTAATCATAAAGCCGGGATCGTAACCTTCGTCTTGGAGTCGATGCCGGCTGGAATTCAGCAGGACAAGGACAAGACCAATTGGGAATTGAAAGACGCCAAAGGCACGGTTGTCGTGCGCTCGACCGGCCTCCGAACCGCTCACGTCCTGGCGCCCGGCAAATACGTCATGACGGCAGATATTGCTGGAAAGTCCTACAAATCCAATTTCTCAATTGACATCGGGGAAGCGAAAACAGTGGACATTTCCCCAAAGTAACACCACCTAGTCCCCAAGGCGTTCGTTGTGCCGCGGCGCAGATGGAATTATTGCGAATTCTCAGTCTGCGATAAAACAATAACCAAATGGGCTAAACCGTTTTCGGATTTCCGGGGTGTCGATGTCAACACTAAGCAAATACCTCACAATCATACCCTGCACCGCCTTTATGGTGCTGTTGGGCGCGGTCACACTGAAAGCCGCAGAGATTGGTTCTGTGACGCGCATACAGAATGCCGTATCCATACTGCATGACGGCGACGAGTTGCCTGCAAATGTCGGAACAATGGTTCATGACACCGATGAGTTGCAGACCGGGAGCGACGGACGTGTGGAAGTCACCCTGGTTGACGGCACCGTGCTCACACTTGGAGAAAACGGCAGATTGCGGCTCGACGAGTTTGTCTTTGATCCGGAAAACGATTCCGGCACAGCCTTTTTCAGCGCCCTGAAAGGACCATTTCGTTTTGTGACCGGAAAGTTCGGCACGCTGGCAAACAAGACCGCACAGGTTCGCACACCGCTTGCCCTCATCGGAATCCGCGGAACAGACTTCTGGGGCGGGCCTGTCCAGGACGTCTACGGTGTGTTTCTGCTCGACGGAAGCGTTTCGGTTACCAACCAGGCAGGTGAAGAAGTGCTGGACACACCCGGCACCGGTGTCAACCTGACAGCCGCAGACGAGCCTCCTGGCGCTGTGAACACATGGGCGCAAAGTAAGGTCGACGAAGCATTGGCATCCATCACATTCAACTAGCGTCAGGGCACGTAACCGGGAGATCGCGTTGGCTGCGCGATGTACTGTCGCGGGCGTGTTGTGGGGGATGTTCATTTTCGGCGAACAGCACAATGCCTGGATATGGGGCAGTGTCGTGCTGCTCAGTTTGTCACTCTTCCTCGCACGCGAACCCGAAGATAAATCGTGAAACGAAGGCAAGGAGACGAAATTGTGCGTAGTGGCACACGGTGGCGACTGTCTCTCAAAGCAGTCCGTTCAGATCTTGCAGAACGTCGACTGGCGGCAGGTCCCGGTATTCGTCCGGCTGACCTGTGCGGTTAATCCAGCGCACATCAAAGCCGTAAGCAGTGGCCCCTGCCACATCCCACCGGTTCGAAGATTGGAAACTGACCTCCTCGGGCTTGATGTCGTACTTTTCCGTGACCATCGCGTAGGTTGAAAAGTCTGTCTTGAAGACACCGACATCATGGACCGAGAACAGGTCATCAAGCAGATCGCCGAGCGCCGCCGAGTCGACGGCACTTTGAAGCATGTCCGGTGAACCGTTTGACAGGATAGCTGTCTGCACTCCGCGCTCCTTCAACGCCTTGAGGACGCCCGGCACTTCATCGTAACAATCGAGTGTCTGATAAGCTTCGAGAAGGGCATCCCGCGCTTGTTTGTTTGCTTCAGGAACGAAGTCCAGTGCGAACTCCAGGGCTTCAGAAGTGAGGGCCCAGAAGTCCCGATATCTTCCCATTCCCGTTCGCGTCCAGCTGTACTCAAGCTGTTTGTTGCGCCAGACTTCCGAGACCCTTGCAGCATTCGGCCCAACCAGTGCAGCATTCCTTGAAACAGCGGAATGAACGTCAAACAGCGTGCCGTAGGCATCAAACACGTAGGCTTTATAGGACAAGGCCATGCTCCTTTGCGCTAACATGCTCAGTGCTTACATCAGGCTTCATTCAGCCGCAAGTTTGACCCGTCTCCTTGAGATTTGGGGGTCTAAGGAAACTCTCTGACGCATTCCATTCCCAGTCGTGATCCCATGTCCAGCATCCGTGTTTCTTGTAAATCTGGGAAACGTTCGCGGCGAAATCGCGATCGATCGGGCATCGAAGCGTCTCATCGTCCGGCGGAATCGAATATATCCTTGCCAGGTGTCTCGAGCGATCAGCAATGTGGGATGATACCCATAATGAAAACCCCAGTTTAGCGCACAGCGATTCCACGGCCCGATAGACCTGGACATGGTCAGGATGCCCGTATTCTCCCCACGGGTTATGGGTGAAGACGGTGTCGCTTTCTGAAAGTTGATCTGCCAACAATGCATGGATCAAACTGTAATTGCCTGCGTAGGCATCAATGCTTTCCCTGGTCGCCTCCTCTGCGTTCAGGCGAAGTCCAAAAGGGGTGATCTCGGGCTTGTCCCAATCCACACCTTTCAATGTTCCAGCTTCTGGAACATTTAGGCTGATTGCCTGATACGGCAGTTCGATCATGGCCCTTGCGCGGCGCTCTCCCAGTCCGGGTTCGCCGTCGTAGTCCCGGAATACCATGATGACCCGCTCGACGTCGGGAAGCTGAGAACAGAACCAGAGCACCTCGTCATCGGGATGGGCGACGACCAGGACAGAACCTTTCAACACGGGGCCGTTTTCAGTCACGTGTGGCTCTTCCCTCGTTCCGTGTTCGCTCTGCAAAACCTGAACATTGGCGACCTAGCACCACCAAAGTCACTCTTGAAGGGCTCATCTCCTATGGTGAAGTCGAACACTTGGCCCCCTGCCGATGCCCAATCAGCGATGGCCAGATCCAGAACGAGGAGACCGGGCGAATAGCGGGCATAGGCTTCGTAGTCGCAGGCCAGGAGCAAGTATCGGAATTGATCGCCGTCAACCAGTCCGAAGCAAATAGCAACTCTCTCGTCCCGGCAAGTCAGTTCATAGGTACGGGCGAACCCTGATCTTGCTCCCGCGGTTGCGATATCCATGTAAAATCTGAAACCATTCTCCGTCTGAAGAGGGTCGTTCTTGAACCGGCCTTCGCGAAACTTCCGTGCCGACGCAAGGGCTCCGGCAGCCCGCTCTGCGGAAAGGAGCCTGAAGTCCACACGGCCCACTTCGCTCAGGCGCCTCAGTTTCCGGTCCAGTTGACGTGCTCTTGGCAGTCCAAGATTGCGGTCACGCCAGGCTTTGAACGGCGCGCCAAGACACACGGGATGATTGCCGTAAACAAGTTCCTCAGGCTGCCTTCCAAGTAACTGCCGCCATAACGGAGTGTCACTGTTTCTGACCGGTTCGATGCGGAGCAAATCATGTTGGCCCAATACCGCGAGCAACTGTTCACTGAAGGATATCCCTGCGGCGAAATCAGGCATTGCAACGGGACAGGCGTAATCCGTTACGCCTGCAAACGCATATTCAACGAGGATGGCTCCACCCACCGTTTGCCGGGCGAGCGGGATGACTATTTCCAGCTCGCCCGTACTCTCAGATCGGCCGACCACGATAAGTGGTTCGACCGGTCGGTCTTTCAGGAGGATGTCATAAAACGCTGTCAACCAGTCAGGATGCTGAAAGGCCGATGCACTTCCTCGATCGAACAGATGCTGATACTCGCGGGATTTGAAATTGAAATTGGCCGTCGTGGTCAGTTTCGTCATGTGCGCTGTGGGTTCCAGACACCGATTCACAATCAGCAATGATTTTACATCATGAACGGGATGCCAATGCGAACCATTTGTTCCACTTTTGGAAGAGGATCAGAAACTCAACGTAAGTGTCATGCCAAGCGCGACCACGGGTTGTTACGACGCAAATTATGCATCGACTTCGCGCGATAGGGTCATTTCGATTTCACGGGCCGGTTCGATCCTTCTTACACTCAGATAGCAGTTCAGCGTTTTCGCCGTGGCCTGCTGCAATGAGAAATCACCCACTCGCTTGTATCCCTGTTCAACTAACGCGCTTCTCTTTTGAGCGTCCGACAGAAGTTCAAGGATCGCGGCTATAAAGGCGGATGGATCGTTTGTATGCACAAGTCTCAGAGCATTGGGGGCTCCAGCGACCTCGACGATTCCACCGACCGCATAGGCAACGGCCGGCAGACCAGACGCCATTGCCTCAAGAAGCACGCTCCCGAACGCCTCCCGGGTCGAAGGAAGGATAAGGACGTCAGCAATTTTCTGTGCTGTTTCGATTTCTTCCGGGTCCAGAAAGCCGGTGATGCACCAGTCATCCGCGCTGCACGTATCATTTAGTTGCCGCTCCAGTTTCTGCCGATCCGGACCGTCCCCACAGATCAGAAGAAACGCGCCAGACCTGGACAACTCCTTGGCAATACGCGGCAGTTCCCGCCATCCCTTTTCGCCTCTTATCCGGCCAACATAGGTAACGATCTTGCGGCCGGGAGGAAGTCTGAAACGCCGTCGAAAATCACTCAAGGTTCCCTCACCGACGTGCTTTCCGAATGCCGAAGCATCAATTGCGTCAGGAATCACAACGACCCGGTCCGGACTCAAATCGAGATCCTCAATGCAGCGTCTCGCATCGATGGCTGTCAGGGCGATCACGCGGTCCGCCACTCTTATCGTCCATCGTTCAATGCCTTGTGCGAGGTTGAAGGGTGCTCCGGCGACCAGCCAGCGGTAGCTGCATCCAACCCAAAGCTCCGTATTCAACGAAACGACAACGGGTAAACGCATCAGGCTTGCGACAAGCGTCAGAATTCTGCACCAGATCCAGTGATTGTAATGAATGTGGACCAGATCGTGGCTATGACGGTTGACGATCAGATAGCGGAGCATTGCCAGGAACCACGTGACACCGAGAAATCGGGACGCGAGCCATTCGGGAAGCGACGCGCCCACACAAACAACACGTGTCGTATCCGATATTCTGGTCCGGCGCGGAGACCCTGGAATATGGCTTGTCAGAACAGTTTGGTCGATGCCTGTCAAATCGAGGTCGTTCGCCAACCTCCACACCTGCATTTGAAGTCCGCCCAGTGGGTCGTAGGCCACAGGCCACACACCACGTCGAAAGAAGTGCGGTGTAATTCTTAGTACCCGAACAGGACAACCGGCTTCTGGCCTATGGCATTCAAGAGCCAAGATGCCGGTGGTCTGGGTCATTGAAGAACCCAGCCACCGCTTGCGCTGTCAGTAGCGCATGCGATGCACGTTGTATGGCCGGACAATACAGAGGGCATCGTTTCGACGGTTTCAGCCAGTTGGGAGTGCCCTTTCATCATTCCGCAGCGAGTTTAGCTTTCCGTGCCAGGTCGGGTGGCGTTCCTTCTTCAGCCAGCGCTGCAATGGCGTCGGCAAGACTGGCGGATTTTTGGTCCTTGGATCCCAGACGCCGGATCGACACGGTACCCTCCTCAGCTTCGCGATTGCCGCAGACAAACATCGCAGGAACCTTCGCATGCGAATGCTCCCGAACCTTGTAATTGATCTTTTCGTTGCGCAGATCAACCTCGACACGCAGTCCTGCTGTCCGTGCGGCATCGGCCACGGAGCGGGCGTACTCGTCGGCATCCGACGTAATCGTCGCCACGACCATCTGAACCGGCGCCAGCCACAGAGGGAAATGTCCCGCATAGTTCTCGACCAGAATTCCCGTGAACCGCTCAAGTGAACCAAACATGGCCCTGTGCAGCATGACGGGCGTGTACTTTTCTCCGTCCGCACCGATGTAGATGGCGCCAAGTCTGCCGGGCAAGTTCAGATCGACCTGCAACGTTCCGCACTGCCAGTCGCGACCAATCGCATCGCGCAACACGTATTCCAGTTTCGGTCCGTAGAATGCGCCCTCACCCGGGTTCAGTTCGAAGTCCAGCCCGGCTGCGTGAACAGCCGCCTTCAGGGCCTCCTCGGACTTGTCCCAGATATCGTCTTCTCCAACCCGTTTTTCCGGCCGGTCTGAGAACTTGATCGTGACGTCATCAAACCCGAAGTCGGAGTAGATGCTCAGGATGTGATCGTTGATCTTGACGCATTCTTGCGTGATCTGAGCTTCGGTACAGAACACATGGGCATCGTCTTGCGTAAACGAGCGCACCCGCATCACACCGTGAAGTGCGCCTGAAGGCTCGTAGCGATGCACCTTGCCGAACTCGGCAATCTTGATCGGCAGGTCACGATAGCTCTTGAGGCCGTTCTTGAAGATCTGAACGTGACCGGGGCAGTTCATCGGCTTCAGCGCAAATGTCCGCTCGTCCGGCGTTATGCTCGTGAACATGTTCTCGCCGAATTTCTCCCAGTGGCCCGACGTCTCCCACAGGGACTTGTCGAGCATGTCTGGCGTATTGACCTCGACATACCCCGCATCGATCTGGCGACGGCGCATGTAGGAGATGAGTTCCTGGAACATTGTCCAACCCTTGGGATGCCAGAAAACCGATCCGGGTCCCTCTTCCTGGAAATGATAGAGGTCCATCTCCCGTCCGAGCCGCCGGTGGTCGCGCTTTTCAGCCTCCTCAAGCATGTGCAGATAGGCTTTGAGTTCCTTGTCGCTGGCCCAGGCCGTTCCGTAAATGCGCTGCAGCATGGGATTGTTCGAATCCCCGCGCCAATAGGCGCCCGCAAGTTTGAGCAATTTGAATGCTCCGCCAACCTTGCCCGTCGACGGCATGTGGGGCCCACGGCACAGATCGATCCACTCGCCCTGGCGATACATCTTCAGGTCTTCGCCTTCGGGAATCAGATCGACAAGCTCGACTTTGTACTCCTCGCCTCGGGCGCGGAAGAACTCCTTGGCCTCGTCGCGCGACCAGAATTCCTTCGTGAAGGGCGCATCGCGCTTAATGATCTCGTGCATCTTCACCTCGATCTTTTCAAGATCGTCGAGGTGAAATGGCTCGTCACGGGCAAAATCGTAGTAGAAGCCGTTCTCGATCACCGGCCCGATGGTGACCTGAGTACCCGGAAACAGTTCCTGGACGGCTTCTGCCATGACGTGGGCACTATCGTGGCGAATGAGTTCCAGCGCGGCGTCATCATCCCGGGTCACGATCTCAATTTGTGAATCCTTTTCAATCGGATCGGACAAATCGCTCAGAATACTGTTGACCTTCATGGCCACGGCTTTCTTGGACAGCGACTTGGAAATCGATGCAGCAATCTCGCCGCCCGTCTGGGCAGACTCCAATTCGCGTTGCGCACCATCTGGAAAGGTGATTGTAATCATAGGCTTCTCCTGCTCAGTCTCCGCCAACCAAGCGGGTAAGTCTGAGAGCGTTGGGTATGAATCAATGACGGCGCGTTTATCCGTCGGTTTTCTCACTGAACTTATGAACGATGTGACGCCCGGTCCACCGACCGTACCGCCACGCCGAGAAAACGCCGTAGCGCACGGGCAGTTCCCGAGGCACAGGATCAAACCCGTGACTACCCCAAGGATGGCATCGCATCAACCTTGAAAGTGTCAGCCAGCCTCCGCGCCACGCCCCAAAACACCCCATAGCCTCTTCCGCGTACGCTGAGCAGCTGGGCACATGACGGCACGCCCCCGGCAGAAACGGCGATATGAACCATCGGTAGAAAAGCAGGGGAACACGCCAGATTGACGAGGCAATCCTGATAATGATGGAATTGGGTCCAGCAGAATTCGGCATGGCGTCGGTTCGTTCACTGATGCATCGAACAGATGCCATTCCTAACCGCCAGAAAGTACCACGGCAAGCCAAACATTGGCGATCTGGCGTGATCCGGGATTCTAATGCCACAATTCGCGAATGAAATCTCGGCCCCTGAGATTGGCAAGCGAGGTGCGTTTTTAAAGTAAACGTGCCACGCAGTTCGACTCGAAAAGCATCCTTCTCCAGAATTTTGAATGAATCTATCAGGCTGCCCTTTCATGAGCACGCGCTATCGGCAAACGCATTGTGACTTTCGTGCCAACACCAATTTCACTTTCGAAGTGAATTGTCCCGTCATGTGTCTCAATGATTTTTTTCGTCGTCGCGAGACCCAGACCGCACCCATAGGATTTTGTTGAAAAGAGCGGCTCAAAAACCTTCGCGACCGTTTCATCATCTATGCCAGGGCCGGTATCCTCGAAAACGATGTGGAAGGTCCCGTCCTGGACGAAGGTTCCCACTGTCAACACCCGTCTGCTGTCTTGTTGAGCATCGGCGAGGCCCTGCATGGCGTTTTCGAAGACGTTCACAATGGCGCGTCGCATCCGTTCCGGTACCAGGTTAACTTGTGCGTCTGGCGCGGAAAAACCATTGACTAGCGCAACACCGTCAGGAATTTCCAGATCCTTCAATGTCAATTGCAACCATTCATCACCTATTATGGCTTCCGGCTGACAATGCGGTTCGCTGGCGTAATCAAGAAGATCCGAAATTATGCCGTCACAGCGACTAACGTTGCGCTCGGCGCGCTCCAATGCACGATCAACACCAAGTTCGAGCCCCTCGGTTTTCTTAATTGCCAAGTGAACTGATGATCGAACTGCAGATAGTGGATTCCGTAGTTCGTGGCTTACCGTGGCCGTCAATTCGCCGAGTGTTGCGAGACGCTCCTGCTGAACCAAGGACTCCTGCGCCGCTTCCAGCTGCCGGGTTCGTCTAACAAGCTGGTTCTGCCTTTTTGTCAATTTTTCACGAAAATCCAACAGTGCCCGAGCAAGATTTCCGAGCACATCCCGTCTTTCAGTTTCTCTGAGCATAAATTCAGCGGTGTCATCCACATCTGCTGTTGTGGCTTTTGCGATACGATGAAGCGGCCGGATCACGGTTAAGTACAGCAGCGCATAAATTAACAGCAATATGCCGAGCACCACGCCAATACCGCCGATTACTTGCGTAAGCATCCGCTGCTCCCAGATCGCAAGAGGCAAAGCCATGTCCACAGCGGCGCTGTAAGCACCGAAAACCTCTCCATCCTCAACACCCATCAAGCCGCTGTGACATTGAACACACTTGAGATTGTTCGCGCTGCCCTGCCCCAGAATGACGGGCTTGGTCACACGCATAGTGTCGCCCGGCAGGATGCGCTCAATGGTTCGACCGGTAGCGAGGGCTTCATCATCGACAGAGTCCAGAGGTCCTTCGACCTCGGATTGGCCTCTTGCAGTCTGAAAGGTCATAATTTTCTCGCCCATGACGAGCCAAATTTTGACGGCCTCGTTCTGTTCGGAAAACTGCTCCATTGTGCCATTGAGAGTGTTAACGGCAGGATCATTGTCTTCAACTTGTTTTCGATTGAGCATCGAGTTCACGTGTACTGACTCGAGCATATCAAGAATGCTATGCGCCCGGCGTTGAGCGACAGCCTCAATTTCGTTTCTTTCGTCAAGGATCGTGATCGTAAACAGGGGCAACAGCATCAGAACAAGTGCGGTTCCAACACTCAGCAGAATTTTTGCCGTCAGCGGCAGGGTGCGAAATCTATACACGTGGGAACTCCTGAGGATCTTTTTCGGAGATTGTCTACTTGCGGCAAAACCTGGACCAATTCCCGATACGCTTGAATGACCCCTGTGGCGATTGAGGAGATATGCACACTCAATGCACTCGCCTTTTTGGAACAAACGCACTGCTCAGGCGTGCACAATGGCAATGCTTCGCTCACGTTCCAGATTGTATTCAGTCGCCCACGACACGAAGTCCTCAAGCGCCAGAGGTCTGCAGAATCTGTAACCCTGAAGGATGTCGACGCCGAGATCTCGCAAGAACTCCCAGTCCTGATCAGTTTCAACGCCTTCCGCCACAATACGCAATCCAAACTGTTTCCCAAGCCAGACGCAGGATTCAACGGTCGCTTTCGATCGAACGTCCGTTGCTGCTGAATGAACAAAACTCCGGTCGATCTTCAACTCTTTGAATGGATACTTCGAAAGCTGCTCCATGTTCGAGAACTGCGTGCCAAAATCGTCAAGCGATAACTCGAAGCCCGCAAGGTCCATACGCGCGAGAACCTCCATGGCATCGACTGAGTCTTCGACCAGTTTGCTCTCCGTCAGCTCAAATGTGAACCGCGATTTATCCGCCCCGCCCTGAACGATCATACGGGCGATCTTGTCCGGAAATGACGTGTCGTCCAGTGCGGCGGGCCCAAGATTGATCGATATCTTTAAGCTGGAACTAATTTGATCCAGTACTTTCATGTCGGAAATCACGGTCTTGACCATCTGGTCCGTAAGCGTCGGCATCAGTCCGCTGCTCTCCGCCAGGGGTACAAATTGATCAGGTGGAACAATTCCGCGTTCGGGATGATACCAACGCGCGAGCGCTTCAACGCCGCAAACCGTTCCGGTTGTCGTTTCGACCTGGGGTTGATAATGCGCGCAAATTTGACGGCGAATAAGAGCCGCTTCAAGTTCAAGAACGGTAAGAGCTGACGATCCCGTTTGGCAAGTCGCGCTCTGCCCGGCGTCAGACCGGGAAATCAAGTCATCGAGAAAGGTCGTGTTCAACGGTTTGACAATCGTGCCCACAACGTTCAGGCCGCAACGCTTTGCCAAATCCATGGCCAAAGCCATGATCGCCGCGCCCTCGCCGCTGACGATGGCTATTGAACCTTTGTAGGCACGCTTTCCCACGTGCCGCAGGAATTGCACGCCATCCATGATTGGCATTTTGAGATCAAGCAGGATGAAATCAAACTGGTCTTCATTCCGCTCCACGATGTCCAGCGCATCTCTTCCGTTGTGGGCGACAGATATCTGCGCGGCACCGGCACCCTGAAAATAGGATCTGGCAACCTCACACAAAATCGGATCGTCATCGACAATCAGGACAGATTTCAACTGCTGCGGCATCATGGTCGGCAATCGCCTTGAGAATATTTGACCAGAATCATCATTCGTATGATCCGATCGCAGATTCGAGGGCATCTTCAATGGCGAAGGGTTTGTGGAAGACACCAGCAGCACCGTGACCGACTGCCTCATCAAGAAGTTCGCGCGCGCTGTAGCCGGTCATCATGAAGACTTTTGCGTCGGGTTTGATTTTCCTGATTTCGAGAAAGCTTTCCACGCCGTTCAGACCGAGCATCATCACATCCATGAACGTCACGTCAAAGCTGACTTTTCGAAATGCCTCGACAGCATCCTCACCGCTGTAGACGGTGGTCACGTCGTGTCCGTAGAATTCGAGAGCTTCAGACAAACCATCTGCGCCGTCGTGATCGTCGTCCACCACCAGAATCATCAACTTTTTCATCAGGCTGCCCTTTCCTGCGCGCGCCACAACGGCAGGCTCATCGTTACAGTTGTTCCAACACCGGATTCACTATCCAAGCGGACAGTTCCATTGTGGGTTTCGATAATTTTCTTCACAGTGGCAAGGCCCAGGCCGCAGCCATACGCCTTGGTCGAGAACAGCGGCTCGAACACTTTCTCGATTGTTTCACCGTCCAATCCCGGACCGGTATCCTGCAACTCGATGTAGTAGGTTTCCGCATGAACAAACGTCGCCACGGTCAATTGGCGTTTGCTCTCTTTCGGCAACTCGGACAATCCCTGCATGGCATTGTCGAAGATATTTATGACAGCACGCCGGACCCGCTCGGGAGCCACGTGCAGTTCAGCGTCCGGCGCGTTAAAACGTTGGACAAGTCTGACGTCTTCCGGGAGTGTCAGTTCGTCCAGGACGGAACCCAGCCATTCATCGCCTGAAATCTGCCGAGACCGGCAAACCGGCTCGCTGGCAAACCCGAGAAGATCCGAAATGATGCCGTCGCAGCGCTCAACATTGCGTTCAGCGCGCTCCAGTGTGCGGTCAACCCCAACTTCAAGACCTTCGGTTTTCTTGAGTGCGAGATGGACCGACGATCGAATGGCTGCCAACGGGTTCCGAAGCTCATGGCTGACTGTCGCCGTCAACTCGCCGAGTGTCGCCAGCCGCTCCTTTTGAACCAAAGTCTTTTGCGCGGCCTCAAGTTCTTGAGTCCGCTGAACAAGCTGGCCATTCGTATGTTCGAGATCTGCCTTGGCAAAGAGGATTTGATTGTGTTGCTGTTCAATTATCCGTGCCGCGCGGCGCACGATCAATAACAGCGCAAGATAGAGAAGTCCAAAAAGACCTCCAACAAAAGCGATTATCAAACGCTTGCGCATCTCCATTTTTTGGAGTGTCGCAGTAACGTTGTCATAAACTTCGAACACAGCTTCGATGTTTCCCCCATCATCGCGTACAGGGATGTACGAGGATACAACATCGACATTGAAAATTTCATTTTCAAAAGCACTGAACCTCGTCCGGTTCGAATATTCCGATATGGGCTGACCTTCACGTGCAGACAGAAAACCCTGGTTGTCTATCTTACTGTCCCCCATTTGAGCAGGTTCAGTCGAAAACACGGTGTTGCCGTTCAGAGAATAAACTTTGACCTTCACGATCGAAAGCCCCTGCATCAGGCTTCGCACTTCGGACAGGAGTTCCTTTGTCTCGGGATGTGCACGTAGAGCATCGCCGTCAAATCCGGCAGAGACCCGGACATGATCACTGAACCGCTTCCAAACGGAACTCGAAAAGACCTGGGTCAGGCTTACGTTGGCTTTTTGACGCTCTTCAACAAGCTGTTCCGTCGTGGTCCGCGTCAACACAATCGTTACTACGATCATGGCCAGCCCAACGACAATCGCACTTGTAAGTGAGAAATTTCTAACGAGTGGAAACACGATACCCCCATAAATCGGAGGAGCTTGCACCCGCAATAATATGAAAAGCACTCTGAACCGCCCCGGGATTGTCGGAGGCTCCAACTCTTGAGTAAATGGAGTCATCATGAGCAAGACAACGAACAAGTTTTCATCTGAAGTACGTGCCCGGGCGGTGCGGATGGTATTGGATCACGAGGGCGAGCATCCCTC
>JAJFHC010000273.1 GCA_021775835.1 Hyphomicrobiales bacterium | reverse complement strand
GCAGGATATGAACAGGGGCAATGGTGGGTTCAGGATGCCGCTGCCTGTCTGCCGGCCCTTCTGCTGGGCGATGTAGCCGGCAGGAATGTGCTCGATCTGTGCGCCGCACCCGGAGGCAAGTCCGCCCAACTGGCCGCGCGGGGGGCCGCCGTTACGGCTGTTGACCGTTCCGCCGCACGCCTCGAACGCCTGACGGAGAACATGAAACGCCTTGGCCTTACTGCCCAGATCGTCAAGGCCGATGCCGCCGTCTTTGTCCCTGAAACGCGTCCCGATGCGATATTGCTCGATGCGCCGTGCAGCGCCACGGGCACTATCAGGCGTCATCCGGATGTGGGGTGGAACAAGACCGCTGCCATGATCGAAACCCTTGCCGTGACCCAGACCCGCCTCCTCCGTCACGCCGCGACGTTGCTCGATCCGGGAGCCCGGTTGATATACTGCACCTGCTCCCTGGAACCCGAGGAAGGGATCGACCGTATCGAGGCTATGCTCACCGAAGACACCGGTTTGGTGCGGGTCCCCATAGAGCCAGATGAAGTTCCCGGTTTTGAAGACGCTGTTACGCCCCAAGGCGACGTGCGAACCCTGCCCTTTCACTGTAAAGGTCCGGATGTCACCGTTCCGGGCGCCGATGGGTTTTTCATTTCGCGCCTGAAAAGAGTAACTCCCGTCTGATCAATCTGTTGCGAGCACACGAACACGTTGATAAGGAATGAGACCATGACCGCGGACAAGAATTCTCCTGAAATCAAGATCGCCCCGTCCATACTGGCCGCCGATTTCTCCCGTCTGGGCGATGAGGTGCGGGCGATTGACAATGCCGGTGCCGACTACATTCATCTTGACATCATGGACGGTCATTTCGTGCCAAACATCAGTTTTGGCCCCAGCGTTATCAAATCATTAAGACCGCATACCGATAAGATATTCGACGTGCATCTTATGATTGCACCGGTTGATCCATTCTTGGAGGCATTTGCCGAAGCAGGCGCGAACATCATTACCTTCCATCCGGAAGCGGGACCACACTGCCACCGCACCATCCAGGCCATCCGGGCCCTTGGTTGCAAGGTGGGCGTTTCGCTCAATCCGGGGACTCCGATCGAAGTGCTCGAGCCGATTATCGGCGACATCGATCTTGTTCTGGTAATGACGGTCAACCCTGGGTTCGGAGGTCAGGGTTTCATCGATAGTCAATTGGACAAGATTGGCCGCCTGCGTGAATGGATCGACAGACTGGAACGCGACATTGATCTGGAAGTAGATGGCGGCATCAACTTCGATACAGCCCCGAAGGCAATCGCTGCAGGCGCGAACATCCTGGTGGCGGGCACGGCGACGTTTGCCGGGGGACCGTCAGCCTATGGCGACAACATCACCCGGTTGCGAACCCCCTGATTTTCAAATTCTTGCACGGCCCTCTCTTGGAGTGCCGGTGCGATGAAACTGAACGCAGGCAAGTTAGGCAATTCAAATTCGAGACCATTGCCCGGCATCCTGGCTGGGATCGGCCGTACCACGGTTCTCCGGCCATTCTTCAAGAAACTGCCACAGCGCATTTTCATTGGCGGCCCCTCACCCAACCGGATCATCGCCGACACTCAGCCACTGCTTCGTGGCGACCCGGCAGTTGCGGATGCTTTCTACCGCGGCGAATTCAAACTTGCCGGGCAGACTGTTAAGGCCGGTACCCGGCCTCTGTTTTCGCTCGCCCCTTCCATGGTCCCGTCAAAGGACTGGATCCGGGAACTGGTGGGTTTCGACTGGTTACGGCACCACACCGCTGCCGCCAATCCGATCGCCTATGCCCAGGGTCAGGCAATCGTATCGGAATGGATCGATACGCATGGGCATTGGCACGACATTTCCTGGAAGCCTGTGATCGTGGCCAGGCGTCTGTCATCGTGGATGAGCAATGCCGAATTGCTGTACCGGCAGGCACCGAAACCGTTTCGGGAAAAATTGGTGGCCTCAATGGGCCGGCAGCTGAGATACCTTTTGTGGTCCGCAGACAGCGTCTCCCAGCCGGTAGACCGGCTCATGATACGAACGGCTATAGTCCAGGCTGTTATCTGCCTGAACGAGTGCGAAAAGTACCGCGCCAGGGCGATCGAGAATCTTTCCAGCGATCTTGAAACCCAGATTTTGCCGGACGGCTGTCATCGATCCCGCAACCCGGAAGTACTGATCCAGCTGCTGTGTGCGTTGATTCCCCTGCGGCGAGTCTTTGAGAGTTACGCGCTCGAACTGCCCCATGCCCTGTTGTGTGCCATTGAGCGCATGATCCCTATGCTTCGCCTTCTGTGTCATTCCGACGGTGGCCTGGCACTGTTCAACGGCGTTCGCGCCACCGGGAAGGATACGGTTGACGGCATACTGGGCACCGACATGACGCAGGGACGCCCCCTTACACACGGTCGTCACAGCGGTTACCACCGCATGGTCCAAAACAAGACCACTGTTATCGCCGATATGGGACAACCAGCCAGAGGGGCATACGGCATCGACTCCCACGCAGGCTGCCTGTCCTTCGAACTCAGCCATGGTCACCATCGGATCGTCGTCAATTGCGGTGCCGTTTCGCACGATGACAGGGAATGGCGCCACGTCGCCTGCACAACAGCGGCCCATTCCACGGCCGTTCTCAACGACCGTTCCAGCGGACACATTCGAAAATGGCATGGATTCGGACTCATGCGCCAAAGGGTCGCCGGGCCGACCTTGTGTGAGAGCGAACGGCAGGACGGACCGGCCGGCGCCATTGTCGAAGCCTGGCACAATGGTTATGAATCCCGCTTCGGGCTAACCCATGCCCGGCGCCTGTTTCTGGATCAGGACGGCGGTGACCTGCGTGGTGAAGACAGTTTCAATCAGGCCTTGTCATCGGGCGCGCGGACGCAAGGTGGCCACGAATTCTGCATCAGATTTCACCTTCACCCCGGCGTCCGCGCCACAACGGCAAAGGACGGAAACAGCATTTTGTTGATCCTCCCAAATCACGTGGGATGGCGGTTCAATGCCTCAGGCGCAAGGGTCACTCTGGAGGACAGCATCTATCTCGCCGACAGCGGCACACCGCGCCGTACGCGCCAGATTGTCATTCACGGCCATGTCTCCGACACTTCAGTCGTCAAGTGGGCGTTCAAGAAGATGTCAAAGGCCACACCACAGCCAACCGCGCCTGACGACCAGGCACCCCTGTTGCCGCTACAGGGTGGATCGGCCGGCTGAATCTTACACCTGCGTCAGGTCACGCCACCGGCGTCAATCTGCCTGTTCATCATCTTCCGGTTTCATGCTATCGCCTCTGCGATTGCCGTTCGCACCTGATCCCGGGAGACCCTATGTCCACAGACCTTCAACCTGTACGCCGCGCGCTGATATCGGTGTCCGACAAGACCGGGCTTGCCGGGTTCGCGTCAAGCCTCGCCGACCAGGATGTGGAGCTGGTCTCCACCGGCGGCACGTCGAAGGCCATCGCCGGAGCTGGCCTGGCGGTAAAGGATGTCTCCGACCTCACCGGTTTCCCCGAGATGATGGACGGGCGGATCAAAACACTGCACCCGCTCGTCCATGGCGGCCTGCTTGCCATCCGGGACGATGACGCCCATCGCCACGCTCAGGCCCAGCACAATATCGCCGACATCGATCTGCTCGTGGTCAATCTTTACCCGTTCGAGGAAACCATGGCCGCCGGCGCCAACTTTGCCGACTGTATCGAAAACATAGACATCGGCGGGCCGGCGATGATTCGTGCCGCGGCCAAGAACCACAAGTTTGTCACCGTGGTCGTGGATCCCGTTGACTACCCATTGATTATTGAAGCCATGACCGCCGGCAACGGCATGATCGGCTCTGAACTGCGACGTCGGCTTGCAGCAAAGGCCTATGCCCGGACAGCGGCCTACGATGCTGCCATCAGCGCCTGGTTCGCCGGCGAGATCGGCGAGACCGCCCCCGATTACCGAGCCTTCGGCGGACGCCTCGCCCAGAGCCTGCGCTACGGCGAAAACCCTCATCAAGGTGCCGCATTCTACCGGACCGGCGACACGAGGCCAGGGGTTGCGACAGCGCGACAGGTACAGGGCAAGGAACTCAGCTACAACAATCTCAATGACACCGACGCCGCTTTCGAATGCGTCGCCGAGTTCGCCAGCGATGAGACCGCCGCCGTCGCCATCATCAAGCACGCCAATCCGTGTGGCGTCGCTGTCGGCGACACGCTGGCTCAGGCCTACGCAAAGGCGTTACGCTGCGACCCGGTCAGCGCGTTTGGCGGGATCATCGCCCTGAACCGGCCCCTCGATGGCGATGTCGCGGAACAGATCGTCGATATCTTCACGGAAGTCATCATAGCCCCGGGCGCCGATGAGAAAGCGCTTTCCATACTCAGCGCCAAGAAGAACCTGCGCCTGCTCTTGACCGATGGTCTGCCCGATCCGCGCCAGGAAGGTTTGCTCGTGAAGTCCGTATCCGGTGGCCTGCTCGTCCAGACCCGTGACAACGGCAGTGTCGACGCCCTCGACCTGAAAGTCGTCACCAGGAGGCAGCCTTCGGACCGGGAACTTGCAGATCTGAAATTCGCATTCCGGATCTGCAAGCACGTCAAGTCCAACGCCATCATCTACGCCCGGGACGGTGCCACGGTGGGCATTGGTGCGGGGCAGATGAGCCGGGTCGACTCGTCGCGGATTGCGGCACGCAAGTCCGCCGACGCTGCCGAAACCGACGGTCTGGCCGAGCCCCTGGCCGTTGGATCTGTCGTTGCTTCCGATGCTTTCTTTCCGTTCGCTGACGGTCTGCTGAGTGCTGCGGAAGCCGGTGCCACCGCAGTCATCCAGCCCGGCGGATCCATGCGCGACGATGACGTCATTGCAGCCGCCGATGAAGCCGGCCTCGCCATGGTCTTCACCGGCATGCGCCATTTCCGTCACTGACGCACACCCTGTCGTCGCCCGTCGAGCTTGGAATGTTGGTGCGGCCGCAAGTGCGGACGCAAACTGTGTTCTTGTCAATATTTATGCCCAAAGGACCCATGTAATGTGTGTATCGATTCGTTCGCTGATCCAGTCTCTTGCGTTTTCCGCCACGTTGTTGGTGGCGACTACCTCCTACGCGGAAGAGGTCGGCAAGGTCGGTGTCGACTGGCTTGGCAACGACATCGTGATCGAGGCGATCGCCGATCCGAAGATCAAGGGCATTACCTGCCATGTCTCCTTTTTCGAACGTGGCCTGATTGACCGTTTGCAGAAGGGCGACTGGTTCGAGGACCCGTCAAACTCTTCGATCTCATGTCGTCAGACCGGGCCGATTTCGATCGGACGCATCGACAAGGACAAGAACGGCGAGAAGGTCTTCAGCCAGCGGACCTCATTGATTTGGAAAGCCCTCGACGTCACAAGGATCTACGACGCCGGGAACGACACCCTGATCTATCTCGCCCATGGCAAGCAGGTTCAGGACGGTTCGGCAAAAATGTCGATTTCCACGGTTCCGTTGTTCAACACCAACCCCACTTGGGAAAAGTGATGGGCTACTCCGTCACCGCCGTCTATCCGTCAAGCAAATCCTGAAGATAACTTCCCGCGACCGCGACTTTCGCGAGTGTGAGGTCGCCACTGTCGATCATTTCCGTCATGGCCTTTTCAGTACGTCCAAGGATCTCCGGCCGGGATTTCGCCCAGGCGGACAGGGCATCGCTCTTGCCTTTTGAAGACCGCAGGATGTCGGCCACGAGGCTTCTCTGTGTACCGAGAATGCTTTCCACGGAACGGCCAAGGGCGAGACGGTCGAAATAGTCAGAGACCTCCACGTCTCCGGCACGGCTGGCCAGGCGATCGATCCCCAGGCGCACGCCGATTCCATAGAACGCCCGCGCCACATCAGCGACGGATTTCTTGTTCTGTGTGGCCACGAGGACAATGTCAGTACCCCGGGACAGATACCGAAGCCTGGCAAGCTGTGCCGCCAGGGGCTTGGGCACTTTCCGAGCGATCAGTTCCTTCTCCGATGCCGCAATTCTCTTCTGGGCAGCTTCCGGCAGAACCTCATCGAGCACGCCGGCAAGTGACTTGATGCCCGCGTGGTAGTGGCCAATCTGCTTGTCGAGCGGTGCGGACATCGAAGCATTGCGCAGGAACCAGACGGTCTGGCGTGTCAGGGTTTCCTGAAGATCAAGGTAAAGCGAGATCTGCGTCGCACTGGCAATCTTGTTGTCCAGGGCATCGATCTCTTCGTTCAGTGACCGAAAGTCATAACAATCCCGCGCCATGGCAAAGGCCCGGGCAATGGACGCGGCATCCATGCCGGTCTCGTCCTGAAGTTGGCTGACGAATGTCGGTCCCCCACGGTTGATCATGCTGTTGGCAAGCAGTGTCGCAATGATCTCCCGCCTTAGCCTGTGGCCAGCAATCTCACCCGGGTATCTGGTTTGTAGCCGGGTCGGGAAGTATCCAAGGAGCTCGCTGTCGAAATAGGAGTCGTCTGGGACGCTGCACTTGAGCAGGTCTCCGAACAGAGTGATTTTGGCATAAGCCATGACAACCGACAGTTCGGGTCGTGTGAGGGGTGTCTTTGCGTCCTCGCGTTCCGCCAGTTCCAGATCGTCCGGCAGGAACTCAATCTCCCGGTCCAGCAGGTCGCGAGCCTCCAGTTCCCGCATGAATCGGCCATGGTAGGCCATGTTGTCGAGACTCTGGGTTTCAGTCAGGGACAGACTGAGGGTCTGTTGGTAATTATTCCGCAGGACAAGGCTTGCAACTTCCTTGGTCATTTCGGCCAGCAACTTGTTGCGCGCCTTGCGGTTGAGTTTGCCCGCCGCTTCGGCAGCACCCAGCGCGATCTTGATGTTAACCTCAACATCGGAGGAGTTTACGCCAGCGGAATTATCCACTGCATCGGTGTTGACCCGCCCGCCATCTTTGGCGAACTCGATTCGGGCAAGCTGGGTCAGCCCGAGATTGGCACCCTCACCAATGACCTTGGCGCCCACGTCCGGTGCCGTGATCCGCAAGGGGTCAGTCGCTCGGTCGCCGACCTGGTCATCGGTTTCTGTCGTGGCCCTGATGTAGGTGCCGATGCCGCCAAACCACAACAGGTCGGACGGCATCTTGAGCAGCGCACGGATGAGATCGATCGGCGTCGTGGTTTTTGTCTTGATCCCGGTCAGCGCCTGAATCTCCGGACTTAGGGAAATCGACTTGTCCGCCCGGCTGAAAATACCGCCGCCCTTACTAACCAGTTTGGCCGAATAGTCCCGCCAGGTTGAGCGCGGCAGTTCGAACATCCGCTGGCGTTCAGCGTGGCTCTTGGCCGGATTGGGGTCCGGATCGATGAAGATGTCGCGATGATCGAAAGCCGCAATCAGTTTGGTTTGCTTCGACAGCAGCATACCATTGCCAAAGACATCGCCTGACATGTCACCACAGCCGACCGCCGTGAACGGCTCGGACTGAATATCTCTTTCCATTTCCCGGAAATGCCGCTTGACCGCCTCCCAGCCGCCACGCGCCGTAATGCCCATTTTCTTGTGGTCGTAACCCGCCGAGCCGCCCGAGGCGAAGGCGTCTCCCAGCCAGAAATCACGCTCTTCCGAGATTCCGTTTGCAATGTCGGAGAATGTGGCCGTCCCCTTATCGGCCGCAACCACCAGGTAAGGGTCGTCGCCATCGTGGCGCACCACTTCCAGTGGCGGCACGACCTTTTCGCCCTTCAGGTTATCAGTGACGTCAAGCAGGCTGGAAATGAACACCTTGTAACACCGGATGGCTTCTTCCTGGATGACCTCACGGCCAGCCGTCATGTCGAGCAATTTTGGTACAAATCCGCCTTTCGATCCAACCGGAACAATCACGGCGTTCTTGACCTGCTGTGCTTTTACCAGGCCCAGCACTTCGGTTCGGAAATCTTCCGGCCGGTCAGACCAGCGCAAGCCGCCGCGGGCGATTGCGCCGCCACGCAGGTGTATGCCCTCAACATCCGGCGCATAGACAAAAATCTCCGCATAGGGTCTGGGCTTCGGCAGGTCGTCGATTAGTCTCGAACGGATCTTGAGGGCAAGTGCCGGTCTGAAGCCGCCGTCAGCATTGCGTTGAAAGAAGTTGGTCCGCAGGGCTGTATTGATGACATTGGCAAACCGCCGCAGAACCCGGTCTTCGTTCAGGCTGGCAACATCGTCGAGCGCTTTTTCGATAGCCTTGTTGATGCGCTTTTCGCGGGCGGCGCGGTCCTTGCCGACCGATGGATCGAACCGGCAATGGAACAGATCCACTAACCGCGCAGCAATTCCGGAGTGTCGCACCAGCGTCGACCAGATGTAGATGTTACTGAAAGGTATCGCCGCCTGCCGCAGGTACTTGGCAACCGTCCTCAGTGCAGACACATCGCGCCAGGCAATCGACTGGGCAATCACCAGGGCGTTGAACCCGTCATTTTCCGCATCCCCGTTCCAGACCGCCAGGAAACATTCCTTCAGGAGAACCTTGAGGTCATCCAGGGCCACGTCGTTCTGGTTCGCCGTCTGCAGGACGATGTCGTGAATCCAGACCTTGCTGGACGTCTGGTCTGACCGCGAGACTTCGTAGGATCTTTCATTGATCGCCCTGAGCCCCATGCTTTCCAGGATCGGCAACCGGTCGCTGAGAGCGATCGGAGCACCCAGGTGATAGAGCGTTAGTCCGAACTGATGACCCGGATCCCCGTCATTACGGTAGAAATCGATCGCCAGATCGCCGTCATTCTGGAGGCCTTCCATGTGCGCGATATCGCCGAGAGCGCGGGCTGGCACGAAGGCATCCTGGTAGGCTGCAGTAAACCCATCACGATATTTTTGGGATATGGCAGCAACCGCGTCTGCGTCGAATTGCGTCGTGATGGCGTCTGCCAGATGGTCGTCCCACGTCCGCACGATCGCACCAACGTCCGCTTCGAGCTGCGCATGATCGGGCGTCGGCGTCGGTGTCTCATTGCGCCCGATGATGTAATGCACGCGCGCAAGAGAGCCCTCCGGAAATGCCGGATAGAACGCCGACTGGCGACCGTCAAAGGCCTTGGACAGGTAATCGCCGATGCGCATGCGCACCGACGTGCTGTAGCGGTCCCTGGGAACGTAAACCAGCAGGGAGACGAACCGGTCGAATTTGTCCCGGCGCACAAACACCCGGGTCCGTGGACGCTCTTCGAGCTGCAGGATGCCCATGGAAATTGACAGCAGCGTGTCCGGATCGATTTGGAAGAGATCGTCACGAGGATAATTTTCCAGCGTGCTGAGCAGCGCCTTGCCGCTGTGGCCTTCCGGATTGAAACCGCTGCGGTCGACCACTTGGTCGAGCTTGCGCCGAAGCACGGGAATGTAGCGCGGGCTTCGGGTATACGCTCCCGATGTAAACAGTCCGATGAACCGGATTTCACCGTTTACATTGCCGTTCTCGCCGAATTTCTTGACGCCGATATAGTCCATATGGACCCGTCTGTGAACGGTTGCCCGCACATTGGCCTTGGTGATGATCAGCGGGGCCGGTTGCGCCAGGAACTCACGCAGCTCCGGTGTCATGGAAACAAGCTTGCCCGCCCGACGCAGCACATGGACTGAAGGGTCCCGCAGAATACCGAGCCCTGTGCCTTTGACCACCTCGAAGTCGCCTTTCCTGACGCCTCCGGCAAACCGGTATTCGCGGACACCGAGCAACGTAAAGTTACCGTCGGCCATCCATTCCAGAAAATGAATTGATTCGGCCAGTTCATCGACAGGGATCGGTGGTGGGTTGGTCTGGAACTCGGTTACCACCGAGCGCACGCTCTCGAGCATTGGGCGCCAGTCGAGCACGGCCGTACGCACGTCCGTCAGCACTGCCAGAAGTTCCGCCTTCAGTGTTTCGGCAACGACGTCACTTTCCAGTTGCCGCACATGAATATGGATGAAACTTTCACGAGAAACGCCGGGTTGGGACTTCGCGCCCTCTCCCAGAACATTCTTGAGCTTGCCATCCGTACCGCGTTCAACCACAAGGATGGGATGCAGTACAAGGTCGATTTCAATATTCGCTTCATTCAAGAGACCCAGGACCGAATCCACCAGGAACGGCATGTCGTCATTGAGAATTTCGATAACCGATACGCCCGGGCTGATGTCTTTGGGAGCGTGTATCTCGACCTTTGGACGGCCATGCTGCCGCTGTTTGGCGAAGGCGAAGGCGGTCAAGGTCAGGTCGGCAAGACTGCCAGGTGAATATCGCTGAAGATCTTCGGGAACGCCCTGTGCCAGGAACGCGCCGGCAAATGATTTGAGTTGTGCGTTCTTGCCGCCCTTGGAAGAAAGCTTCGATTGCACTTTCTTGAGCAGACCTTGAATACCTTCGCGAGATTGCATCTTTTGACCCCTATCGCCACGATTACGTCTTGTGGCCAAGACATTTGAAGAACACGTGATTGTTCAGACTGTGCGCCAAGTCCCGCGACATGACAAGGCACAAGACGGCTGACGCCGGAATGACGAATAACAGCGGGATGTTTCAAATGGATTGTCCACGGCAGCATTGTCAATCCGGTCAAACGGCAGGTCCCGGCAGTGCCGTGTTAACACTGCCTTCTATCTCTTCCATCAACCAGGTTCGGAACCCGACGATATTGGCTTCATCTGCGCGGGATTTGAGACTGACGGCATAGAATGAAAAGTCCGCTTTCAGCCTCAGGTCGAAGGGCGTCACGAGTCGACCTGCGTCAATATCGGCCTGGGCCAGGACGATCCGGCCCAGGACCACACCAGCGCCTGAGATCGCCGCATCGATCGCATGATCGGCAACGTTGAAATGAAGACCGGTTTGTGACGGTTCAACGCCGGACAGGTCGGCAGCGTCAAACCAGTGCTGCCAGTCGGGCAGATAGAATACGCCCACATGAGTGTCGTCGTGAATCAGGGTGGCATGAGCCAAGTCCTCGGGTGACGACAGGGAATTGTCCCCCTCCAGCAAAGACGGTGCGCACAACGGTGTCACGAATTCATCGGCGAGCTTCACTGAATCGCAGTTTGGATAGGTACCCTGACCAAAACGGATCGCCACATCGATGTCATCTGTTTCCAGATCGGCCATCTTGATGCTGGCAGTGATGCGAGCATCAACGTCAGGGTACTGAGCAATGAATCTGTAAAGACGCGGTGCCAGCCATTTTGCCGTGAAGGCGGGTCCGGCGGAAACCACCAGCACGTTGCCAGACCGTCTGGTTTCCAGTTGCCGCATGGTCTGGGTCAGCCGGTCGAATCCGTCGCGCACGCCCGGTGCGATCAGGCGCCCGTGATCGGTCAGCGCAATGGACCGATTGTGCCGGGTGAATAACTTGAGGCCCAACTGGTCCTCCAACTGGCGGATTTGATAACTCAGGGCGGCCGGAGTGACGAATAGTTCCTCGGCTGCTTTTTGAAAACTCATGTGACGGACAGCGGCTTCGAAAGCACGCAGGGCATTCAGGGAGGGCAGGCGGTTTGGCATGTCTCACTTAAGGAAATTTGTTCCGAAGGCTCGAAATTACTCGTTTGTCATCGGCTCGTGCAATCCCTAAGTTTTCATACAACAAAGGCGCCGTTCAGCAAGCTCGCCATTCCGAATTGCTTTTTCGCCATTAACACGTTGTTTTAAAGGAGTGAATTATGAATTATCACGAGCTACCCGACTATGATTTACAGGCCTTGTTGCATCGAGGCCGTGTTGAGCGCTCCCTGGCTCTTCACCGGTTTGTCACCAGCAGCATTTCACAGGTCAAGAATATTTTTGTGAACCGTTCATCCGAGGCCGACGCCGACAACCATCCCGGTGCCACCGCTCACGGCTGCTCGTGACGCCAGTTCTCTCTCGATAACACCCCTTGACCCGGCCATCCTGCAAAAGACTCCCTCCCAGGCGTCCGGATGGTCGGGCCGGCGGCCTTTGTACAGTCGTCAGATTTCGATCAGGTGGTTGGGCAGCACGTCTTCCGCCGTCGGATCCTCAGGAAAATGTTTCGCCAGCACGTCACCGCATAAATCGATTGCCGTCACAAACCCCTCCGCTGTCCGGTCTGAACGCACGGCTGTCGTGATGGCGTTGACGGCTTCGCGCCAGACCTGCGCGTCGACTTTTTCGTAAATCCCTTCGTCTGCAATCACCTCGCAATAACGTTCGAAAACCGAGACAAAGATCAGGACTCCGGTGCGCGCCGATGTCGTGTGCATGTCCTGGGCCAGGAACTGCTCAAGCGCGTGTCGATGCGAGCGCCGCCGCTTCAGGCCCGCAGGCACCACATGTTTCAAGACCGACGGCAACTTCAGGACAAGCACGACTATGATGAAGACGCACAGTTGAACGAGGTAGACGACGGCAAGCGAAAGTCCTGGCATCCACAACGCCGGCAGCGGCACTGCCAGCGCCGCAAGCGACGCCCACAGGAAGGGTACGTACGCATAGTCGTCGCTGCGCCCGGCCACCAAAGCAACGATCTCCCCACTTGTGTTTCCTTCAGCCCGGTTGATTGCTTCGGATATCCGGGCTCGCCCGTTGTCATCGATGAATGCCATTTGGCTTACCACTCCCCATCCTCGCCACGTACAGTCGTGCCGACGTCCTGGCGTTCACGCGTCCGGCGTCTTCTGCGCGAGCGTACGAATGTGACCGCAAACATGAAGGCCACCGCTCCCATCATGACGAACACCAGGGCGGGTACCAGTGTCTTGTAGAAATCCCCGTCGTAGACACGGCCGTCCTGGATCACCGGATTGTCCGGATCCGCCCAGGGAGAACCCGGATCATCTTTTTCCGTGGCTGGTCCGGCCCAGGCGACGCCCGGGTCCAGTCCAACGTCGACGGACGAGATTGCCGCAGTGCCCAGGAGCATGATGACCGCCAACGCTGCCAGCCTCAGAATCGCATTATGGAAACCTCGCTTCACCATCCGCCCGATGACCCTCCCCCGCCAAAGCTGCCACCGCCACCAGAAAATCCGCCGCCGCCGGAGAAACCACCGCTGGACGAACTTCCAAAGGTACTGTTTCCCCTGGAGCCAACACCGGCATTGCCGAAACGGGTAATCAGAATGAAGATCACAATGAAAATGATCAGCAGCACCCAGAAGGGTATCTCGTCATCACTGGACTTCCGGTTGGCCTTGGCCGCCACCTGCTCCGGGTCGCCGGAGATGACGGCGATAATGTCGGCAACCCCTGCTTTGATGCCGCCCGGCATATCGCCGGCCTTGAACTGCGGCAAGATCGTCCGTTCAATGATGATCTTGCTCAGGGCATCGGTCAGAGTTCCCTCAAGTCCGTAGCCGACCTCGATGGCCACCTTGCGTTCGGCCGGTGCGACGATCAGAAGGACACCATTGTTCCTGTCCTTCTGGCCGATGCCCCATTGGCGGCCGAGCTGATACCCGAAATCCCGGACCTCGTACCCTTGCAGTGAGGCCAGCGTTACCACCACCAGTTGAGCTGTGGTTTTTTCCTCCAGCACCTTCGTGGCGTCCTCTATCTCGATCTCATCGACACTGCCAAGCAAACCGGCCTGATCGACAACCCGGCCGGACAGGCTAGGAAACTGCGGTTCGGCGGCAAGAAGCCCGGATGGGCCAAACCCGGAGCTGATCAGCAATATGGCAAAGACCACTATCGTCAGCATCATGCGTGAGATGTAACCCAAAAGTTTTGGCGACCCTGTCATGGGCGCTCAGCCTGCCATCACTCGAAGCTCACTTTCGGCACTTCCTTGGCGCCTTCGGTAATGGTGAAGGTCTGCATCGGCTGGTTTTCTGCATAGAGCAGCGACGCCCACCATCGGCCGGGGATGGTCTTGAGCTCGGTATTATAGACGCGCACCGCCTCGATGTAGTCGCGCCGCGCAACCGCGATCCGGTTTTCGGTGCCTTCAAGCTGGGATTGCAACGCCAGAAAGTTCTGGTTTGATTTCAAGTCCGGATAACGCTCCACCACTACCAGAAGCTTCGAAAGTGCCGACGTCAGCGCTCCCTGGTTTTCCTGAAACGTCTTGAATGCTGCCGGATTTGTCAGCACGTCCTTGGGTAAAGTCGTCTGGGTTGCCTTGGCGCGGGCTTCAACCACTGCTGTCAGGGTGTCACGTTCCTGGGCGGCATAACCCTTGACGGTAGCGACCAGGTTCGGGATCAGGTCCGTGCGCCGCTGAAACTGGTTAAGCACCTGACTCCAGGTCGCTTTCGCCTTTTCTTCAAAGGTCGGGATATTGTTGACCCCGCATCCGGCAAGCCAGAAGCTCAAGGCACAGACGACGGCGACGCCTCTCAAGGATACGGTCACGGCTAATCTCCCGATCAATAAATCGATTCGCACAATAGTCTGTCATGGCTACAATATCTCAGGGCTTGATGCAAAAATGACAGGCTACCGGCAAACCGCGTAACAGGGGACATCGGCCATGGAAATGCTGATCACCAAGAGCGACTGGGGCATGGATCATATCGGTGATCTTCACACCAAGCTCCGCGCCGTGGCCAACGCCGGGTACGATGGTATCGAATGTTTTTTTGTCGACATGAAGCCGGCGGAATTCAACGCCGCACGCCGGGAACTGGGGCTGTCGTTCAATGCCGGCATGGTAGCGCCGAGCATTGCCGCGTTTCGGACCGAATTGCAGCGCGTTCTGGCCTATGAACCGGATCTGATCAATTGCCATGGCGGCCGCGACTATTTTGCCTTCGACGAGGGCGTTGCCTTCTTTCGCGAATGCATCGACATTGCCCGGTCGGAAACAGATATCGAAGTGGTTCACGAAACCCATCGCCGGTGCGCGTTATACAGCCCTTGGGGCACGCGACGTTATCTGGAAGCAATTCCAGATCTGTTCATCTGTGCTGACTTCAGTCACTTTACCGTTGTGTCGGAAAGCAACATGCAGACCAGCACATCGAGTGTTCCCGATGAGAACGGCCTGATGACGCTGATCCCGGATCCGGAAAAGGACGCCATGATGGATCTGGCAATTGCGCGAACTCATCACATCCATGCCCGGGTCGGCGACCTCCACCGGCCGCAGTGTCTTGACCCGCGTACAGGCTGGGGCATGGAATGGACCGCCTTGTTCGAGACCTGGTGGGACCGTGTCATTGAAGCCCGACGCGCCGAGGGACGGGCCAGAATGACGGTTTGCCCTGAGTATGGACCTCATCCGTATGCCCCGGCCGACCGGGACACCAATATACCCTATTCCGACCCCTGGGATCTCAGCCTCTGGGCCGTGGGACGGTTTCGCGACCGTTGGCCGGCTGAGCGTCTGTCGGCGGTCGGTTAAAGGCCGGATTCCTTTCCAGTACGACACCGGATCCCGAACCGGCACATGCGTTTACCATTTGTCAGGAATTTCCGTGCCAAGCGTGCGCCCGCTGGTAAAATTCGGGCCATGTACACAAGACCCAGATACAACGCCGACAACATCGATGACGTAGACCACTATGCGTCCGCGTGCGAGAAGGCGCTGAACGAACTGAACGACACGCTTCTTGTGCAAGGCGACTTGAAAGCCCGGCTCAAGGAAATCGAGCAGCGTGTCTCGCGCCTGCGCCCGTTGGCGGTCAGTCTCTACGGTCAATGCAAGGAACCCACGCGGGTTTGTCTGGCGGAGAAGTTCGACACCACCGAGCTTTTGAATCTGCCCGAAAACGGCAGAGTAAGCGACCTCCTGCGTCAGGTGGAGCATGCCTTCAGGCAATCTGATGCCAACCCCTTGTGTGCCGGCGACGTAATCAACCGGTTGAACGCCAGCGGCGTCAGTTGCTCGAGCAAGGCAGTCTACAATGCCATCCAGCGCCTGGCCCATGCCGGTCACCTCGTGCGCGTCAGCCGTGGCCGCTATCTCGCTCCGGAATTCGGCATTGCGTTCGAAACATCCGACCTGCCTTGCGGGAACTATTGATCCTTCGGAACAACGCACCGTGTTCCGCGCGGTCCATTTGACCTGAGTCAAGGCGGGATCCATCGATTTTCGCTAGCGTTCCCGTTTGAGTATTGCGAACCAGCGGGAGACAGCAATGAGCCCTCAGCCAAACGCCGGCCGATTGAAAACCGGATTGCCGGACAATCAGAAATCTCGGAAACCCGTCACGGCCAGGAGTAATGGCAGCGAACGTCCGCTCGACGCCGACGTGCCATCGGGGGATCCTGGAGCAGGCGTTCAGGACGCCGGTTTTGATCAGGATGCCAAGCGCCGGGTCTTCGAAGACGGCGAATACCCCTACAAGAAAAAGATCGACCGGGCATCTTATGAAAAGCAGAAGGCTGAACTCCAGATCGAACTGCTCAAGGTTCAGGAGTGGGTGAAGGCAACCGACCAGAAGATCGTCCTTCTGTTCGAAGGCCGCGACGCGGCCGGCAAGGGTGGCACGATCAAGCGCTTCACCGAGCACCTCAACCCCCGTGGTGCACGGGTCGTGGCTCTGGACAAGCCTACGGAGCGTGAGCGCAAGCAATGGTTCTTCCAGCGCTACATCAGCCATCTTCCATCAGGCGGCGAAATGGTTCTGTTCGACCGCTCCTGGTACAACCGCGCAGGCGTCGAAAGGGTCATGGGTTTTTGCACGCCGCACGACTATCTGGAGTTCATGCGCCAGGCGCCCGAGATCGAACGGATGATTGTCCGTAGCGGCGTGCGGCTGTTCAAGTACTGGTTCTCCGTGACCCGGCAGGAACAGTTGAAGCGCTTTTCGTCGCGTGAACGCGAGCCCTTGAAGATGTGGAAACTCTCACCGATCGACCGTCAGTCTCTCGACAAGTGGGGTGACTACACCGAAGCGAAGGAGGCGATGTTCTTCTACACCGACACCGCCGACGCGCCCTGGACAATCGTCAAATCCGACGACAAGAAACGGGCTCGCCTGAATTGCATGAGACACTTCCTGTCCACCCTACCCTATCCGGGCAAGGACACTCATGTGGTCGGTCGGCCCGATCCGTTGATCATCGGATCGAGCGCGGATGTTATCCGAAACAGCGAGCATATACTGGGTAAGAGCCTTCATCCCGAGCATCGCCGGAAGGAGTGATACGGGTTTCTGAATTCTTGTGAGAATTCTGCACTTTGTCCAAGCTCTTGAAACTACACGGTGCCTACACAGGGGTTGGTTTCTTGATTGTGACAAATCAAGAATTCTTACCGTCGAGCATGGCGATCACTTCGATTTCGATGACCATGTCCTCATAGACCAGGCAGGGTACGGGAATACCGGTCGTGGCCGGTCCCGGTTCACTGTAGGAATTAGACCGTACCAGCAGGTTCTCGTGCAAGGCGTCCGCCGAAGCATCGCCTTGGTAGAACGTTGTCACCTTGACCACATCGTCGAGTGTCGCCCCGAATTCAGCGAGGACTGCCGCGATATTGTTCATGGCCCGACGGGTCTGCGCAACCATGTCGCCCGGGTCGATCACGTTGGCCGCACTGTCAAGCGACACCTGCCCGCCCAGGTGAATGACACCACCACAAAGGTTGCCGTGCTTGTAGGGCAGCGGCGTCGTCCAGTTCCAGTGCCCGGAAGGCCAAGCGAAACTCCGGTCGAGCTTTTCGCCGGCGAAACCGCGCATGGCGGTGGCAGCGATCTTAGTGAGCAGGCCGGCTTGTGGAAAATCGACTACCGGAATGCCGGTTGCCGCCGGCCCGGGTTCGTCGAAATAACCTGCCCGAATCACGGCGGGCTTCGCCCAGTTCTCGGCCGTGCCGTCGCCTACATAGAATACGTTGAGTTTGACCACGTCATTCATGTCCGCGCCCGCGGCGGCAAGGGCTGCATCAAGCCTGTCCATCATGAGTGTTGTTTGCCCGGCCAGATCCCCCGGCGCCTCCACCGACCCGGCAGCCGTGAGGGCCGACATGTCTCCGGTAAAGATCATGTCCCCACAGGCGATGACATGAGAATAGGCTCGGGGAAGCCAGGGCATCTCGTCCATGTGGATACACCGGCGCGCCAGACGCTCACCATCAGGCCCGCGCATGGCGACCCCTTCGATCTCGATCAGCATGTCGGGATAACACAACGCAGGCTTGGCAATCATATTGACCACAGGCCGCACATCGGGACCCAGCCGTGCGGCGATCAAATCCAGGATGCGGTGCTCCGCTGAGTGGTCTCCGACAAAGTAGACCACCAGCTTCACAAGGTCCGCGAGATCGACGCCCAGATCGGCCAGGACCGTCTCCAGATAGGCCATGGCGCTGTCGCACTGCACGTCCAGATTGCCCGGCGACTGCACGCGGCCCTGCGCATCCAGATTGACCTGACCGCCGGTAAATATGAGCGAGCCGGCTCTGACCCCGTGTTTATGGGTAAGCTGGACGGGCC
>JAJFHC010000272.1 GCA_021775835.1 Hyphomicrobiales bacterium | reverse complement strand
AGCCCCTGATTGGATACTACCGCATCGGCAACGCGGTCAGCTTCATGTTCGAGCGGATCGTTGGCCGGCCCGATGCGCAATTTGGGCTGAAGCATTTGGGTCGCACACTGACCGGGCAGCCGGTTTTCCTGGTGGACCGGTTTCTGGTGAGCTCTCATCAACGCCTCCTTGTACCCTGGAGTGCCGCGCGCAACGCCTGTTCAATCTCCTTGGCATTGGAATCATGCGACATCCGGATTCTCACATTTCCCAGGCCGCCGGCCGGTCCTGGAAAGTCTCGCTGGCCAATATCCGCAGACAACCGGGCCAGCGCCGACGTTACCTTGTCCCCGGCAGAACGTGCCTGCGTTCGCGATCCCCTTCCCTTGACCGCAAATCCACCGACAGTGACATTCGGGTTATCTTGTTTCCCGTCTGTCATCCGACACCTCCAACCGCCCAGCAAGGCCTGAACTCCTTGTCGAGCTTGCGCATCTCGGCCCGTGCAGCCTGTCCTATGTGATCCATGCAAACCGGCGTCCCTTCCGCGGCGGCAAGAAAAGCCGCATTGACAGCAATGACGACAATGTTGCCCCCGGCAACGTCGAGCCTGCCCAGAGCCTTGAAATCCAACCCTTCGGTCTTTGTTTCCTTCGGGAAGGCATTCGCCCATATGGTTTCGCGCAGGGCAGCATCGGGAAATGGCAGATCGATGACAAACCGCAGCCGGCGCAGAAACGCACTGTCGATATGACTCTTGAGATTGGTGGCCAGAATGGCGAGACCCGAATAGGTCTCCATACGTTGCAGCAGGTAACTGATTTCGATATTGGCATAGCGGTCGTGACTGTCCTTGACCTCGCTGCGCTTGCCGAACAGCGCGTCCGCCTCGTCGAAAAACAGGACCGCACCGCCCGCTTCGGCTGCGTCAAACACCCGGCGCAGGTTCTGCTCCGTTTCCCCGATATATTTCGAGATCACTCTCGACAGATCGATCCGATAAAGGTCCAGATCAAGTTCGCGCGCTATGACCTCGGCCGCCATCGTCTTGCCGACGCCGCTTGGACCGGCGAACAGTGCAGAAACACCGCGACCGCGCACAAGTTTCCGGGCAAAGCCACCATCGCTGTAAACCGCACCACGATGACGCACCTGGGATGCGACAGCCTTGAGGTCGGTTCGGATGTCTTCGGGAAGAACAATGTCGTCCCACTCGAAGCGGGGTTCGATGCGATCGGCCATCGCCGCCAACCCCCGGCTGGCGGCATCGCGGCAGGCCCGCCATAGATTCCCGCCATCGAGGGCTCCAGCGGTCTCCGAGCAGACCGAGGTGATCTCCGACGGACCCAGCTGAAAGTGCTGCGCCAGGACGTCCGCAGACAGTCCAGGGAGGTGCGCGAAGTCCGGATATGCGGACTGCCAAAGCGCCGTTCTCTGGGCCTCATTGAGTTCTGCTGTGCGCAGGCAAGGAATTCCGCTGGGAAGATCCGGACGCTTACTCGCAAGGATGACGACCAGCGCCGGGTTCTCCATCATCAGGCTCTCGGTAACTGACGTTGCAGTCACCGTGCCGCCGGCAGTTGGTTCGCTCGGCCCCTGCGACAGATCGATCATGACAGCCAGTCCGCGCAGAATCGACTCTCGCGCCACCAGGCGCAAAGCCGTTGTCTGTTCAGGTCCCGCAGGCGGCAGGCGATGCGGCAGCAACTCACGCAAGCCCAGTCCCATACCGGCAGCCAGCCGCGCCGAGATCGTACGCCTCCCGGATCGCGGCGGACCCTGGATCAGGACAGACCCCACTCGTTCGGATTGCACTTTTGCGGCAAACCGGTCAGCGTCGGAAAGCATCTCGGCGATACAGGGACCTGCGTCGACCGGTCTGAGCAGATGGCCGAGTCGAACATCGTTCCCGGTCTCGCCGGCGAGGAAACACGCCAATGCCTCATCCGTGACCAGAGGCGAAAGTGCGGTCAGTTGTTCCGACGGACATTGCACCAGATGGTGACGGCGCAACGTTGCGGCAGGCGACAGAAATCGCCGCGCCAGCATTGCCGTTGCCGGCCGTCCATCGGTCAGCATTGCCACTATCAGATGCGGCGTCGGACAATCCAGCCTCAGGCGATCGTGCGTATAACCGTAAAGGGCGGAGAATGTTGCATCCAGAAATGGCGCTAATACCATCAGGACAACGTCTTCTTCGAATTCCGACAGGCCAAAAATCTGCGAAAGGTTGTCGATGGCAGCAGGTGTTCCCTCCGCGAGCATCGTGTCACGGCAAGCAATATACGCCCGACGGGCGGAAACGGAATCGTCGCTGGACGGGCAGCCCCCAGATCCGCCACGCAGCAGCCAGTCAGCCTCAAGGTCGGTCAACGCCCTGATGCCTCCGACCGGGGTTTCTGTGGCCGGGCGCCCGGTTCTCAAGCTTGCGATGTAATCTGTCAGCCTTTGCTTCAACCAGGCCAGTCCCAGAGAGTTCGCTTCGAAGTTCCGTTCCACCCACCCGTCGTCTGGTGGCATGAGAGGTTCGAAATCACTGCGCGCCGGTGATCTGTTCATGTCATCAAGGGTCCAGACTGAAGGTAAACCCGCCATCCCGGCTGCGGGCGCCATCCACCTGGATGGCAACGCCATAGGGCGGGTCCCCGACAGCAAGCACGGGGAGCGTCTGGGCGGCCTCGGCAACCGGTATCTCAACCTGCACTGCCGTGGGTGCCAGCCAGGGATCGCCTGGCGCCGGCGGCCTGATGGTCACGGAGGCGTCGCCAATGATGACTTCCGCAAGCCGCGCGCCGGCATGCCAGAGCCGTACTCCCTGGACTTGCAGAATTGTCGCTGCAGGCCCATTTGCGGGCGCCAATCCCGTGATCTGCGGCACCAACTGCAGGAGCGCAATGTTGGAACGATAGGATCGGTTTTGCGAAAAAGTCGAACCACGGCCCAAGGCTCCCTCGACTCCCTCTGCGGGATGTACGACGATCACCTGAACCTCGAGCAGTCCAGGCTGAAGCTGTTGCCCCGGCGGAATTGGTCTCGGTAGCGGGTTGTCCAGGTCTGCGGGATATTGATTGTCTGGAACGACAACACGGATGCGTCCGTCCCCCTGGGGCACCACTCTGATCGGGTCCAGAGAACCGAGCCGGACATACACCATGTCGGCGACCGCGTTTTCGGTAACGATGGTAAGTTCCTCGCCGATCTGCACTCTCAACTCGCCAATCGGACCATTGGCTGCCGGCGTGACATAGGCGTCGATCACTTCAGGAGGACGACGCACATTCATCACGATACGACGGGTTTCGACTGGTTGCGGACGCACCCTTGGGCCCGTGCTCTGAATCTGGATTACCCGCGCTTCATAGACCACCGAACGCCGGAAGTTTACTTCCGAGAACGCAGACCAAACCTTGGTGAGATCATCGAGTTCCGTGGGGTGAAGAACCAGTTTCACGCGTTCAAACTCGTTGCCAAGCGCCGTGTCGAGAACCGGGTCCCCAACGGCCCCTGCCACCGGATTCTGGATCGCCAATTCGTCGATACGGTTGCCGAACTCGTGCATGACCCGCATGGCGTCGCCGAGCATGGTCTGGGAGTTGAGATCCGCGTCTGGCTGGTTTTCAAGCTCGCTATGCGTGGTGAGCAGGTAACGCAGGTTCAACGACAGCGGCGGCTGGCCGTAGGCCGCCGGATGGCCTTCTCCTGGGATCTCCTGATTTTTCAGATCGGCATTCTCCAGCGCCTGAAAGAGGTAGATGTTGACCCTGCCTCCGGCGACGCCGGCAACGGCCACGTCCGGAGGTGCGATGGTGACGGTACTGGGCACGATCATCCGGTCCAGGAGAAGCGTTCTCAGCGTCCGGCTTACTGCAGTTATGGCGGCGTGCGTTGCCATGCCGGGGCCTAACGCAGAACGCCGCGACGGGCGCGTGCATAGTCGTCAAAACCTCTGGTCCGGTTTACCTGTGCCGGCCCCGATGGCTGCGACGGTGTCGGAGGCGGCAGGAACTCAACAGTAATCTGGCCGACAGAAAGTCCGCCGGCTGGCTCGGCGCCATCATCTGCAAAACCCCGAGCTTGTTCGAAATGCGTTTGCACAGGCAGGTATTGCGAGGTGTCGTCGTTGCGATCGGCAGGCTGACGCTGATCGTGATTGGACAGAGGATCAGATACCGCAACATCGAGACTCACTGGCACATCGGTGTGGTCCGTTGGTAACGGCCTTCCAGCCTCCGCGGTTTCTAACCCTTCCGGGCTGTTCCCCCGATCAACATTATCACCAATCGATGAAACCTCCATTGAGCGGGCGATGTCTTGCGGCGCAAAGTATTCGGCGACCGCAGACTTCTCGGGCAATTCTGCATCCACGCCAACGTGTTCAAATTCTGGTTCGGTTTGCGGCGCGTCACGAAACGGGGAGTCCATGCCTTCCCGGCGGTCACGCGGCACAACGCCCCTGTCGGCTTCTTCGTAGTCTGACGCGGCCTGAACGCCCTCATGTGTGCTGACATCTGCTGTGCCGGCATCTGAATTGAACACTCCGGGAGCAACCTGGTATCGAGTCTGCGCGGGTTGCTCGTCTCGAAAGAAGCTTCGTCTTGGAGATGCCAGCAACTGGTCTTCCGGACCAGCAATTGCTGCCGTTGTCGCGTCAGTTGGCGGGTTTTCAGCAAATTGGTATGTTGGGGCCCTCACCGGATCCTCTGCCTGCATCGCGCGTTCCCGTGCATCACCCGACTGAGTTTCAAATGCCGCAGGTTCAAATCGGGAATGCTGGCGCAGCGACAACGTCACGCCATGAGGCGCCCCGGTGTGCCCTGCCGATCGTCTTGAGATGCGCTCAAAGAACCCGGTCATGCCACCGCCCTGCCCGGCTCCTGGGCCAGCCTCAGATAACGCCGGCGCCGCGTGGGCGGCAAATCGAGAATGTCTGTTTCTCTCCAGTGATACACTTTGGCCAGCAAATCCACCTGCCGGAAAATATCTCCATCCCTGTTCACGGCATCCGTGAGAACGGACAGGCCGTCGAATTCGACAGTCAGCGGATCTCCGCAGGCCTCACACGATATCCTCGAGTGCCGGTCGAGGGCTGGTTCGAGTTCCTGGATGGCGGTTTCCAGCGCCGCCCTGACGGTGTCCATTGCTGCGGTACGATCAACCGGTTGACCGTCCTCAACAGCAATCTTCAAAACCACCAGGTCAAACAATTCGTCAGCGGCAGCAGACGGATTCGACAGCGCGGTCTGGGCTATCTGTTCCTCCATACGACCGGTCGGCAGCTTGAAGTCGACGCGTAGCCGGCGGCGGTCAAAGACACAGTCGACACTGTAGCTTTGCTGCGGTTGAGTTTGCGTCTCCGTCGAGAACAGACTCGCAAGCGACAGGGTCACTTCCGTCAATTGTCCGCAAGACGGTTCGTGACAGCGGGCGACAAGATCAACCCGGTCTCCCAGATATTTGCGGCAAAGGCTGATCAAAAGCCGTTCCCGGTCGCCTGCCGTCAACTCCCGAACGATTTCCGGTGGGGAGCCTTCAACACCGTCTACACCCTGGACAATTCGCTCAAGCAGCGCACTGGTTCTGCCTGCCGCCGGCCACGATAAAGGCAACTCAAGCAGAAAGACCTCGTCGCGCCCTGTCATCGGCCGCATTGATAGTGCGCGATGGTTCTGTCCTGTGCGCCACAGTCCGTGCAAGAGCTGGAATTGCATGATCCGTTGTCCTGTCCGCTGAACCCTGCTCGACAGCCAGATTACGCTGACGTCAGGCCGGTTCGTTAAAGCTTGGTTCGGCAGGCTCTGTTACCGCCTGATCGCGGACCCAGCCTTCGTTTTCGAGCTTGATCTGCTGGATGGCGACAGCATTGGCATTGGCGTCGAGATCGGGCAGAGACTGATACTCAGACACCCAGCATCGGTGCACCTGATAGGACAACACTTTCTGACCGGACTCATTGAAGACATCGATGATGACGTCCTTGCGAAAATCCGCCAGCGAAATCTCTGATCCGTCACCGGCTCCGAAATTCCAGACCTTGTTGGCCCATCGTTCGAAATCAAGATCGTGGGTGACCCCGCGTTCCAGCGTGATGGCTTCGTACTTTGTCCGTCCCGGCGATTTGCGGCTGGTCGATGGATCGCCACCTTCACGATGCTCGACCACTTCTGTAGTACGCTTGAGCGCACCGACCTTGCTGATGCCGGCGACATAGCGACCGTCCCATTTCACCCTGAACTTGAAATTCTTGTAGGGATCGAAGCGGCGTGGATTTGTTGTAAATGGGGCCATGCTGCTCTCTCCTTACACTTCCGGACGCCGGATGATTTGCTGGATCTTGATGATGACGAACTCGGCGGGCTTGAGTGGCGCAAATCCGACTTCGATGTTGACAATGCCATTGTCGATGTCGGTCTGCGTTGTCGTTTCCGCGTCGCACCTGACACTGTAGGCGTCTCGCGGAGAACCACCCTGAAACGCCCCTTTTCGGAACAGGTCCTGCATGAACGCGCCCACGTTGAGCCTGATCTGCGACCACAAGGGCTCATCATTGGGCTCGAAGACGACCCATTTGGTTCCCCGGAACAGGCTTTCTTCTATGAACAGCGTGGTCCGTCTCACGGGCACGTATTTCCAGTCCGACGCCAGAGCGTCGGCACCATCCATTGTCCGCGCACCCCAGCAGATATTGCTGTAGATGGGGAAATTACGCAGGCAGTTCACGCCCAGCGGATTGAGCTGACCGTTCTCCTGGTCGGTGAGCAGATAGGCAAGGCTCTCGACGTTGCGAAGGTTGGCCTCCGTACCTGCAGGCGCCTTCCATACCCCACGGGCAGTATCGGTCCGTGCCCACAGGCCGGCAACCGTGCCGCTCGAGGCAATCGACCGTGGCCGGTTGCGGTTGAGGGCATCGGCAATGTTGGTGCGCGGAAAATAGACAGCGGCGTTTGGATGGCGGATTCCGTCATTGTCCATGAGCCAGGCCTGCATGTGGTTGAGCGTGCGAACAGTCTCCGGAATGTCCACGATCACCATCGCCCGGCGATCCTCCACATAGGCTTCAGCTTCGGTATAGAGTGTCCGCATGGCCGCAGCCGGCAACGTCGTTGCCTCAGGGATGCTCAGGATATTGAACATGTCCACATCCTCCAGCGCGTAGAGTCCGGTCTTGGGGACTTGCTGGCCCTGGAAGAAACCAACAGGCACCGGACGGAAGGTTGTGCCGGCAGCCGGCGGCTGACCGTCGTGGCCCTGCAATGCCGCCGTTGGGCCAAGTGGAATCTGCTGGGCGTTGGGAACAGCCCCGGTGGGATTTGCCAGACGTACACCGGCAGGCGCGGCCCCGGCAGCAGGCCCCGTAAACCTGACACTTGTTGCCGGATTATACGGTCTGGCACTTCGGCCAAGTTGCACGAAGAACCGCAGCGGGTTGGCCGCCGTATCCGCCCCGATCAGCTTGACAATCGCGCCACTGAGCAAAGGTTTCTGGCCGTCAGGAATGAGTGGATCCGCCGCAGCACGTCTGATGGCCTGTTCGATGAACGGCCGCAGCTCGCCATAAGTCGTCGGCGCCGGACCATTATACTGGATCGTGCCAGCCACGGCACCAGTGCCAATATCGACATTGAACGCGGTAAGATCGACTGGAATGGCAAGCGGTGGAACGCCACCCGTTTCGGGCAGGGCATTGCCCAGTGTGCCATTGGAAGCCGGTCGGAACGTAACGACAAATGGCGCCGGCAAGGCGGCGGGGTTAAGTCCGGCTCGATCGAGTTGCACAAGACCGGACGCCTGGTTGACGACTTCTATGGCATTATTGGGTGTGTTTGGCCGCATTGTCAGGTTGCGGTGCAGTTCGCTCCGCAGCACGACGGTCCGGTCACCGTCGATGCGGACTTCGCTGACACTGAGATTGAACTGCTCGAGAGGATTGGCGGTGTCGTAGTCGACATCAAGACGAACGAAATTTCCCCATTCGCCGGCGTCCACGGCACTTTGTCCGCGAATCCGCCGGCCGGCCGTCGCCCGGAATATCTCATCACCGCCACCTGCCGGCTGCGACGTCAGAACCACGCTTGCGGCACGGGCATTGGTCGGCGCAACGCCGCCTGCGCCTGTGACCGTGTCGGCAACCCGCACGATCCACGCTTCGGTTCCGCCATTGAGGAAGAACTGCTGGACCGCATATGACGTTTCACTGAACCGGTCGAGCCCGCCATATTCGCGCTCAAAGTCACCCATGTTGAATATCTGGACGGCTTCGTTGAGCAGGCCTTTTCGGAAGGTGCCAATGAAGGCTGCGACAGATGTGCTCACCGAGGGTACGGGACGCACGCCGCTTGGAATTTCTTCTACATAGACGCCGGGATAAGTTGGTTGCACGGGCACTGGTTGCTCCTCCCACAGAAGGGTTGTCCAACCTGCGCGTCGCAACGCCACTAATACACTGCACCCCCCAAGACAGGAGCAGGCAATGTCAGGTAACCGATGGTTGCCGCATCCGCTTTACCTTGTTCTAC
>JAJFHC010000271.1 GCA_021775835.1 Hyphomicrobiales bacterium | reverse complement strand
GACCACGGATGTGACGGGTGTTGTGTCGCTGCCATCGGGCACGGAAATGGTTATGCCTGGTGACAATGTTGAAATGGAAGTGGAGTTGATCGTTCCGATCGCGATGGAAGAGAAACTGCGCTTCGCTATCCGTGAAGGCGGTCGCACCGTGGGTGCCGGCGTCGTTGCGGCAATTATCGAGTAATACTAACACAAGAGCGGGCGCTTCCATCGAAGCGCCTCTCTTTATGGGATAGAGACAGATGCAAAGCCAAAACATCCGCATCAGACTCAAAGCGTTCGATCATCGAATTCTTGATGCGTCGACCAAAGAGATCGTCAATACGGCGAAACGGACGGGGGCCCAGGTTCGCGGACCGATCCCGCTGCCGACCCGTATTGAAAAATACACGGTTCTCCGGTCGCCTCACATCGATAAGAAGAGCCGCGAGCAATTTGAAATGCGGACCCACAAGCGTCTGCTCGACATCGTCGACCCGACACCTCAGACAGTTGATGCTCTTATGAAGCTCGACCTGGCTGCTGGTGTTGACGTTGAAATTAAACTCTAAGTGTGAAGGACACGAACCAATGCGTTCAGGTGTCATAGCGCAGAAATTGGGAATGACCCGCGTCTTTACGGATGCCGGTGAACATATCCCCGTCACGGTACTGAGACTGGATAAGTGTCAGGTTGTGGCGCAGCGCACAGAAGAAAAGAACGGTTACACGGCTCTCCAGCTTGGAGCCGGCTTGTCGAAAGTCAAGAATGTAACCCGTGCCCAGCGTGGTCACTTTGCGATCGCAAAGGTGGAGCCGAAACGCAAGCTTGCCGAGTTCCGGGTTAGTTCGGACAACCTGATCGATGTGGGTGCGGAAATGACCGCGGACCACTTTATCGAGGGCCAGTTTGTCGACGTCTGCGGCACGAGCATTGGTAAAGGTTTTGCCGGTGCGATGAAGCGGCACAACTTTAGCGGCCTGCGTGCTTCCCACGGTGTCTCGATCAATCACCGTAGTTTGGGGTCGACCGGTCAGTGTCAGGATCCGGGCAAGGTGTTCAAGGGCAAGAAGATGGCCGGGCACATGGGTGCGGAACGGGTAACGACCCAGAACCTTCGGGTTGTCCGCACAGACGTGGAACGTGGACTTATCCTGGTTCGCGGTGCAGTGCCGGGTTCCAAAGGCGGTTGGGTCTTCCTGCGTGACGCTGTTAAGCGGTCCTTGCCGGAAGGTGTTCCGATGCCGGGTAGTTTCCGTCTGCCGGGTGCAAGCGAAAAACCCGCTGCCGAAGAAGCCGCTCCGTCTGAAGAGGCTGTCGAATCACCGGCTGAAGAAACCAGCGCGGACACTGCGGAAGATAAAGGTGAAGCGTGATGAAGCTTGACGTAACCACTCTTGCCGCGAAGAAGTCGGGTTCGGTTGACTTGCCGGAAGCGATCTTCGGCCTCGAGCCGCGCAGAGATATTTTGCATCGCATGGTTGCCTATCAGCTGGCAAAACGCCGCGCCGGTACGCGCCGGATCAAGACGCGCGGTGAAATCGCGGGCACGACCAAGAAAATGTATCGCCAGAAGGGCACCGGTGGTGCACGTCACGGCAACAAGAAAGTCGCTCAGTTCCGTGGTGGTGCTAAGGCATTTGGTCCGGTTGCGCGCACTCATGCGCATAGCCTGCCCAAGAAGGTACGGGCGCTGGCGCTCAGGCATGCACTTTCTGCCAAGGCGAAGGCTGAAGAACTTATTGTTCTGGACGACGTGCAGCTTGACGATCCCAAGACCAAGGGTCTCAAGGAATCGTTCGACAAGCTGGGTCTTGATCATGCGCTGATTATCGGCGGTGCGGAGATTGAACGCAATTTTCAGCTCGCAGCCAGGAACATTGTGAATGTCGATGTTCTGCCTATCCAGGGCATCAACGTCTACGACATCCTTCGTCGTCGCAAGCTGGTCCTGACGAAGGCTGCGCTCGAAGCCCTGGAGGTTCGGTTCTCATGAATGAGGCACAAATCTACGACGTGATCGTAAGCCCGGTTATCACGGAGAAGTCGACGATGGCGTCCGAGTACAACCAGGTGATGTTCAACGTCGCCAAGACGGCATCCAAACCTCAGATCAAGGAGGCGGTTGAGCGCCTTTTCGATGTGAAAGTGAAAGCAGTGAACACTCTGGTCCGGAAGGGCAAGACGAAACGGTTTCGTGGCCGCATCGGTCGCCAGAGTGACGTGAAGAAGGCAGTTGTGACACTTGAAGACGGCCACAGCATCGACGTGACCACGGGTCTTTAAGTCAAGCTGTCGGTATCCACGCAAGGGTTAAGAACAATGGCGTTGAAGAAATTTAAGCCCATCACTCCCGGACAGCGCAATCTTGTGATTGTCGATCGCTCCGGTCTGTGGAAAGGCAAACCAGTCAAGCAATTGACGGAAGGCCTGACCAAGAGTGGCGGACGGAACAACAAGGGACGGATCACGGCACGTCGTCGTGGTGGTGGACATAAACGTGCCTACCGACTGGTTGATTTCAAACGTACGAAGTTTGATGTGCCGGGCACTATTGAACGGATTGAATATGATCCGAACAGGACCGCTTTTATCGCGCTTGTGAATTACGAGGATGGCGAACAGTCGTACATTCTGGCACCTCAGCGTGTAAGCGTCGGCGACGCGATCATTGCTGGCAACAGGGTTGACGTGAAGCCTGGCAATGCAATGCCGCTGGCGAGCGTCCCGATCGGTACGATCGTTCACAATGTCGAGCTCAAGGCTGGACGTGGTGGACAGATCGCACGATCTGCCGGTGCCTATGTCCAGCTCGTCGGACGTGATTCAGGGTATGCCTTGCTCCGGTTGAATTCCGGCGAACAGCGGATGGTGCGTGCGGAATGCATGGCAACGGTTGGTGCGGTTTCAAATCCGGACCATTCGAATATCAAGCTTGGCAAGGCCGGCCGCAGCCGTTGGCTTGGAAAGCGTCCGTCGGTTCGTGGCGTTGCCATGAACCCGGTGGATCACCCTCATGGTGGCGGTGAAGGGCGTACGTCGGGCGGTCGTCATCCGGTTACTCCCTGGGGTAAGCCGACAAAGGGCAAGCGTACCCGGTCGAACAAAGCGACAGATAAATACATCGTGCGCAGCAGACATCTGCGCAAAAAGAAACGTTAGAGGGCTAAAGCCGTGACACGTTCAGTTTGGAAAGGCCCGTTTGTTGACGGGTACCTGTTAAAGAAAGCCGAAGTGGCCCGTGACTCCGGGCGCAGCCAGGTCATAAAGACCTGGAGTCGGCGTTCGACAGTTCTGCCGCAGTTTGTCGGTCTGACATTCGGTGTACATAACGGCAAAAAGCATGTGCCCGTTTTGATAACGGAAGACATGGTTGGCCACAAACTGGGTGAATTTTCGCCAACCCGTACTTACTACGGGCATACGGCGGACAAGAGAGCCAAGAGGAAGTAATCCATGGGCAAGTCGTCCAAACCAAGAGTGCTTGGCGATAACCAGGCAAAAGCCGTGACTCGGTCCCTGCGCATCAGTCCGCAGAAACTGAATATGCTTGCGGCAAGCATTCGTGGCAAGAAAGCGGGAACGGCACTTTCCGATCTTGCGTTCTCGCGCAAGCGCATTGCCGCCGATGTCAAAAAGACATTGGAATCAGCGATCGCAAATGCCGAGAACAATCATGATCTGGATGTTGACGATCTGGTGGTCACGGAAGCCTATGTCGGCAAGCAGATGGTGATGAAACGCTGGAAGGCGAGAGCACGGGGCAGGGTCGGCCGGATCGAGAAGCCGTTCAGTTCGCTTACCGTGATTGTTACCCAAGTCGAGGAGTCTGCCTGATGGGGCAAAAAGTAAATCCAATCGGTCTTCGTCTTGGTATTAACCGGACTTGG
>JAJFHC010000028.1 GCA_021775835.1 Hyphomicrobiales bacterium | reverse complement strand
GCCATTGGCGACAGCGCCAACTACTACGTCACCAGGGCCGGCGTCCTGCACGTGAGGGGTCTGGCTCATCGCGGCCAATACGGCGACGGCAAGCTCAAATCCACCGACAACTTCATTCCCGTGGCAAAGGGCGTCGAATCGGTCAAGGCCCACACTGGACACGCGATCTTCCTGAACGGTGACGGTGTGGTCATGGGCACTGGCGGCAACATCTATGGACCCCTGGGCCGTCACGGGCTGGGCGACAAGGCGATTTCCTGGGGCGCGATCTTTGAAGGCGCTGCCTCCATCGCCACTGGCTCCAGCCACACAGCGGCCCTTCGTGCGGATGGCTCCTTGTGGATGTGGGGCCGCGACATCGGCCTCGAACCTGTGCGGGTCATGGACAACATTCTGGCCGTCGCCGCTGACAGCAGCGGCACTCTCGCGCTCGACCACGACGGGACACTTTGGCAATGGGACCGGGATGAACAACCCAAACGGTTGTTTGATTGTCCGCAATAACCGGCCGGCAGGACCCCGGCTCATCCTGGCCGGGCGACCGACACCCCGGGTACACTGACTGATTGCACTGAAGTTTGCCTGTGGCATTGTAGAACGAACGGTCATGCCACGAACTGGCGATTGTTCCGTGGCACTATTTGGGGAGAGTTTGAAATGCGGGAATGTGATTTTCTCATAATCGGGGCGGGCATTGCCGGCACGTCGTGTGCCAATTGGCTGTCGCGTGACCATTCGGTGATCCTGCTGGAAATGGAATCCCAGCCCGGCTACCACACGACCGGGCGGTCGGTTGCAGTCTACACCGAAGCCTATGGCCCGCGCACTGTCCGCGCCCTCGCCAAATCGGGTTTCTCGTTTCTGACAGCACCACCACCCGACTTTACGGACACCGCACTCAGCCGGCCGTTCGGCTTTCTTTTCATTGCCCGCGAAGATCAACTGGCCTCTCTCGATGTAGCACTCGGCGCTGTTCAGGAGCTCTCGCCCGAAATCACCATGATCTCTCCCGATGACGCCGTCGCCAAGGTGCCGGTCCTGCGACGGGACTATCTGGCGGGCGCGTTTCTGGATCCCAATTCCCTGTCGCTCGATGTCAACGCCATCCATCAGGGCTACATCAAGGGGCTCAAACGACATGGCGGCGAGATCGTCTGCAATGCGCCCGCTACGTCGCTCACCCGCAAACACGGCAAATGGCACGCGTCGACGCCGCAGGGTGAGTTTGCAGCCCCCGTCGTGGTCAACGCGGCCGGCGCCTGGGCCGACGTTGTCGCTGAAATGGCAGGCACGCACACAGTAGGCCTCGTTCCCAAACGGCGCACCGTGATTGCCACCGTGCCGGCCAACGTGGCCGTCGACGATGCCTGGCCGCTGGTCATGGACACAGACGAGGAATTCTACTTCAAGGTCGATGCGGGCACCGTGCTGGGCTCGCCCGCCGACGAGACGCCGGTACCGCCGCAGGATGTCCAGCCCGAGGAATTCGACATCGCCTATGTCATCGACAAGCTCCAGACGGCGACCACCATGGAGATCGGCCGCCTGCAGAGAAGCTGGGCGGGGCTGCGCAGTTTCGTCGCCGACGGTGTGCCGGTCGCGGGCTACGCCTCCGACGTTGATGGCTTTTTCTGGTGTGCCGGCCAGGGCGGCTATGGCATCGAGACCTCGTTCGGCATGGGACGCTGTTCGGCAGCCCTGGCGGTGGGGGAAGAACTGCCGGCGGATGTGCAGGAATTTGGCGTTTCGGCAGCGGACCTGTCGCCGGACAGATTGACCTTGTGATTGGACGGCACAACGATTTTTGTGCGCGCTGAGTGTTGACGGAGTTCGATCTGGTGGATGCGAAACGGACAATACACTTGCTGGGCGTTTCAGAATTGATTCTGTGCCTGTTCGTTTACACCGGCACGTGTAATGCAGGCACCAATGGAACATCCCTCACAACCAACTCTCCGGGTCTTGTTATGGGCGCGGTTTCCGGCCACCAAAAAGGTGTGACAGGTCAGGTGCCTCCGGAAACTTGCGTGGTCCGCTGTGGGGCGAAAATGAAGGGCTGCGAAATCATCGCCGATCAGATCATCAAGGACGGCTCTTCCCGGGGGTACGCCGAACGTCTGTTGCAGATATGCAAGACGAAAGAGCATCAATGCGAGGTGGCTTGCAACCGCCCTGCCAGCTCTCCTGAATCCCATGTTCCGTCCAATTTCGATGAGCGCACGACCGTTTATCGAATTTCAACCGGATAAACCTACGGAACAGTGATTTAAACCAAAGTTTGTTTTCGAATCGGTGTAGGAATTTGGCAACACTCAATTGTGTTAAAAAAACGTTGATATTGAGGCGGTGGCGGATTACGGTGACTCAACAGGGCGGTCTGAGCACGGCAAAGCGTAACAAGTGTCTGTATTTTGCGGTGATTTAGTCGGGTGTAAATAACAAAAATATGTCGAAGTTAAAGATCAACATGGGTGCCAAGTCCCTTCTGGCGGGGGTAGGCATGGCTATTGTCGCTGGTACGTCAGCGCCTGTTTGGGCGCAGGGCGTTTTGCCGATAGCGACACAGCCGACGCAACCGGGCGTGCAAGCGACGAACAATGCGGTTACGTCCAACTTCGAAGAACCCGGTACGACAATTCTTAGCACCACACAGTTCGATAACGCCAATCGGAATTCCGCCGTCTGTGCGCAACAACTGGATAATGCGGGTATCACCCAGGCGGATATTGCCCAAGACACAACAGAGGGCCAGTCAGTAGCGACGGGCGTCAATCTCGCGGCAGACATTGCAGGTCTTGGCGTAGAGGCTTTGGGTGAGCCGGATCCGACGGGCGCCGCCGCCGCCGCGGGAATTGCACTCCAAGTCACCGCGCTTGGTTTACAAGCGATAAACCTCGCGCTCGATGTATCAACTATAAACCCTGCCAACGAGAATGGAATTCGTATTGCGGAGATCCAGAACGGCCTGCCGCAGTGCGACACGAACTTTGTTGGAACGGTCAGGATAGCGCCGTTGACCAATGAAACCGGCAACGTCGGCTTGGACGTGACCGGCGAATCCATATTCCGGGACGACGTCAATATTGTCGGCGACATTCAATTGAAGGGCGGCATCGGCTTCGACGATGGCATCGCCATCTCCGGCAGCCGGACCAACACGGCGACGGTCACGGACGTCTCGGCGATCGCGATCGGCGATAACACCCTTGCTGTCGGCGCCGGTACGGTTGCTCTGGGCCGGGATGCCCAAGCCAACAACGCAGGATCAATCGCCATCGGCGATGACGCCGACGTGGCGGTGGCGGCACTCAGGGGCGTCTCCATCGGTGCCAATTCGAATGTGGACGGGGACGGCGGCGTGGCACTCGGCGATACGGCGAACACGGAAGCCGACGGCGGCATCGCCATCGGCGACCAGGCGAACGCCAATGCCGCCGACGGTGCGATTTCAATCGGTGATGTGTCGAGTGTGGCGACAGGCGCGGAACAGGGCATCGCCATCGGTGATGGCGCCACGGTCGGCGCGCTGGGCACACAGGCGATCGCCATCGGCGAAATTGCGACCGCCACAGCCGATGCCGCAATTGCGGTGGGCGACGGCGCGGCTGCCAGTGGCGTCGAAGCTATCGCTGTAGGCAACGCTGCCGTGGCGTCCGGTGCGCAGGCGGTTGTGGTCGGCGCCAACGCTGTTGCCGCTTTTGATAACTCGGCGGCTTTTGGCAATGGCGCGGTGACAACGCGCGTCAACCAACAAGTGTTCGGCACTCAGTCGAACACGTACACGATGCCGGGACTTACCTCCAGGGCGAGCAAGCAGTTCCAGTCCGGCCCGCTCGAAGTGGTCACGACCGACAAGAACGGTAATCTGGCAAGCGATGGTGGACAGCTTTTCAAGCAGGTCGCGCGCAACCAGGCCGGCATTGCCATCGCAACGGCCATGCAAACGCCTGACCTTACCGGCAAAGAGAGTTTTGGCTTCAAGATCAGTTACGGCAATTTTGATGTGGACGCGAACGCCATCGCAATTACATCGGCTGGCGTTCTTGGCCGCGACGTGTTCGTAAAAGGCGATCGCTTCACGGTTGACATCGGCGGCGGCGCCGGCATGGCCTACGGGTTCCAGAGTAATGCAGAAAAAGGAATTTATGCCGGGCGTGCCGGTATGCAGTGGACCTGGTAAGCCGGCAATCAAGATTGAACCGATATACTTTTATTTGTTTGGGTTAATTGAGGTGTTGTCAGCGGTCCGATAGCTGGAGGATCATGTGTTGGCAGGCGACCACCTTGTAAGCAGTTAAGCTGCTGTCGTCTCCTGCACCGCCGCGATATCTCGTGACATGTTTGATACGTTCTAATCCCAGGGGGCTGGGGTGGTGGCAATGACATATCCGGATGGTGCCGCAGCACCTTCATGTTGCATTGCGCACGCAATCTGTTCTGTGACAGGCGCGGTCGGTCACGCGTGGACACATGCAAGTTCACGTCTGGCGAAGGCGATTAACGTTAAAATGTCGTGGCCGTTCAGCCCGGTTCGTTCGCCGGTTACAATGGAATTCTGTCCGCGGTCACGCTTCAATTCTGGCCGTGTAGGACAGGGGATGCCCGGCCTTGGTTCCTGGTTTCTGGTGGAGTTCTCGGGGGAGTTGTTATGAATCGTCAACTAGTCACCGGCGGCGTGTTTGTGGCATTGCTGCTGTTGTGCTCGATTCCCGGGTTCGCGAGTTGGCAGACGGCCTGCAATCAGAAGCGCTGTCAGTTGTATCAGCAGATCCTCAACAAGAAGGGGGACAAGCCTCTTTCAATGTTGTTCTTCCATCTTGTTCCGGTGGGCGGAGACAAGGCAAAGGGGGCCAGTTCGAAAAGACAGATCAGGGCAATGCTCCTGTTGCCGTTAGGCCTTTACATTCCCAACGGTGTCAGTGTCGAAATCGACAAGAGCATGAGTTTCAAGGCCAATCTGATCGATTGCGACGTCAAGGAAGGCTGCAGGGCCACATTTGAAGTTCAGCCGGCGACCCTGGGCGCCATAAAGCGCGGAGGCAAGATCATGGTGACAATTGTTGATGCGCGGTCGGGTCAATCAATTCATTTCCGTTTCTCGCTCAAAGGTTTCACCGCGGCGTACACAGAGTTTTTGAGGAAGTCCTAGTGATAGCGGATTGGCCAGTTCGGGGTAGAAGCGGGGAAACTCCAAAAGCCGCAATGTGGGTGGGCTATCGTTCGGCAATCCTGTTGACCTTCGGAATGTTTGCAAGTTTTCTCTTGTTGCCGACGCAAGTCACCGCTCAGCAGGAACCGCCTCAACGGGTTTCGGGTCCGCAAATCAGCGCACTGATCCGCAACACGATAACTGCCGTAAATCATGCGAACCTGACTGGGAATTACACGGTTCTGCGGGATCTTGGATCGCTGAGTTTCCACAATACCAAAAGTGCTGCCCATCTGGCCGATATCTTCCGTCCTTTCCGAGAGGGCAATGTCGATCTGGCGGATGCGGTTCTCCTCGATCCCCGCCTCGGGCAAGCACCGAAGTTGACCACTGACGGAGTGCTAAAACTGAAGGGTTGGTTCAAGACCAAGCCGCAGAATCTCACATTTGATCTAACATACCGGTTTGAAAACCAGTTGTGGCGGATCATGTCGATATCGCTCGGTTTCCGGCCCCATGCTGAAAAGGCGTCCTCCTTGAACCGGTCTCTACGCGCTGTCATCGGTACCCCCGGTTAAATGAACAAACACCCAATTCCAGGGCATGCGGGTCAGCCTCTTGTCCGTAAGGTAATGCCGTGACGGTCCGGGTTGGCTGCGGAAAAAAGAGTCTCAAGCCTTGACGAGCACGCGGACAGCGTTGATTTGAAGATTCGTGCTCCAAGAACAGGGACTGTTGCTGGAGAACCTCTCATGTTGCAATTTTGCCCTTGCAAATAATGTTGCCGTAAAGCAACATAAATTCAGGCAACGAGTACAGCCAATCCAGAAGATCAGCACATTGAGGCGACGCAGGATTGGCTGAATAGGTACATTAGCAAGGCATGCGGCGTGCCGGGGAGCCTTTTCGCGGAGGCAGGGACGGGCTGTGGTATGAGTACAACTATCCTTGTGACATCTGTCGCAGGCGCTGGGTCATTGGTGTTCTTGAGCGTGTATTTGTTTTGGCGTCATCGTCTTTCCGTTTTTGAAGACGAGGGCGTGACATCCGTGATGCCCAAGCGCGAACGATCCGTGAACCGGCGGGCGCCAAAAACCAAGAGATCCGCACCAAAATCCCGGGCGGCGCCGTCTAAAGGCAAAGGCGCGCGACGCAAAGGCGTGGGAAAAAGAGAGGCACCTGGCGCGAGCCCACCGAAAAGTGGTACGGGCGGAACGAAAGTCACTGGCGATTTTAACTCGAGCATTAACGGCGAAGGCGAAGTGGCGCATCCTCCCAAGCCCCGGCCCGAGCGCATTCATCTGCGCAAATCCATGGTCAACGGAAGCATCCAGATGGCAGCGGCCGACACGCCCGCTAGGACCTCGCTGCCATCCGGTCGGGAAACCAAGATAGAAGATTCCCCGCCGTCAGATCCGGGGCCAGTAGAAGGCTTCCCGCATGGTCGTCCGCAATCTCGCCCCGCGATAACGGCACAAACCCCGCAATCACGGCCTTCGACCGCGGCGTTTAAGTCGCAACCTCATCCAGTCACAGTCGCGCAGAAGCCACAACGGCAGCCTGCGCCGACGGCACAAGCATCGCAATCACGGCCTTCGACAACGGCATTTGAGTTGCAACCTCATCCGGTGACAGTGGCGCAGGGGCCAAAACCGAGCCCTTCGACATCAGCACAGAAGCCTCGATGTCGTCCCGCGAAACCGGCAACTCAGCCACAACAAAAGCCTGCGGCCATGGCCCAGATAAAGCAAATACGTCCCGAGAAAACGCAGCCGAAGACGCCCGTGTTGCCGTACGGCCAGAAACCAAATCTGGAGAACATTTTGGAGCCGGTGGGCGGTCAGCCCGGGAGTCTGGACGACAGGCAGAGGGTTGTCGTCGGTTCGCTTCTGGGCAAACCGGCGCCGGACTGGATGTCGGCGCAGCAGGCCAGGGTTCTGCTTAGTGTGGGGGGCTGCTGCAGGAACATTCTGGAGGAACTCCTTAATGACAATGACGACGAAGCCATTGACCCGGTCGTGTTGCGGCGACTCACGATTGCCACGGTCTCCGATCCCTTCGTCCGCAATCAGGTTCTCGACTGGGAAGCCCATGCCGTGCTCAACTCCTATGGCAACCCCGTGTACCGCCATCGCGACCCGAAAACTGTCGGCCTGATCAAGGATGCGGCACAGTTGTATCTGTCAGAATGACGGCCGGACACCCGTTCTGCAAACCGACGGTCTCCGGCACGGGTTCGGTGTTCATCGAACGTGATTCGGTGGCACTGTGTTGCGCAAACACTGCAGTCGAACTTTTTCGCTCTTTTTTGGGCTTTTTCGGGAGGGTCTGGTGCGCAAATATCACAATTCGTTAATTTTTTGTCTCCAAATTGCAAAAAAGACTCGTGTTATATCGCGTGATCGTTTCTACTGCACATTGGGCTGAATATGTCATGCAAAAGCATGCAATAAAAAGAATTTACAGGGGTTGGCTTGATGCTGGGGCGTTTGCTGCGTTCAACAACCATTTCAGTTGCTGCGATTTTGGTCGCAGCGGTTGCTTTGCTGGGGCAACCGGATTCCGCGCGTTCACAAGTAACGTTTGTGTGCGCGCCGATAGCTGACACTGACCCTGGTCTTGATGGAAAGTCACGGATTGCTAACCCATCCACAGGTACGTGCATCGACGGTTCGACAACGCTTGTTGCAGATTTCGACGGGACTACCCCTGCAGACGCGGATATTCGTGTCGGGATTTTCAACGACGGCGTGAACACCTCGATCCGGATAGAACATGGCGATGACATATCCAATGTAATTGCACCCGGATTTACCGGGACCGATCCAGGGGTGCGGACGGACCCAACTAACAGCGAGGTCAGCATTTTCATTCAGTTTGACTTCGCAGGCGAGACGTTCAACTTCCCGGTTTTCAAGCAGGGCACCACCAGTACGATAAACGGCTTCCAATCCCAGTTAGTTAATCCCCCGGTCGACACCACTGAGTCCGACAACCTCGACAGCCAGCAGGCATCTCTTTCTGTTTTGGTCATCAACTCGCATTTGAACGTCCTGGGTGATGTGGTCTTTGACAAGCTGAGCGATGTGTTCAAGCCTGGTAGCGGTACCCAGATTTCCGCCAACGGTTTCTCAACTAGCACTTCAGGGGTGGCCAATTGGATCGACCAGAAGCAACAGCAGAAACTGCAGCGCCAGTTGGCGGATCTGCCACGCGATGAAAATGGAGATCAGATCTACGTTACGGCTGTCGCAGACTTTGCCGCACCGCAGGTTCGCAAATGGGACGCCTGGATCAAGGGCACATGGACGGTTTACGAAGGTGACAATTCATCTTTCGACGGTCACACAATCAATTTTCTTGCAGGCGCTGACTACCGGGCCAACAATAGCGTCGTTATCGGTGTTCTGGGTGGATACGGTAATTCAGACTTTGATACCGTCCTTGGTGGCCTGGACGGTGGATTTGAGGCCGATGGGTACACGATTGGTACCTATATTGGCGTAAAACCCAACGACCATCTTCAATTCGATGCCTTGGCGGCCTACACCTATTCCGACTACGCCAACAAGTCCGGCGCGACGGACGGTACTTTCACAGCGCAACGTGTGACGGTGGGGGCGCAACTGAAAGGCATATTTGAGAGCGGCGGGGTTTTCTTTGAACCAAGCGCTCGCATCCTTTATGCGAATGAACAACAGGACAAGTACACTGATACCGCTGGTTTTTTGCATTCGAGCGACACGGTGACAGCCGGACGTGCGTCAATCGGGCCGAAAATGGGATATGTGCATCGCTCCGACGAGGGCGGCCTGTTCCGGGCATGGCTTGCCGTCAAGGGCGAGTATGAATTCTCCTCCGACGGCAATACACCGACTGCCGCCTTGCCTGATTTTGGCAACGATTATTCCGGTCGTGTCAGCCTCGGCATCGACGCTGCACATGGTGAGGGATTCTCAATATCGCTGCAGGGCGATGTGTCCGGCCTCGGGACCGCCACTTTCATTCGCGGTATCGACGGGGCGGATTACCTCGCCTATGGCGGTTCAGCGCGCATAGACGTGCGTTTCTGACAACGCCGCTAACGCCGCCTGGCCCTAAATTGCAGGGCCTTGACCGACAAACTCCCGGCCTACCGACCAGAATGCGTCCACCAGACGGTGATGGGCGCGGTCCTTGAGACAGACCAGCGATTCTGGTAACTGCCGTTCGCAGCCATTGATCGCCAGAACAGACAGACGCTTGTCTTCGCCGAACTCAGGCCTGGACAGCACGCCCACACCAACACCTTCAAAGGCTGCCTCGCGGATTGCCTCGCGGCTGTCGGCCTCCATGACCACGTTGATGCGAATGCCGTTGCGCGCGGCTTCTTCCTCGATCGTGCGCCGGGTGTGTGAGCCGGTCTCCCGCAGGATCACAGGCGCCAGCGCCAAGTCCTTCAAATCGATGGACGGCTTGTTTGCGAGGGGATTGTCGGGATGAACGAAAGCGATGATCGAGTCGACACTTAACGTGATGCGCAACAGCCTGTCGTCGATCGGTTCAGGCGAGATGACCGCAGCATCGGCGTCATAGTCGAACAAGGCCTGGAGGGCCGCCTCGGAATTGCAGACATGAAGGGATACCGTGATACCGGGATGCTTGCGCCGGAAAGCGCCGATCAGGCGGGCGGCATAGACCGGGGAGTCGGCTGCAATATTGATATGGCCGACCTTGAGCGCACGGCTCTCGGTGAGCAGTTCGATGGCCTGTCCTTCGATATCGAACATCCGCCGGGTAATCTCGAACAACCGCTCGCCCAGCTCCGTCGGCCTGACCGCACGTTTCCGCCGGTCGAACAGGACAACGTCGAAGAGGTCTTCCAGCTTGCGCACCTGATCGGATATGGCCGGTTGCGTGAGATTGAGCTTGTTTGCAGCCTTGGAAAACCCGCCATGCTGGGCGACTGCATGAAAAGCGCGAAGTTGTGAGTAATACATAAGCCAAGCCTATAGTTTGTATCGCCAATGACGATTTGATTTATGATGCGTTGACGCGCTTTCATTGGTCAAGAGCGTTTCTGTCCTGCCCGGAACAATCGTCATCATACTGACGTGGAAGTTCCATAATGCCGCAGAGTTGACGTTCTTGAGAGAAAGGACGACGGGAATGCGATAGGGTTGCCCTGGCAAACCGAAGGACACTGACTTAACGTCTGATTAGGGAAAATCCTGGCAGTCGTGGGGAAGTTCCAGCCGTTGGAAGTTTAAGGCGACTGTCGCCGGACGAGGGCGCGAGTATCAAGACCAATTAGCAAAGCACCATGCAACTCTGCATCGTGAAACCAAAAAACTGGAGAGGGATAAAATCATGCAACTATCTGGACTGAAGAGTCTTCTGGGCGGGGCCTGTTTCGGGCTTGCCGCTTTGACTGCATTTTCCGGGATGGCGCGGGCTGAAACGGAACTGACGGTCTATACCGCCGTCGAGGCCGAAGATCTCAAGCGTTATGCCGAATCGTTCAACAAGGATCATCCGGACATCAAGATCAAATGGGTCCGTGACTCCACCGGTATCGTGACGGCAAAGCTTCTTGCCGAAAAAGACAATCCACAGGCCGACGTGGTCTGGGGGCTTGCAGCGACATCGCTGTTGTTGCTCAAGAGCGAAGGCATGCTCGAAGCCTATGCGCCGAAGGGTGTTGAGAAACTGGACAAGAAGTTCGTCGATAACTCGACACCTCCGGCGTGGGTTGGCATGGACGCCTGGGTCGCCGCGGTTTGCTACAACACCGTGGAAGCCAAGAAACACAACCTGACACCGCCAAAATCCTGGAAGGACCTGCTTGACGCCCAGTACAAGGGGCATCTGATCATGCCGAACCCGAATTCCTCGGGCACGGGCTTCCTGGATGTGTCGAGCTGGCTGCAGATGTTCGGCGAAAAGGGCGGCTGGGAATACATGGACGGGTTGCACGCCAACATCGCCCGTTACACCCACTCAGGCTCCAAGCCTTGCAAGCTGGCGGCTTCCGGTGAAATTCCGATCGGGATCTCGTTTGCCTTCCGCGGTGCCAAATCCAAGGCAAAAGGCGCGCCGATCGACATTATCGTTCCCGAAGAGGGTGTCGGCTGGGACATGGAAGCAACGGCAATCGTCGCCGGCACCGAAAAGGTCGATGCCGCCAAGACGCTCGTCGACTGGTCGATCACCAAGAAGGCCAACGAAATGTACAACACCGGTTACGCGGTTGTCGCCATGCCTGGCGTTGCCAAACCGGTCGAGCATTTTCCGGCAAACCTCCTGGAAAAGATGATCGACAACGATTTCGAGTTTGCGGCCAACAACCGCAAGGCAATCCTTGGCGAGTGGCAGAAGCGCTACGATTCGAAATCCGAACCAAAATCGTAACACGCTGCATCAAACAAGCTCCCGGCCCGTGAACGGGCCGGGAGTTATGCCAAACGAGTCGATAATTACTTCTTTTGGCGTCAAATTTGAAATCTGGCGAGCACGACGCGTTCGTTTGGTATTGGGGGCGTATGCGCCATGACTGACGGTCCGGAACAAGGCGAAACGGATCATGCATTTCTGCAGATCCGGAATCTGACCAAGAAATTCGGCAGCTTTGTCGCACTGGACAGTGTCTCCCTTGATATCAGAGAAGGGGAGTTCGTCTGCTTTCTTGGGCCTTCGGGATGCGGCAAGACCACATTCCTGCGCGCCATCGCCGGTCTTGATATCCAGACATCAGGCACAGTCGAACAGGCTGGGCGCGATATCTCCGCCTTGCCGCCATCGGAGCGGGATTTCGGGATCGTGTTCCAGTCCTATGCTCTGTTTCCCAATCTCACCGTCCGCAAGAACATAGCGTTTGGCCTTGAAAACGTCCGGACACCGCGCCCAAAGATCGAGGCCAGGGTGCGCGAACTTCTCGAACTCGTAGGACTGCCCGAACAGGGCGACAAGTACCCCGCACAGCTTTCCGGCGGACAACAGCAGAGAATTGCCCTGGCGCGCGCCATCGCGACGTCGCCGGGCCTTTTGCTCTTGGATGAACCCTTGTCGGCACTCGATGCGAAAGTCCGGGTTCATCTGCGTCACGAGGTCAAGGAACTTCAGAGACGCCTGGGCGTGACCACGATCATGGTTACCCATGACCAGGAGGAAGCCCTCAGCATGGCGGACAGGATCGTCGTCATGAATCACGGTGTCATCGATCAGACCGGCACACCGATGGAGATCTACCGGACGCCTGCGACCGCTTTTGTCGCTGACTTCATCGGCAAGATGAATTTTGTGCCGGGGCAAGTGGCGTCGGCAGGACCCGGCGATTCCGGGGGCATGGTGAAAATCGGCTCGGTGACGCTGGACTGCGACACGCGCGGCTTCGCGCCGGACGAAGCCGTGACGGTGGCCATCCGTCCCGAGGATATTACCGCCGTTGAAACCCAGGACCACGGCAATCTGCTGGAAACGACCATCAAGGGAATGGAGTTTCTGGGCTCCTTCTTCCGGGTGGCACTCGAAGTCACGGGTTTCGAAGGGCACGACGTCGAGGCGGACTTTTCGATCAATCTGGTGCGGCGGACAAATGTCGCCGTGGGTGACAGCCTGAGAGTTTCCTTCCCCGCAGACCGCATCCGAGTATTCAAATCCCGGAACGGCGATGTCTGACACGGTTCAAACAGAAACGGCGTCGGCAGTACCGCTCATCCGGCCCAAGACCGGTCGTGACCAGTGGATCATGTTCGCCTATTTGGCCGTCATCGGTCTCTACCTGCTGGCAGCTCTGGTCTTTCCGCTCTACGCCATGATTTCCAAGTCGTTCGAGGACTATGTCTTCCGTCTGGAAGCCTTTGAAATCCAGGTCGACAAGGGCGAGGGGTGGGGCGAGGCCAGGACGGCGGCACAGTGGAACGACGTTTCAAAGGCATACTCAGCCGACGACTTTGCAACCAGCGGCGATGGCCGTCTTGCTGTCGCAAAACTGTTTCCCGACTTCAGCTTCCGCTCGCAGACAAAATACCGGATCAGGATCATTGGACCGCCCGGAACCGCCTTTCTTGTGGGCAGTGAACGCGTTGTCCACAACGACTGGGTCGAACTGACGAGCAACAAGTTCCGCAAGGTTGTTCTCAGGCCCGCACAGCAAACCGGCGTGTCCAACTACAAGCAGTATTTTGCAACACCCGCGTTGTTCAACTCGATATTCAATTCGATATTCATTGCCTTCATCAGCACTGTCATCACGGTCACCCTGGCCTTTATTTCGGCGTATGCGCTGACCAGAAGCTGCATGCGGTTCAAGGGCGCGTTCAGGCTGGTTGCCATGGCGCCGATTCTCGTGCCCTCTCTGTTGCCGGGCATTGCGCTGGTCTACCTGTTCGGCAATCAGGGCATGATCAAGGAACTGCTATTCGGATACTCCATCTATGGACCAATCGGTATCGTGATCGGGTCGGTGTTTTTCACGTTTCCCCATGCACTGATCATCATTCAGACCGGCCTGTCGATATCCGATGCGAGGCTCTATGAAGCATCGGTGGTCCTACGGGCCAGCCCCTGGAAGACCTTTTGGACGGTGACGATTCCCGGTGCGCGCTACGGACTGATATCGGCAGCCTTCGTGGTCTTCAATCTTGTTATTACCGATTTTGGTCTCCCGAAAGTCATCGGTGGTCAGTTTAATGTTCTGGCTGTGGACATTTACAAGCAGGTTATCGGTCAGCAGAACTTTTCCATGGGCGCTGTTGTCAGCGTCGTCCTGTTGGTGCCCGCACTCGCGGCCTTCATCGTCGACCGCCTTGTGCAGAAGCGACAGGTGGCCCTGCTGTCGGCGAGATCGGTTCCCTATGAACCCAAACCCGACCGGAATTTTGACCGCATCATGCTGGCCTTCTGCTGTGCCATGGCCGTCTTCATTGTCGGATTACTCGGTGTCTGCCAGTTTGCCGCCCTGATCAAGTTCTGGCCCTATGACTTGAGTCTCTCCCTCACCAACTACGATTTTGATGTCATGGATGGCGGTGGCTGGAGTTCGTATTACAACTCCATCCGCATGGCCTTGACCACAGCCGTGATCGGGACAGTCGTCATCTTTACCGGTGCCTACATGGTGGAGAAGACCAAGGGCTTTGAAGGCGTCCGGGGCCTCATTCAGTTTTTTGCCATGTTGCCCATGGCCGTGCCGGGCATGGTGCTCGGGCTTGCCTACATTTTCTTCTTCAACAACCCGGCCAATCCGCTCAACCCGATATACGCCACCATGACGATTCTGGTCGTGTGTTCGGTTACCCACTTCTACACGGTATCGCACCTCACGGCGATGACGGCGCTCAAGCAGATGGATCCCGAGTTCGAGTCCGTTGCCTCCTCCCTCAAGCAACCTTTCTACAAGGTCTTTGCCAAGGTGACCGTGCCGGTGTGCACGCCGGCTATTCTGGATATCTCGATTTACCTCTTCGTCAATGCCATGACGACTGTGTCCGCAGTTGTCTTTTTGTACAGTCCCGATACCAGCCTTGCCTCAATCGCGGTTCTGAACATGGATGATGCCGGCGACGTGGCGCCTGCGGCAGCAATGGGCATGATGATCTTCTACACCAACACCATCGCGCGGATCATTCACGCGGCGCTTTCCAAGGGCATTCAACGGCGCACCCAGGCGTGGCGCAAGCGATGACGTTGCCCCAGGCTCCGGCGTTTGATGACGCTCCGTGGGCCTTTGAACGCTACGAGGCCGTTCGGGGACGTTTGCCCAGCGCCCGGTTTCCGGCAACAACCCGGCATGCGGAAAACCTGAGTGCTGTCGCTGACCACTTTGACGTCTTTGTTCTGGATGCCTATGGCGTCCTCAATGTTGGCAATGACGCAATCCCGGGCGTGGCCGACCGTATTGCTGCGTTGCGTGATGCCGGCAAACGTGTGTTTGTGCTGACCAACGGCGCCACCTTCGATGCTGAACAGGCGCTTGCCAAATATCATCGCATGGGATTTTCGTTCGAAGCTGGCGATGTCGTAGCAAGCCGGGAAGTCGCAGCAGACGCGCTTGTCCGATTTCCCGCGTCCTTCAACTGGGGCGTCATGGCGCCCGAGGTTTCCCGCCTGGACAAACTGCCGATTCGGACCACACGGCTTACAGCAAGTCATGGCCGCGGTGACGGTTACGACTCGGTCGATGGTATCCTCCTGGTTGGCTCACGGGACTGGACCAAACGTCATCAGGAAACCCTGGTGGCCAGTCTGACCGATAATCCGCGCCCTGTGATCGTCGCCAACCCGGACCTGGTGGCGCCGTTGGAAGGCATGCTTTCACGCGAACCAGGTCTGTTTGCCCATGATATCGCTGACAGAACAGGGATTGACGTGGAGTTCCACGGCAAACCGTTTCCCAGTGTCTTTCGGGCTATTGCCGCCAGGGTAGGTGCCGGATCTGGCGATTCTGCCCGGATCGCCATGGTCGGCGACACCTTGCACACAGATGTTCTGGGTGGTGCGGCGGCCGGATGGGGAACCGTCCTAGTCTCAGGTTTCGGGTTGTTTCGGGGACGCAACGTCATGACCTACATCGAGAAAAGTAGAATTGTTCCCGACTTTGTGGTACCCACACCTTGAGAAATCAAACCACTGCATGAGGCTACC
>JAJFHC010000270.1 GCA_021775835.1 Hyphomicrobiales bacterium | reverse complement strand
ACAAGACGGACACGGCCATAGCAGGTATGCGGCGCCCTAACAAAACGAAGAAAAACACCGCCAAATGGAGATATTTTTTCTCGCTCTTCTGATCCTGATGATGGCCGGCGCACTTGGTTCTGGATACCCTGTTGCATTTGCCCTTCCCGGCTCAGCAATCATAACGATCGGAATCGGAGCGCTCTGCGGTTACATATTTGCAGGTGACATCGACACCTATTTTGTTCATGGCGGACCAAGAGAATGGCTCTCGACCGGTGTCACGAACTTCCGGGGTCTATATTGGGTGATTGAACGGGATATCCTGATTGCCATTCCGCTTTTCGTGTTCATGGGTCTAATGCTGCAACGGTCCAAGATTGCTGAAGATCTCCTGATAGCGATGGCGCAGCTCTTTGGTAGAGTTCCAGGTGGTCTGGGTCTCTCCGTGGTGTTTGTTGGTGCATTGCTTGCGGCCACCACTGGCATTGTCGGAGCCACAGTAGTGGCCATGGGCATGGTATCGCTTCCCGCGATGCTTCGGAACAATTATTCAAAATCGTTGTCTTCCGGTGTCATTGCAGCCACCGGCACGTTAGGCCAAATCGTCCCGCCATCGATCGTCCTTCTTATTTTGGTTGACCAACTGACAACCGCTGTCAATCAGGCAAGCGTTGCCCGTCGCACGCTCTACACGGGTTCGAGTGGCGAATATGCAATGCCAGGCGAATTCGACGTCTTTTCCGTGAGCGCAGGTGAAATGTTCATGGGTGCATTCATACCCGGTCTGATCCTTGCGGGGCTTTATATGCTCTACGTCCTAGGATTTGCGTTCGCGCGTCCACGTAACGCGCCCGTGGTGCCCTATCATGGCAACTATGATTGGAAGTTTTGTATCAGAGTGTTTTTAGCGCTGGTGCCACCGCTTGTACTGATTTTCCTTGTGTTGGGTTCCATCATCGCGGGCGTCGCAACAGTCAACCAGGCCGGAGCAATTGGCGCCGCCGGTGCAATCGTTATGGCAGGATATCGCTTGTACGAGGGCAAGCGTCATGCTCACACACCGGCCATCCTCGTGGTACTTGCCCTAGTTGCGATCGCCCTACTTGTGAACAACTACGACATTAAGCTTCAAAGCATCAATACGAATGAGGATGTGCTTGGTGTGACGCTCGCGGTTGTTGCTTCGACACTCTTGACCCTTGCCTTGTGCTGGAGTGGTTGGCGCACATTGAAGATCAACCAAACTATGAATGACGTATTAAAGGAAACGGCAAAGACGACCTCCCTCGTGTTTGCCATCCTCATGGGCGCCGCCATGCTCACTGCCGCTTTCCGGGCGTTCGGCGGCGAAGTGTTAGTCAAGGATTTCCTGCAGACGCTTCCAGGCGGTTTCTGGGGTCAGTTTACAATAGTAATGTTGGTAATATTCGTCCTCGGATTCTTCCTCGATTTTATAGAAATAACGGTAGTTGTGGTTCCAATCGTTGCACCAATTCTCCTCGCCGATCCGTCCGCGAACATTACTGCAGTTTGGTTGGGCGTGATGATTGCAATGAACATCCAAACATCATTTCTGACTCCTCCATTTGGTTTTGCTTTGTTCTATCTACGAGGCGTCGCATCGACGCTTGTGAAGACAACTGATATCTACAAAGGGGTCATCCCATTCATCGTAATCCAGGTCACGGCGCTCATCGTCGTGGGTGGATATCCATCTCTGGTTAATTATCTGCCGAACCGCGTATCTCTCCTTTCGGAGTCTGCACCTCCTCCCAAAAATCCCCGACTGCAATATTGTGTCGAAGAGTTTGTCGCACAAGCATTCCAAACCGATGGTAGAGCAATCCGTCGCGCGATCGCCAAGGCACAATCGCTCAATTTGGAACAAGTTCCAACGAAACTCAGAAATGAGCTCCTCACGAGCTTCGCGAAAGCAGAACGATCGTTCGCGCTGATAGGGGCAATAGAGGAAGCTGAGCGTCGCGTTACTACAATGGCGGTCGATTATCACGCTCTTCACAGTGCGGTACGACTGCTTCAGAGGGATGTGCGTCGGATCAATGAGGAGATTGAGAAACTGGAAACGACAATCTCACGCGCTGGACGCAGCGTGTCGGAGGCGACCGCGCGTCAGGCGCGTGTTCGCGTCTCTTATCTGACAAGCGCACGAGATGATCTCCTGGCGCAAATCCCATCCGAGTGGAAGGCCAAGAACGCTCTGTTCTCGGAAATTCAAAAGGCAGAAAACAGCGCGCGTCTCAATTACCGTCGTAACGCCGACGAAGTCTATGAGCCGCTCAATCGGATGCTGGCGATTGTCGGCAGTGTTAACAGGTTAAAAGCCCTCGAAGGTAATCTTCGGTCCCTGGAAGCCCTGATCGATGCTGAGGAAAACTCGATCATAATTGCACGCATGAGATCGGTTGTTTTATCGCTTCGCCGAATTGAAGGAACGTCGGAGATTACCAAAGCTGTACGGACAGCCCAGAAAGCGTTGAAGGCACATACGCCTGCATCCGACGTCGCAAAACGTTCACTGGCGAAAGCCGTCGCACTGTTCAGGGCTGATGTTTCTTGGCGCCAAGCTGCGGCCGACCAACTCCTTCCGGAACTGTTGACCTATGAAGCTGCCATTTCAGGCACGATCGGCCTACGTAGCAAAGCCCGCTTGCCGGACAAGGTGGCACTAAATGTTGCCGCCTGCATTGCAACACCACGTGACGTATCTTTGAACTTCTGATCAGTGGGCGGACAAATAGATCGTTTTGAAAGGAATCGCAGCCGCGAACAGTTTTCTGCGATACTCAAAATCGCCTCAAGAAATCGACGCTGAATCCAACCCGTGTTCCTGTTTGTCCAGGCCTCAACAGTCATCAACTCGCAGACAAATTGTTTCCCTTGACCCTCAAGTAACTTGAGGTCGTAGTCTGGGCTTCAATTGTCTCAAAGAGTGGGTTGATGAGGGGATATGAAGGTCTTGAGGGGAATTGTTCGGTGGTTCGGGCTCATCGCCTGCTGCGTGTTGATACCTGCCCAAATTGTGGTTGCACTCACAAACATCGTAGGGCGTCAGTTTTTCATTTTCACGGGGACGCCGCTACAAGAATTGGAATGGCACCTATTTGTCGGTCTGGTTTTTATGATGCTCGGATTTACCTATTTGTCTGATCGTCATGTGCGTATCGATGTTTTGCGGGAACGTATGAGCAGACGCACGCGAGCCTGGGTTGAGATCGTCGGGTTTTGCGTCGCGCTACTGCCTTTCTGCTTGGTCATCATATATTTCGGCACTGATGCCGCCTGGAGAGCCTTTGAATCGGGTGAAAGATCCGGCGCGTCGCTCGGATTGCCGCATCGCTGGATCATCAAGTCGACGATTCCCATCGGATTCAGTCTCTTGCTGATGGCTGGCATCACGATCGTTGTCAAGAATGCCGCCCTATTGATGAAGAGCAACGACAAAACACCAGCATCGAGATAGGACTAAGGAACATGGAAACGGTGTTGTTGACTGCCCTGATCGTCAGCTTGCTTGTGCTCCTATTTTCGGGATATCCGGTGGCTTTGGTACTGATCGGTGTGTCAGTCGTCTTTGCGACGATTGCGATATTCTTAGACATTATCGCCTTTCAGATGATCATGCTCTTTCCTCTACGGACCTTTCAAATATTTTCTCAAAACCTTATCTACCCCGCTGTGCCTGCGTTAATTTTTATGGGCGTTGCGCTTGAAAAAAGCGGTCTGGCACGAGATCTTTTTGTCGCCATTGCCTACACCACACGGCATTTGCCCGGCGGTTTGATGGTGTCCGTCCTTTTGTTGGGGGTTGTGCTGGCTCCTGCCGCGGGACTGATTGGCGCGTCTGTCGCAATGCTCGCACTCGCTGCCCTTCCGACTATGCTTCACTATGGCTGCGATGTGCGGTCTTCGACCGCTTCCGTTGCCGCCGCAGGAACCGCCGGCATTATCATCCCTCCAGGCATCATGTTGTTCTTTCTCGCAGACCAACTCGAGGTGCCCATCATTGCCACATTTACTGGCGTTTTGTATCCGGTGGGATTGCTACTTTTATTGTATGCCGCCTATTTCGTGGTCAGTTCTATTGTGAGAAAGGAACGTCGGGTCGTCATAGTAGATGGAATGCCGAACGGTTTTTGGCTCAAGGGCGCATTCTTTGTGCGTAAACTTATTCTACCTGTCGCTCTGATTCTTCTGGTCTTGGGCTCAATCGTTTTCGCCTGGGCCACTCCGACGCAAGCGGGGTCGGTTGGTGCCGGCGGGGCATTTCTTCTCATGGTCCTCAATCGCTCGATGTCATTGTCCAAGCTTCGTGACGTATTGGTGGAAACGGGCTTCATCACGTCGATGGTCTTCTTCGTGATAATAGGCGCCAATGCATTCTCCCTGCTTTTCAGAATTTTGGGCGGCGACGATTCTCTCATCAACGTTCTCGACGCGCTCCAGCTGGGTGATTGGGGAAGCTTAATATTTATTCTCGTGGTGATCTTTGTTCTTGGATTTTTTATCGACTGGATAGAGATTGTCCTAATTACGCTTCCCATATTCCTGCCTGTAATCCGTGGATTTGACTTTGGATTGTTTGTTGGTGATCCATTGATGACACGCACGTGGATTGCTGTTGCTATTGGGATTGTGTTACAGACATCGTTTCTCACGCCACCTTTTGGATTTGCGTTATTCTTCTTGCGCGGATCCGCACCACCCGAAGTACGCATGATCGATATTTATCGCGGGGCCATTCCTCTGGTAGCAATTCAGATCCTGACGCTGATTGCAGTGTTGAGTCTTCCATTCTTAGCAACAAGAATACCGTCCACATTTTTTTAGCAAATCTGCCGCTGGGCACCTCGATTTGCCGGACATTGCGATATGAATGGGCGTTGTTGCTACGCACGGCGGCATGAGATTGTGGACGAGGTTTGCCGGCCGGTCTTGGCGGTCGCCCAATCGATGCCGATGGTGCGGATGAAGAGTTTCATGTGAGCATTCTGACGGGCGATGACGTAATCGACAATAACTCCGAATGAAGTTGTGCGCATGTCCCCTGCCCTACAGCAATCCCACTTCCTCTCCTAGCGTGTTGCGCCACGGAAGCTCGAGAATGTTGCCATATTTGGCATAATCCTCCTGGCTGCCCACAAGAAACATGTTGGGGTTAGGGATCTCGTTAACATGAGCCTTTGTGTAGGCAACGATATTCCAGAGACGGCGATTGGTGGGCGTCAAAAAGAGAACCTGGAACGAAGGTATCCCAATGGGCTTCAGAAGACCTTGAGCATAGGTTGCTGAATAGAGCGTGAGTTTGCGACGCACGCTTGATTGATGGGGATTGGTTCGATTGATCGGCATCCGGCCTCGATCCTCTTCAAGGAAGAGAAAAGTGTCACGCTGATCGCGCACGACATTAAACACATAGTCTGGTTGAAGGTAAGGCACCGGATCCATCAACTTGCCATCCCATCGGGCAGGAACGCGCCATCTGACAGGTCGAACATCATCTGTGAAGGTTGTCTGAGATCGTTCGACTATTGTCGCTTGCGAAACTAACTCAAAACCATCGCGCCGTTGTGCGAGTTCGTGTGCGCCCACAATACGCTCGGTGACACCAATCGTGTGTTTATAGCTCTCATATTTGAGTTGGGTGAGATTCTCCTTCCAATGGGTGCGTGTACCATATAGCAGGCCCGCGCCATCAAGGAGGTCATAACCACGATCCGAAACACCGTAGGCCAGTGCGTCCGAACCATGGATGGATGGTGAGAAACGAAACTGAGGATTGCAGTGATCAAGGTAATGATACGTATAGAGTTGTGAGATTATGGTCTCGACATTTACGCCCTCAAAGTCTTTGTGATCCAGGAAGTATCGGGCGAGTTGTCCGGCTGTCGCCAGGCCAAATTGCGCAACTGCAACGAGTAGGCCTATGTGGGGTGCCTGCAAATGTAATTGTTTCGGTGCCGGCGGTCGGCCTGCCTTTCTTACAATCGCAACGGTAGTCATGTTCTCATTTTATCATGTATTACAAGCGTTCATTATTGTTCATGTGGATGGTATATGCAGTATATTTGACAATATTACAGAATATATGTAGTATAAATAGCAGTGAGATCCTTCTGTTTCCAGAACAAATCCCATCAATGATTTTTGATTGGTTTTGACCCTGGAAACAAGGAGGATCTCCATGAACATCATCCACATCGCAGTCGACTGGTTTGCTAACCGCGCCTGCGAACGTCGTTTCGCTGCAGAAGAAGCCGCACACGAAGCATCAGACAAACACCCAATTGGATATCAAACGGCAGCGAATCAAGCCGTTCTACGATCAAATGAACGATCGTTCGTGATTAAGCCTGTGAATGTCATTGTCGATGCAATTCGCAGCAGCGATTGAACCCAAACCTTGCCGCATTCCATCTAATTGGATGCGGTATTTTTATTTTCTCAACCACTACACGGATTCATGCTCACCGAGCACAAAGCCCTCAGGTGTGCCAGGACCGGGCGGCGGCTCATCAGGTAGTGTCGAGGACTGTGCTGATTGTCCCGGTGGACTGTCATCGCTCCACGACCCGCAGTACCGTTCCCGGTTAGCGGTTATAAGCGCATCGTAATCTGCACTACTTATGCGCCCGAGTTTCTCCATCTGGCCAAACGGCACCCACACCGTCAGCGCCTGCTTGGTGGTGTTGCGGACATAACACGCGTATTGCGTACCCACTTTGTCGATCTTGTCTACACTCATAATCATCTCAGGCGTGCAGCGCATTTCGGCAGACATTGAACGGGCGTCTTTTGCGCTGACACCGCCTGCAAACTTGATTGCGGTTGACGCATTGTACGAGCCGCGTTGCTCTGGCGTCAGTTGGTCAAGGTGTTGGTGAGCACTCAATATCCCTACACGGTATTTTCGGGCCTGGTTGAGCAATTCTTCGATACGGTCATCAATGTATTCACTGGCCTCGTCTACGTAGACAAATGTTGGCACGCGATTGGACTCTGGAAGGATCACGGTGCGCTGTATGGTGGCTTGACCGAGCATGGCAATAAAGAAACGCCCGAGGATCTGACTGGCGTCTGTCTTGAGCACGTCCTTTGCGGTGTTGATAAGAATGATTTTTCCTGAATTGATCGCATCAAACATGTCGATCTTATTGCGCTCATTGTTGAACATCCGCTCGAGGGTCGTGTTTGAGAGCACCCCCCAGAGGCGACGTGAGATTTGCTGCTTTGTCTCCTTAAAGTCCTTGTGGAAAAACTGGGTTTCAAAAAACGTATGCGCGGTGCCCTCAAGTTTCTGCATCTGAGGCAGAAATCGCTCACCGTCTTCCAACACTTCGCGCAGCGTATGTACGGTGGCGTTCGGGATCGAAAGCATCAAGCGTGCGAGATACCGAAAGATTACATCCTGCTTCTGGGTTAAATCAGCACCCAGGAGGGCGCCAAATAGATACGTGTACATATCAATTGTACCATTGAAAATTGTCTCCTGGTCGGCCGCACTGAATGTCTTTAGGCGCTCCTGGTTGATATCGAACATGTTGAGACATGCGGGGTGCGCCATATCTCGTGGATCCACCAAAATAACGCGATCGGCAAGCGGCTCGCCGCGAGCGAAAAGTGGCATATGCAAAATGTTGTCGATCATGCTTCCCTGCCCGTCGATCACGACGACGGAGCGGCCGTCTTCAACGGCTTTTTCAAGATCCTCTTTGATCAACAGTTGAAGGAGTTGCGTCTTGCCGTGGCCGGTACCGGCAACGATGTGCGTGTGCTCGAAACGCGTCTCTTCAGGAAGGTCAAACGGCACCGAGCCTTTAAAGAGCTCAAGGAACGGAGAACCCTGCAGATACCCTTGCGCAATCTCAAGCGGTGTGCCGTCAGCCTCATCTGGTGTTATGTACTTGCTCGCGTCGTTGTCACTCCCATAGGCAAGCCCTGATTGACGTTCAATAGCACGCCTGCAGAAGGTTCGGAGTTTATCGAACGTTTTGTAGTGACGGTTTGCCTCAAGGTCACCAATCATCAGGAACGCACGCACCTGGTCGCGTGGATCGGGCAGCGCGTCACATACCATCACGCTGAGCGACGAGCCAACATCGGAAGTGATTCGTGGGAGATCTTTGAAGAAATTACCAAACCGATCGATGAGGGTGCAGACAAGACCGCCCATTGCCTCGTCACTCTCACGGTACACGTCACGCAAACGTCGCAACTGCTGACGCGCCTGAATATGCGCCTCCTGGTCTCTGAGCTCGGAAAACTCAAAGTCCGGCATCGGAGCAAGATCGAGAGTTGCAAAAAGCTCCTCGCAGATCGTGCGCACCTGCTCGTGGTACATAGCAGGAATGGTGACGTTGTGTTCTGCAAGTGCCTCGAAGAGATGAGGCATGATTGCGCGGCCAAATTTCTCAGGCGTGATCAATTCTTCGTCGGCGGTAACAAGCGCCTTTTCAAGTTCTTGTACTTCTGCATAGAGCGCGCGGGTCGCCTCTTCCTCGCGACGCATCGTCACCACGTGGCTGCGCTGATAGTATTGCCAACCAATGTAAATGAGGACACAGACACCAACAAGAACGGCGAGTGGAATGGCGACCACAATCACCACGGCCGCAAAATAGATGCCACCGGCTATGACCGCCGCGATCACAACTAATCCCAGTGCCATCCCAACCCATTCATCAAAGGGACTGTCGGACATAGCTAGAACTCCATTGTGTCCATGCGATCCTGCTCGTCTGGATTATCCCGCTTCTCGGCAAGTGCCGTACCCAGGCTTGTAACGTTTTCGCGAAGGATGCTTTCCATGTGATCCGCGTCGCTGATGGTGCCAGCTTTGAACTCTTGACTGCTCACGCTGTAAATGTCCGCGACGCTGAATTCGACCGCATCTTCGTCGTCGCCAAAACTAATCAAGGCCAACGCCCCCCAACCCTGCCGAATTAGAATCTCCTGTTCCCCTTCGGTAAAGTCCAAGCGTATGCCCACAATGAAAACAGGCGTCTTTCTGAAAAAACCTTCAGTTTCTTCCCGGCGTATAAAATCAACTTTCATTGTGCTCCCCTTCCCTGACGCGTTCGCTAGGCACTCACAATGCTCGATGGCGTCTCATCGGCGGCATCGCGGCTGACCCATATGGGTCCAAAAAAATCTGCAGAAGCTTCGTCGAGCGTTGCCAGACGAATGTATGGATGAAGTTCTCTGCGCGTAGACTTGGCACTCATCCGGATATTGTCGATCCGCGTGCGGGTCGTGGTAACAAACAGCATTGTGAAAAACGAAAACTCGCCAAAGCCAGCGTAGGTCTCAGCAAATCGGCCACCCAGGAGATACCGTTCATACTGAGCAAACTTGTCGCGTAGGCTGTATGTCCGTTCAGTAATGCGCGTGATCTGCTCGGTGCGCATATCGGCCTCAATCAAGAAAAGACCACGCTTGTCGGTTGTCGTGTTTAAGATAACAAATCCGGCATCTGGAACGATCCTATTTGCCGACGTTTTGGGAAGGGTCACATAGTCAGACGTTTCAGGCGCCCCATCCTTGCGGCGGTACTCAAAAAACATCGCGACCAGTTCAAGTGTGGAGCGGGTCAATGCGCCTTCTTCAACTGCCAACATGATGTCAACGGTTGCAAGGCGGTGCTGCATCTTTTGAGACCAGCGTGTACTTCGATGTAGCGGGACATACCCGCCCAACTGATCGATCTCGAGCTCGAGCGCTTCAAGCATCGCCCGGTAACCAGATCGGGTGAGGTAGTAGAGTTTGAGAGTTTTGCCGGCACCTTTGCCGCGGCCATTATTGCCGAACGAACCCAGCAGGTTTTTGCGCTCATATGTACGCAACTGATCACGAACGTGAGACACTTTCAATCCGCTCGCACGCGCAAATTGTGCGACCGAAAGGTAGCGATAGGTATGGATCGCGAAAAGGCCGCGCGCCATGCTATCGGAGACATATGAAAGTCCTTTGAGCACCTCAATCCCACACCCGCTTTTCTACCCGTATTTGTAAGCTCTAACGCTTTTTATGGTTTCTCTAAATATCTCAAAGTGTTAAGTGCATTCTGACAGCGCGAAAATATGCACTATAGTGCTATATATTCTTGTTCCGCATTGATCCGCCTTCGCATGTATTGGCATCGGCCTGTAGTTATCTAAACGCTTGTCCTTAGTGGCTCCGCCGTACTCTTCGTGGTGTTTCGAGTATGTGGCTTGTTCTGGAGCCTGGGTGGCTAAATGAGCGTTCGATCATGTGATGTATACAGGGTTGTATGGTAGACCCTCTATATACAGTGATAGACTACCCATTAAACGCGCGGTATTGGCGCAGACCCCACCAAGGAACGACGACTGCGAACAGCGTAATTATCATCGAAACTGATCTCCAAATGGAATGCTGTAAATCTGCGCCTATGTTCTCAACCGTGATAATGGCAATCACCGAAAGAGCGATCGAAAGCCAGACAAACAATTTCCCACCTCGCAAAGCAGCAACGAAAGCAACAAAACAACCGAGCCATATAGTGTATCGTCCGATCATTGGATCGGCATACGCAATCACCATGCTAAGAAGCAGTATGCCGATTGCTACAATACCAAGAATTTTGTTCATTGTATTACCCCACCAGATATCGAAGTTAAAATAGTAGGTATACTTTGGAGTGAGTCGCAAATGTTATGTGAACATAATGCACAGAAGAATTTGTTCAGATAATTAGACTAGCGTCTGTACTTTTTACCAAATACTCCGCGGAGGATGGCTAACTTACTGCGCGCTGCATTAGCGGCTCGTAACCGTGCCAAGGCACGTTTGTATGCGCGATGCTGAGCCCGCTTACGTCCCGAAAGGCTGTCGCGCCAGCACATTGCCTGTAGCATTTTCCCTTCGCGGTTACAGGCGACATAGGCCCTTCGCTCTACTGCCTTGTACTTGGCTTCCGTGCTCTTGATGCCACGTTGCGAAATCTCCACCATCAGTCCTGTAGCGTCATCTCGCCAACTGGTATGCGCGTCGTGATCGGTAAGCCCGAAAACTTCAGGTTTCAGTTGCGAGCGGTACCATACCGGCAACTTATTGCTCCACATTATTTGTAGTGTTAGTGCGTATTTCCGCTTTGTTTTCGTGCTCAGAAAATACCGTGTGAGCGCCCATTTGGTGGCACGATACTCGTCGTGCATGGCAGTCTTGAGACGGTCATACATCACCGGATTCTGGCGTCTGACTTCGTCCAACCACACACCCGCGAGTGCCTTGCGGTATTCCCGCTTGAAGGCAGTGCGTTTACCAGAACGCGGCAAGGTGACTTTGTATCCACCTGTGAGACGGCGGCGTGATGTTGCTTCGCGACCGTGCACAACAAGGATCCGTGGCGTGTTGTCACCATCTAGTCCGAGACGTTTGAGGTGGCGGCACATTCGTCTGTGTTCCATCTCAAGGGACTTGCCACTAACTTTGGAAACGGCAAGATCTGCACGGATCTTGAGTGGTGAAGGTCGTTCTTTTTTTGTAGTGTTAATTCCATCTTCCACCGTCTCTTCGGCATCGTCTGCAGGCGGCGTGGTGTTGTCTACGATCGCAATTTCAACCGATGTGTTTATGGGTTCGTTGGAGGTCACTGCAATGACCCTATCGACAGGTGCGACAGGTGCCAAATATCTACTCTCTGTGCGCACTTCCCCACCTTCGCGGTAGGTACGCTGCTCGTAGATGTATTCCCGGCCGCCAATCCTTTTTACAGTCCGATACCAGCGCAAATGCTAACCTTTCTTGTAGTGTTAGTTTGAACGTATCACGCAGAGTTCGCGTGTACTACTGCCGCGTTCGTGGCGCGCTGAGGTCATTCGCGAGCTTTTTTTGTCGCTTGGCAATCATGGCCTGAGCTGATGGCGAGATATTGTGGGGATAACGACGGGAGGAGATCGGTTTCGTCCTGGGTCGAGCCGGTTTACTGAGGAACGCTCGACCGGCTTCCTGATTTTTGTACCATCGGGCAATCTGACGCTCGACACCCGCCCGCGGATTGCAGAACCGTTCACGAGAGAAATTGATGATGCTCTGGGCACGGCCGTAGTGCATATCAACTGCAGGCCAGGTCGTCCCCCTGAACGGCTCATCGGCACCTTTCTTGAGGTAAACCTCGTATGGATCCAGCGCTAGTAATTTGTGTATCGAAAATGGATGGAACTCTTCCTCCAGCACTTTGGCGTCCTCGGGTCCAAGTCGAAACGATAGGGTGGTGCCAACGTTCGCCAGAATGCTATCGCGCACCGTGTCAGGCACCTGGGAGAGGTGCTGTGTCGCAAGCACAAGGGCAAGCCGGTATTTGCGTGCCTCTGACAGGGTGTCTGCAAGGCTGGTGGTCGCAAACGAATGAACCTCGTCCAGATAGAACGTAAAAGGCGTGCGATCGGCTTCGGCCATCTGTGCCCGGGAGAGGGCGGCGGTCGCGAAGGCGCTGATGAGAAGCGAGCCCAAGATGCCGGTGGCGCGCTCTCCAATGCGTCCCTTGGCCAAGTTCACAATCATGATTTTCTGATTGTCCATGATCTTGCGCGGTGTGAAGGCACGACCGCGTTGACCCAGAATGTTGCGCACCAGTGACTGGTTCAGGAGTGGTCCGATCTTGTTTTGTATCGGACTAATTGTGTCAGTGAAGAGCCGTTGATTTTTGACAACGGCTGGAAATTCATCACGCCAGTATGCAAGGACGGCCGGGTTACGGACGTACTTCAGAACGTATGCTCGGTAATTCTGATCGGAGAGAAAACGCGGAATTGCAAGAATGGAGATCCCGGGGTCGTCTGGATATTCGAGTAGCGCCATGACGGTTGCAGACAACACGTAGTCGAGCCGTGGGCCCCAGCTATCGGCGTGTACGCCACGAAGCATCGAGACAAAGTCGTAGGCAACGACTGAGTGGTGTTCCTCGGGAATGCCACTGAAGGGATTGAACGATACTGGGTACTCTTCGTCGCCGGCATTAAAGTAGAACACGTCGGACACACGTTGCGGCGGGATTGCGTCAAGAAGTGCTTCGGCAAGATCACCGTGCGGGTCGATCACACCCACCCCGTGCCCAACGGCAATTTCTTGAACAATTTGATTGTAGAGAAAAGCAGACTTCCCCATCCCCGATCGTCCGAAGGCGGCAACGTGCCTGGCGCGATCACTGTGAGCAATGCCAAACGCACGATCAACACCATTGCGCGGTGCTGTGCCAATGAAAGACTGATGTTGGAGCTGCTCTAATGTGGTCATAAATCGAAGTCAGCCCCCGCACCGTCCGACAAGCGAGAGATTCGCGATTTACGATTTGCGATTTACGATGGATCGCGAATGGCTCAGGAAACGCACACATGGACATGTGGCGTTGCTTGTAAAGGCAGGGGCAAAGTTGTCCAAAAGGCCCGTCCTCATACCTCCAAACACAGTGTGAGTTGGCACGGCAGCGGAATGGGAGCTGGCTTCGGCATACGTGCACAGCCAGCACAAAAGAGCGGAGAACTGTGTATAGCTTCCTATTATACGCGATAGTACACTTCTGTAATCTAGTCTAGTCCCGCGATTTATTGTCTTCTGGTAATATTCATCCAGTTTGAACACAACTGGAGAAAGCAATGGCTCAACAATGGGTGAACTTCGATCATGTTAAGCAAAACGCTGACATATCGGCTGTTCTTACGCACTATGACCTGGGTGGCCGGCGACGCGGTGATGAGATCAAGATCCACTGCCCTTTCCACGACGACAGGCGGCCAAGTTGTAGTGTCAATGCTCATGAAGGGCATTTTCACTGCTTTGGCTGCAATGAGGAGGGCAATATCCTGGAGTTTGTCTGTTTGCTTGAAGACGGCGATCCGGACAACACAAATGACCTGCGAGCGGCTGCAATCACGCTTGCTGATATCAGCGGAATTGATCCAGCCCCGGCCAACGAGCGACGAAGGGAACGTAGCTCCAAAGGTTGCTCAAAGAACAACCAGGGTAATGGTCGCAGGACACGACAGACGGTCGATCGCAAACCCAAACCCGCGAATCGCCGGAACAAGGCACGTGGGCGTAAAGCGAACAAGCCACGCGAGGCGGACCCGGTGCCCTCCCCCAAGAGAGGCCCCAACAAGCGTCTAGGCTTCAAGCTCAAACTCGATCCGACGCATCCTTTCCTTTCCGTAGACCGTGGGTTGGACGAAGAGCTTGTCGAGCTCTTCGGGTTGGGTTTTTGTGACAAAGGCATGATGGCTGGACGGATCTGTATTCCAATCCACAATGATCGCGGTGAGCTCGTTGCGTACAGTGGCCGTTGGGTTGGTGAGGACGATCCGCCCGCGGGCGAGGATAAATACAAGCTGCCGAAGGATTTCAGCAAAAACCAGGTTCTTTTCAATCTACATCGCCTTGGCGATGTAGAGGAAGTTACCGTTGTTGAAGGGTTCTGGTCGACGTTTCGGTTGCATGCACTAGGCCATCCCGTGATCGCCTTGATGGGAACAAGCTTGAGCACGGAGCAGATCGCAATGTTAAGGCTTCGTCAGCCTCGCCTTAACCTGCTCCTTGATGGCGATGCGGCCGGTTGGGAGGCGACCGAAACGTTGACCTGGCAGTTGGCCAGTTCCGGGTTGTTTGTTCGTTCATTCATGTTGCCAGAGGGCGTCAAGCCCGACACGATCGACGAGAGCGATTTGCTCGAGTTGATCGGGCAGCCGATTTCGGCGGGTAAAGGTCAGTGATCCATTCGGATCACTGGCTATTTTTTGTTCCGCAGCGCCAAAGGCGCCAAGCGGGGTGGTTTGATCCGTTAGCCATTGGGCGTTCCGCACAACCGTCGGCGCATGCTCTCCAGAAATCGAGCGTTGCGAGAGTTCTGGGTTAGAGCAGGCTGAGGCGAAGCCGCCCGACTTCGGTGGTTTGAGGTCGAGCATTCGATAGAAACGCGAAACCCACAGTCCTGGCTAAGGATCAAACCACCGAAGTCGGGCGGCTAGCCCTACGGTTGTGCGGGTTCGTTGTTGCCGTTTTTCGCGTTCGTTTCGCGGTAGCGGGCGGAAAAATTGGGAAAATGAGGGGTAGGCTTCCACCGCCCGATTTCGCATGATACTGCAACAAAAATTTTGCGGGATGCAACAATCTGCGTTGGGCTTCGGGAACCTCTTTGATCGAACGGGTTGTTCATAAGCCGGTTCCCCTTCCCTGCTGGTTTGTTATCATTGAACTATTCCAATCATGAGCCAGCAAGAATTTCCCAACCAAGAAGACCCGTTACCGTTGTTCGCACTGCCTAGTCCTTCCCTGCCAAACGAAACAACCGCAGATGTTGACCCACCCGTTTCAGATGAAACAGCGGGTTCGCTGTCGGATGCAGGTTCAGACGCGGAAGAACCCGCGAGCAAGGCCGCCGGGGACCCGCAGGTACCCGCACGTACCGACGCGCGCGCGCAGGCACCTGCAGAAATCAGCGAAGGTGACCGCGATAGCGTGCCGCCAAATGTGCCTGCGAATGAACAGGCATGCCCAGGCACACCCGATCCTGAGGAATGGATCACAGTTGCAGAAGTCGTGCTCGTGTTTCGCAGTCTGGGTCATCAGAGAGACGATAGCACCATTCGGCGCTACCGTCGCAAAGGGCTCATCACGAGCCGACGGTTTCAAATTGGTGCCAGGAAGATCGACCTCATCAACAGACAGTCCGTTCTCGATTTCATTGAGACCGTTAGGGCGGAGGATACGGCAACCATCGAGCCCGCGCAGGCAGGCCCGGGCGCACCGAACGATGACGCCGTTGAAACATCACAAGATCGCCATGAGTCAAGTACACCGCCCGTGACGAATAGTGAGGCGGCCGTGATTGATGTTCCCTTCACAGCACTTATCCAGCATCCCTACGTTCACAGATTGGAACAGGAGATCGAACGTCTTGAGAGAGCCGCAGAGCGACAGGGAGAGCAAATGTCGGATCTCACAAAGTCCGTTGCTGACCAGTCAGCATTCCTGCGGAGCGGCATTCAGAGTCAACAGATCAAAAACTCAGAGCCATCCAATCAAGAGCCAGATAGCGGTTAGCGGGCGGGCATCTTTTGCCATTTTGATCTATAATGACTGAATATGGAGGTACACGAAAATGCCGAGGGGCATAACACCTTTGCAGCGGATCAAACTATTCCACTTATTCAAGATGTCGACATCGTCAGATTGGAAGGACTAATATTTTCGTTCAATCCCAGAGCGACCAAACAAGACAGTCTTGAGAGTTTCATCGGTCAAATTGGCGACACCAAAGTTGTTGTTACCCCACACCAGAAATTCGGCCGACCGACCATCGGCACCTATCGCACTCAAAACGCACTGTTCGCAAAACTGTCCGAAGGCGGTTGGCCTTATCCCGACACCGTCACCTTCAGCGCCAGAGAAATCGAACACCTCAGAGGGAACTCGTCGGGGACTTGGCAGGCTCGCCGCACTTACAACGATTTGATGCAACTTCAGTCGACCACCATCGAGTGTGTCCGGAAGATCCAAAAAGCGGGGAAGGGAAGAAGGGCTCTGATTGAGCGAAAGGGCTTTTCGATTCTCAACAACGTGCTCACGGAAAGTGAGGATGATCGTATCCTCAACGCCTCGGTCACTTTCAACAGCGAGGTCATCGAGGCGATGAACACCCATCATTTTGCCCGGTTCAACTGGCAGCGTTTACGCACGTTTGAACCGATCGGCATCGCTCTTGCAAAACGGTATTTTCAGTGGGGCGCCATGATGCTCTACAAACAGTCCGCGACGCGGGTCCCGAAATTGAGGAAAGACTATTCAGCCGTTTGCAACGAATGGCTCGGGGGTATTACGGCTTATGCATTTCAAAGCAAGGTTGTTGAAAAACTGAAGCCTCATTTCAATGAGTTGGAAGCCGCCAACTTCGCGCGCCTGTCGGTTGAAAAAAAGCGTGGGCGAGGAAAAGGGTTCAACATCACATGCGAACTCCTCGATGGCTTTTACGAAGACTATGATGCTCTATACAAAAACGGAGCGCAAAACCTACCCCGACTGACCCGTGACCGGTCAGAGGAGGACACGGCAAATGCGCTAAAAGCGGTTGAGTATTTTCATATGAGATTTGGACGCCCAACGACAAAAAGCTTCTCAAACAGGGAAGTGCACATCGCCCGTGATTTGTTGAGGATGCATAGCTACGAGGAAATCGAAGATTTTGTCGATTACGCTGTAATAGAAGCGGCAAAGACAAATTTCCATCCTCAGCATTTCCAAGCCATCGGACAGTACCGGGCAAGATGGCAAGACGATCCGAACAGTGCGGAGAAAAAGGCAAGACGAGAACACAATAAGGGTATCAACGATTGCGCCATCTGCGATGATAACGGCTACATTCGAACAGATCGCAACACGGTTATGCCTTGTCCGCACGACGCTGCCGAAATTCTCAAGAATGAACAGGACCAGAAGCACCACTTGCCACCCAGTTAATAGTCGAAATTGGTACCGTTGGTGAATGCGTAACGACGGGGAAGAGAGTGCGTAATGACGGGGAAGAAAATTGTGTGAATTTCAGCAATCAATCCAATGATTGCAACTTATACTCCGATTTTTAAATATCGCGCTAAAAGGGCTTTATCGATCCCTTACACATTTTGTGTAGTTTACTTGGAATACATGAATCTGATCCGTCTACTGTCCTATTCGCCTTCTAGGCAGCCCTAGCGATGGATCCACACATGGCATTGAAGGGCGGGAAGCGGACTTTTGCTGCGCCGTCTACCAACGTCCGCAATGCGGCATTCACCAGTCCATTGAACGGGAGGCCGGTAGGAGTGCGCACGACCCCAAGCCAATACTCGACCCTGCCGATGCCTGGCCGACTACCCGCATTGCAGTTGCTCTTCATTGTCGGAAAATCTGCTGAAGTTTTTTTAGCGGGTGTCGGCGAGCCCGAACCCATTGGACCCTGCCTTTGCGAAACCAGAAATGCGATCCGCAATCCTTCTTACGCCAAACGGAGGGATGCAATGAGGCTGTTCCATCCGGGTACTCGGTAATACGCCAAAGCGGGCGATCATCTGGCAACAGGTTGAGATGAAGGATCCGGCCGCACCCGCACGGGCACATCAGTGCTGCCTGTTCACGGTACCCGTCATCCTCGACGATGAATAACGTGCGGGGCTTAAGCGTTGCTGGAAGATCGCCAATGACCACTTTCGTTTTGTACGGCGGGACGACAAGATCATAAACCCACCGCCATGCGGATCGTGATATTCGGCGAAGCCAAACTGCAAAGGAGCTGACCCAGATCATCTCTTGGCCGCCTTGCTGAATTCCAGCTGACCCAAAAGCGGTTCAGTATCCCCAAGGCCGACAAAAGGCAAAATTACCTCGCATATGCCGGTTTCAGGTTCCGGAAACATCTCCGCGCTGGCCAAGCTGAAGGTCAAGGCGGCATAGGCGTTGTTTGGCTCCTCGCGGTAGGGATGAAGCCGGGCCAGGAATTCATTCACGGCGAGGGAAGATCCGAGCATATTGACGCTTATCACGGCTGGACGGTGGCCGGCGACACCGCGAATATATCCGTCCTGAACCTGCCGGTCATACGCGTCAGGATCAAGGCGCCGCAAAGAGGCGGCAGACACATCGGACATGGAAAAGAGGCCGCGGCTGATCAACGATGACCGCCCGGGCTGGATGTAATTGACGGTTCCGCAGGCTTCCGTGATTTGTCCCTTATCGGGGCCTTCGCGGACGGCATCGAGACGTACGCCAACGTCGAAATAGGGAATGAGGTAATGTGCGGCGAGCGTATTGAGAAGGTAACGTCCGTCCACCGTGTCCATGCACCCGAACACAACGTCACATTGCGCGATCAGGCGGATGACATCGGAATCCCACAGGCTCTTTGCAATCGCGATGAACTCTGTCGGAAGGCCGGCGCGTGCAGCGGCGTTTCGCAAGATATCGACTTTGGCGCGCTGTTCCTGCGCATCCTCGAGCGACGAGTTCAAGATCCGGTTGATATTTCGATCCTCGGCAACATCGTCATCGACCGCGATGATCTTCCCTGCCCCAAGACGCAGCAGTTGTTCGATGGTCGGGCTGCCGGTGCCGGACGCACCGACTACACCAAATGTCATTTTCTGCATCCGTTCAATCGTGCCTTCGTCGAAGGCCTGCGCATGAGACGCCGTGAAACTTGGCAGGGTGTCAGTTCCAGAATTGGGATACCAAAAGTGGATGTCGTCTCCTGCGACACTGATCGTGCTGATTTCATGAAACGATCCGTCAGGACCGATGAAACGTCCAAACATTTCGCCATCCGGCAGCATAACGGCGCTGCCGTGGAGTATGTCAGCTTCAATCCACCCCTGGACCATGGGCAACAAGAGCCGATCGCTTTCGTCATCGATGTCCGAAAACGCAGGGTAACCTGAAGGGTGGCTATGAACTTTGACGAAGGATAGTCCGAGCGCGGTAGCGCGCTCAAGTATCGGCGCGATCGCGTCGGTTTGCCACGTCACTTTGCGTGGCGTGCGCTCGCTGCAATGGTCATGCGGGATCGCATGGACTTCGCGGACGCAAAGCCGGTGCCAGCGGTCGCCTGCGCGCCGGCCACATAAGAGGACAGCGACAGCTTCGTTGCCGTCGCCGGGAAACAAGAACGACTTCAGGTGTTCATGCTGATCACCTGACAAGGCAAGTGTTACGTCGGTCATCTTTCAAACTCCCGGTCCAGCCAGTCTTCGATCAGGTAGACATGGGTCTCCAGGCAATCGAGGCCGGGCTTCCACGGATTTTGGGATGTGCGATGCCGGGACCAGCGCTGAAACTGCCGGCCATCGATCGCCTGCATCACGTTGGCGCACCCGATCGGCTTTCCATCCTTCCGGCTGATCGCCGGATAGAAGTACACCATGTTGAGTTCCGCATGCGGATAGCCCGTTTCCATACGGATCGCCGCGATGACTTTGCGCTCATTGTACCCGTTTGGTGTCGACATGCCGTGGATGAGGACCCAGGGAGATCCGTCGAGGACGGTCTCCCAGGGCAGCTCATAGCTTTCAAGAAATGCACGGTCTTTTTCGGAAAGTTCAAAGTCGCGGCGCAGGTTCATGGGATTAGCCCTCGGTCTGATCGCGCGGAAGCGCCTTGAACTTTTCAACGCCGCGGGCACGCAGATCGACGGGTTCGTCGAGCGGGATCTTTTTGGGCGGCGCGCCAGCCGCTTTGATCCGCAGCGTGTAATCTTCGGCCGGCAAGAGGTTTGCCAGGGTCAAGATTTCGCGACCAGTCGGGTTGGCGTCTTGGATGACAAAGGCCTTGCCGTTGACCTTCAGCCGATAGCCTTTGGCAAGCGGCGGCTGTTTTCCAAGACAGGCGTATTCTTCCAGGTCGATGACCTCATCGAGGACGCATTCGACCCCATCATCCTTGGGATGCTTTGCAGGGTTGGCGGACATCAGTTCAGTCTCCTTTTTTGTCCGGCGGCGACATTGCCGCGATGTCTGCTGTATAAGACACGCGTGCTTGGTATGTCAAGCAAATATCACGCACGCTTGACACATCAAGCAAAAAGCCTTAAGTTTAAAGGGATTTTCAGACTGATCCAGAGGAGCCCTGGTTTGGACTCATCCGAAAAAATTGCCGTTCTTCTTTCACTGGGCCAGCACCTGGCCTCGATCCGACAGGATCGAAAAATGACTTTGCGCGACGTTGAGGAGGCCACCGGAAAAGAGGTTTCCAATGCCTATCTGTCGCAGATTGAAAACGACAAGATCAAAAAGCCATCGCCCAATATTCTCTTGGCGCTGTCGAAGGTTTACAAGATCAGCTACGAGAAACTGATGGACATGGCCGGCTATTCGGTCTCATCTGGGCAATCCCAGCCTGGTCGGCGCAAAGTGTCTGCTTTTTCCGAGCACAATCTGACGGCCGAAGAAGAAGAAAAGTTGCTCGAATATCTGCAGTTCCTGAGAAGCCGCAGGTAAAAGTGCCGGAACCCTGTGAGGGGTTAACCCGAGCAAAAACCCATGTGAACCGTTCTCGCCGCTTGACGCGCACCACCCATCTGCGCGCCTTTTAGTGTGGCGTGCGTCGCGTTTTGTGAACTTATGGCGTGTCTGTAGTCCACCCTGAAAATCCTTCAATATGGATGCTTTCTGCACATAGTGGACTACTTTCCAATTTTGTTAATTGTTTTAGTCCATTTCTCATTGTATAAAAACCGTCAAGCAGCGAGGGAGAGTGAACACGTCATGGCAAAACTGGGTAAGGTCGAAGGAGATATCGTACATTTGGCGCGCGTTGCGCTATCGGGTCGGAATCAGGATGTGCAGCTGTTGTTGCACCGACTGGCAAAAGCCTATCGCGAGACAGCTCCTGATTTGGCCGCCCAGGTTACGGCTCTGTTGAGAGAGTCGCCGTCACGAGCCTCGCCGCTTCGCCGAAAGAGCGAAACGGCATTGCCGGTCGATGTCGACACGCGGATTCAGCTGTTGCGGGTGGAAGAGCATCCAACGCTCGATCACGAGCCGGTTTTCGCGGACGAAATTGCGACAGACCTGCACCGTCTTGTCGATGAACGCACTCATCTGGATGCATTGCTTGAACAGAATCTGCAGCCGACAAAATCGGCGCTGTTCATCGGCCCGCCGGGTGTTGGCAAGACGATGGCGGCACGCTGGGTCGCGAAGTCCCTTGGCCGACCGCTCTTGGTTCTCGACCTTGCTGCCGTCATGAGCAGCTTTCTCGGCCGTACCGGCACCAACATCCGGCATGTGCTGGATTATGCGAAATCACTCGACTGCGTATTGCTTCTCGATGAACTCGACGCGGTGGCAAAACGGCGTGATGACCAGAGCGAAATTGGTGAGTTGAAACGGCTCGTGACTGTGTTAATCCAGGAGATCGATGACTGGCCTTCGAGCGGACTTCTGCTTGCTGCGACCAATCACTCCGAATTGCTCGATCCAGCGATCTGGCGCCGCTTTGAGATGGTGACAGAGTTTCCGCTACCGGATCCCGATGCCATCGAAGCCTTTACCCATGGATTATTGGCAAACAAGAGCGACGATCCGAAGAAGTGGGCGCGTGTCATGGGTGTCGCGTTCAAGGGGCTGTCGTTCAGCGACATCGAAAGAGACATTCTTTCGGCCAGACGGGTAGCGGCCATCAACGGTGGCCTGGTGGACGAACACATGATCGGGCTTTTTCGAGGTCATAGACTGTCGAAATCAGAGCGCATTGATCTCGCCAAGGCCCTGGTGGAATCCGGGATTGCGTCTCAACGGACCGCCCACGACTTAACCGGCGTTTCGCGTGACACCATTCGCAAGCGCGTCGCAGGAGCCAAGTACTCCAAATCAAGATTGGTGAAGAATGAGTAATCGGAATTTTTTGCTCGGCCGCGGCGAGCGTCTTGCCGAAAACGTCGTCGTAAGATCGGCAGCGCCTGACAAACAGGCGCCCTACACGTTTTTCGAAGCCCGTGACAGATTGCAGCCTATGCTGCACACCGCCGTCCAGGCGGTTGACGACCTACCAGATGCAGCCTGCCCGGATGACCAGGCCGTCGTTTCATTGACGCTCAATCCCGAATACATCGCCAAATCCTATTATCCTCAGGAACTTCTCAAGAACGCAGGCCTGGAGACGATCGGCAGCAAGCCGCGGCGCATTACACCCAAGAAGAAGTCAAAGGACCGAGAGCCCGAACCGGCGGTGACCACTGAGCTCTTTGTCATGGGTACGCGCCACGCGCTCAGAACCTGGCAAGACACGCTACCGAACCTGTCGGTTGGAACGCGTCCGGCAGATGACCTAGTGACGATCGAAGAGATTTTGGCGCCATCGCCGACCAACAAGATCAAGGGCGCACTGCCATCAGATGGCGATGCCATGTTCGAGGTTGTCTTGCACACCAGTCAGCCTTACGGCGAGAACCGACTCTTGCACCAATTCCGCCAGTATCTTCGCGAGTTTGGGATCGATGCCGATCTTGATCAGCGATTTTATGCGGGCGGATTGTGTTTTGTTGGATTGGATGCGCCGGTTGAACTTGCAGAAGCAATATCGACATTCACCGTGGTGCGTGCGCTCCGCGAAATGCCGAGGCTGCGCATGTTGCGCCCGACGGTGCGCACCACCGCTGCCCCGGCTGAGGAGCTGCAGTATCCGGATGAAGAGGCAATCGACCCGGATCTGAAAGTTGCCATTTTCGATGGTGGTTTGCCTGACGATCATGCCGTAACGTCCTGGGCAACACCCATCGATGCCACCGGCGTTGGCGGGGGTCACGTCGAGTTAACGAAACACGGGCTGGGTGTCACATCCGCCTTTTTGTTCGGGCATCTTCACCCAGGAGAACAGGCACCACGTCCATATGCCAACGTGGATCATTACCGCGTTCTTGACGCGGCACCGGGGCAAAATCCCAAAGAGATGTACGAGGTACTATGGCGGGTCGACCAGGTTCTGAACAGCCAGCACTATCATTTGGTGAATCTGAGTATCGGTCCGGAACTTCCTATCGAAGATGATGAGCTCGATGCCTGGACGGCTGTCTTGGATGAGCGGTTTTCGAAGGTCGATACTTTGGCCACGATCGCCGCAGGCAATGGCGGAGACCGAGATTCCATTCTCGGATATGATCGCGTCCAGGTTCCGGCCGACTGCGTCAATGCCATGGCTGTTGGGGCGTGCGATCGGACTGGCAATAACTGGAATCGCGCAAACTACAGCTCCGTGGGTCCGGGGCGAAGTCCGGGTCTTGTCAAACCGGACGTGGTTGGATTTGGCGGATCACTCGAGCGGCCGTTCTTGGTGGCGTCTCATCAAGATGAAACGGTTCTGGAGGCCACTGGCGGCACATCGTTTGCCGCCCCCGCGTTGTTGCGCATGGGCGCGGGTATCAAGGCGCATCTTGGGACCAACATTAATTTGCTGACTACACGCGCTTTGATGGTGCATACGGCTGAGCGCGGTGAACGCGACCTGCGGGAGGTTGGTTGGGGTCGCGTCGAACAAGAGCTCAATGACGTTCTGACGGTGCCTGATGACTCTATTCGGGTTCTCTATCAGGGCGAAATTTCTCCGGGAAAATTCTTGCGCATCCCGGTGCCGTTGCCCGACGGCGTGATTGAGGGCATGGTCGAAATTATGGCCACGCTGTGCTTCAAATCGCAGACCGATCCTCATCACCCAAGCAATTACACCCGAGCCGGTTTGATCCCGAGGTTCCGGCCTCACGATGGGAAATACAAAAACGAGACACAAAAACACGCCAACACAAAGTCGTTTTTCACCGATCCGACCAAGACCGTCGAGGAGGAGGAAGCGCGCCGTGATGCCTGGAAGTGGGAGAACTGCCTGCACCGAACGCAGCGATTTCGAGGGTCCTCACTGAGCAATCCCTGCTTTGATGTCCACTATAATGCCCGGATGGAGGGACGAAATACCAAGTCGAGCCCAGAGCTCCCCTATTCGATGATCGTCACTGTTCGCGCGAAAAAGGTAGACGACTTCTACAACCAGGTCGTTCGCAAATATGCAACGCAGCTTGAGGTGTTCAGGCCAGTCATAGACATTCCGGTGCGGACGTAGACACCTACGCAGACCTGTCGGATCGTTGCTACGGGGGTAGTGTGCCAGGTTGGATGATGATGCTTGCGAAACAGCCTTTTTTGAACAAACAACGCCGACCGATTGAAAGTCAGGAGGCGACCAATTGAATACCGAACTCCGACTGATCGCAAGCGCAGGGCCGATTGGTTGGATTACCTCAAGAGGAAGAGACATTCGCTGAAGGAAAACCTGCACGAGATCACGCGAGCGCTCATACCATTCAGCATTCCTCAGTAATATTGCGCCGAAAACTGACGCCTGGGTTAGGGCTAAGAGCCGACGTTCGCGGCAAAAAGCACGAATGTCCGGTAATGGGATGTACCGGTTGCTTCCCCCGGTAGGCTAATCTTTGATGATTAGTTTTGAAACAGGAGAAGCTGATATGACTATGAAAAGTTTGGATGATTTAGAGGGCCTGGCTGTTGTCGGTGTTGATATCGGTAAAGACACGTTCCACTTGGTTGGCTTTGATAACTCTGGCGAGTTGGTGCTCCGAAAGAAGATCAAGCGACTTGCCTTGAATCAGACATTTGAGAAGCTGCCGCGCTGTATTGTCGGTATGGAAGCTTGCCTGAGTGCGCATTTTGTCAGCCGATCCTTGCGAGGTCTGGGGTTTGAACCACGGATCATCCCGGCAATCTATGTGAAGCCGTTTATCAAGGGACAGAAGAACGATTACAACGACGCGGAAGCAATCGCTGAATCGGCATTGCGTCCCAATCTTCCAACCGTGTCAGAGAAGTCCCAGGATCAGCTTGATTTACAGGCTTTGCATCGAGTTCGATCGCGATTGGTCTCGCGCAGGACCGCGACGATCAATCAGATACGTGCGTTTCTGATTGAACAAGGCATCACAGTCCGCCGAGGATTGCGAGCATTAAACAATTCGTTTGATGAGATTCTTGAGAACCGGCGTGACGAGATATCACCACGCATGCGCAATATTCTGCTTGGCCTTCGCAGCGATTGGCTGGGACTTGATGAACGTATTGAGGCAGTCTCATTTGAGATTGAGGAGATCAGCCGTACTGAGGAAAATTGCGCTCGAGTGATGACGATCCCAGGGATCGGCCCGATGATATCCACGGCGATGGTTGCTGCTATCGGACAAGGTGAAGCGTTTGATCGGGGACGCGACTTTGCAGCGTGGCTTGGGCTGGTTCCACGGCAGTACAGCACTGGCGGGCGCACAATCCTTGGGCGAATCTCCAAGCGAGGCAGTCGCTATTTGCGAATGTTGTTGGTTCAGGCAGCGAAGGTCATTTTGATGCGGCCACACAATTGGCCCAAGTTCAGTTTTGGGGATTGGCTCAGCAAGGCTGCCGAGCGAATGCACCGCAACAAGCTGGCTGTTGCATTAGCCAACAAACTTGCACGCATCGCATGGAGTGTCTTGAGAAACTGCAGGGCATTCGATGCACAACGAGATGAGGTGATGGCTGGCATCTGAAGTTAGCAATCATCCAAAGGAGTTCGCGAACGATAGAAAGCATGGAACGGAAAAATACGCCCCCAGAATCTGACGGCCCTTTCGGTCACCATAGACCTTTCCGCTAATGAGATCACGGTGCGAGCGTAGTCCCAACAAGGCCACGACCCGCGTGTCGATCAACAGGCCGGATACATATGAGCGACTTCCGAGAACATGCAAAAAATCATTTGCGAACAGCAGCCGGTACATACATAAGGGCCGTGTGCGACACGGGCGTTGTGGGCGGGAAGCGGTCATTCATTGCACGTTTCATGAACGACTGGATTGGGGCCGCCTTCACAAGGCTCACCTGCTGGCATCTGGTCGGTGTGGCCCTCACCGGATGCTAACTTCGAAGCCGACATGCGTGATCGTCCAGTTCAATACCAGCACGCAGGCAATGAAAGCGTTGAGCACCACATAACTGGTAGGCGACACCGCGATATCGCAATACGAGCATCATTCATAGAATGATGACACCTCGGCCAGCATGCGTTCAATCAATGGAACCCCGTCCTCAAGACGTCCCTCGAAACTCCCAGGGAAACTGTCTGAGATGATGAGCTCGTCCTCGGACGCATGCTGCCCATAGTAGAGGGTGACGTGCCATGTCAACGGACCTTCGAACCGGTCACCGTCGATCCGAACTTCGTCGTCGAACGTCTCGATCGTGTCGACATATGTGTTCGACGATAGCGCAGACAGGGCTTGCCAGGCATCCGTCTCCGTGAGCTCTGTGGCCTTCACTGCTGCTATGATATTTTCTCGAAGAGTTTTCAACTGGTCCATCCTATCATCCGATCATTGGGTCGCCGATGCCGATGCCGGTTTCGTACCGCCACTTCAAGGTCTCGCACAGGCCTCCCAAATCGGGATAGATGTGACTATGGTCAATGCCCATCTTGAACAGTCCCCGCCGGAACCGCGCCCGCATCGACGCGGGTATGATGAACTCATTCATCTTCGGTGGGTCCCAAGGCACGCTGGGTTGATTGTGCACTGAGAACAATCCACGTTGGTTAATGATGCGGCCTACCGATTTCGACGGCAACAGGAACATGACACGGTCGATGGAGAATGGATCTTCGTTCTTATTCGGGTCGATGACGTCATCGTCGGGAATGCTATAGGCATGCACGACGGCGTCCCCTCCCATGGGAAAACTCGCAACGGCAAAGAAGCAGGCGACTAGGGGATTGGTGGACCAATCCAACAATCGAGTTGGTAGACCATGGTGCTGCGCAACGGCCAGCCAATCCCAGTCCGACAGAGGACGTGTAGCCACCATCGTGTCCGCAGATCGTTGGAACGCGCGGAAAAGGCGTTCCTCGTTCAAATAGGAATAGGTGGCGGCTTGCCGCCCTACGGTTGGCACGAATAGATGATTACGGGATGCGCTGCCTCGAAACACCCATCGCGTGTGGGCACGCGCATCAATGAATTCGATGAACTCGATCCATCGGTCATGAGCCTCCCGAACGAAATCCTCCGGCGACTTGCCAGTCTTGGTCGTGCGATAATTGCGAGAAGCTGCTTCTTCGGGTCGGCCCCTGAACTGCGGTGGTTTCATCCTTCCGGGCTTCTCATGACATGATAAAGTGCTGTCGCATAGTCGCGGGCCACTACTGCACCCGGAAAATAGTCCCTTGAAGAATCTGCCTCGGCAGAGGCCCAGAAAACCACTGTTGGCTGAAGACCGGCTCTTGCAGCAGCTTCGAGTTCGATAGTCGAGCACCGGGATCCGACCAGCAATAGGTCGACGCCTTCATGGATCTTGGAGTCGAGACCATCCAACCCAAATGTGACGTGCCTGACGATCCCGCCGAGGTAACTCAGCCATGAACGCGTCGTGAGGACCAATGCTTGCAATTCGAAGTCGCCCAATCCCACGATGCGGATCTCTCCGCGGCGAGCTATGTTAGGCATTCGCTTGCACGCCTCCGTGACGCTAGGGAGTGGAAGGCGAGGTCCTTCCACGAAATGTGCCGTGCAGCAGGCGGCGTAGTGTGCCGCATCGACAGGATCCCAACCCAGTTCGCCCCAAGCATGCGCGAATGCCGCAGCGGTGACGTCGCCAGAGCCGATCCTGAAGAAACTTTCGGCCGCATAACTCGGGACGCGAACAGGCTGATCCCCTTGGAAAACCATCAGACCGCCTAGGCCGTCCTTCACCAAAACAACTTGCGGCGGTTGAGGCAGATCGCGTTGCGCGACGACTGCGGCAAGGAGAACATCCTCGTCAGGCATATGGCGCTCCGGTTTGTCGCCTGAGCCTTCCTTTGCGTAGGACGGGACCAAACTCAGGAGCTCGCGACCGCTCACAATCATCGCCAGGCAACCGGCCGTTGATCCGTTGTCATAGAACGACGCGTTCGGCGACTGCGGATCATAGACCACCCTATCGCCTTTGACACAAGCGCCGCCTTCCAGAATGCCGAACCGCAATACCACCTCGTCTTCCACCACCAGGTCGGGATAGGGAGGTGACAGTTCTTTAGGCAGCGCATTCGGCTGAAAGGTATTCAGATATTCGAATGTCATTTGGTGATCCGACACGCGCAGTTGCCCGGTCACACCGAAACTCGCCAAGGTCGTCTCGACATCCTCCATCCATTCGTCGGGGACGTAAGCGTGCAACCGCACCGTATCCGAGACAGCGCTCATGGCGATCGCGGCCCTCAGCCCGGAGCCGTAGATCTGATCCCAAACCGGATACTTGCACCGTTCGGCATAAACACCGCCTGTAATGGAAATCATCGACGGAACACCTTGACTGAGCAGCGGGAGAAAGATGCCGTTTCGACGACGGCGATGTATCCCACGCCTTGTTCCAGGCAACCAATCAGCCGGGACAAGCCCCGGAATGCAGCCAAGGTACCAACGACGGCACCAGCAGTAGTTTCGCAGACCACACTTCTGATCTTGCCTTGGATGTGAAGGCTGACCACGAGTTCATCATCCTTGTTGAGCCCATCGCTGATGCTTGATTGCACTCCCACGAGCTCTGTCTGGAATGCGAGGTCGCAGCCATCACCAACGACTGTCGGTGGGGCAGCGCCTCCCTTCGTCTTCTTGATCTGATCCGGTGCGTATCCTCCCATCAAACTACCCGCTCATTCGTTCTACAATAGACGGTGTCGACGCATTCACGATGCTTGAGGCACCCACCGCATTGACCGCACGCAAACTGGTGGACGTGGCAAGAGAACGTCAGCCCTACAAGATCGTAAGGGAACGCTGACTTGCGCAACAACGCCGGCGTTGAGAGATGGCGCGCCGGTGCACTGACATGGATACCGCCTTCCTGAAGCGATAGCACACGATCCATCGCTCGAAAGAAAGGCGCCTTGCCATCGGCATGCCGATCGGTGGAGACCGCCCCGACCATGATCTCTGAGACGCCTTCGGGCATCAGCATCATGGCGGCCAGAGTAACAAGCATTTGGTTCCTGTAGGGCCAGAATTCCGCCGCAGCCGCTTCTGGCGCCGTCGGACGATTCGTCATGCAACCCGAGCCCAGAGAGGACAGGTCAACGGTTATACATCGATGCTCAAGCCCCATAGCAATGCAAAGGGCCGAAGATGCCGCAAACTCACCCTTGGCGGCTATCTGACCGTAATCAATGGTGAGGCAGACCTCGGGACGCAGCCAATGCGCCAACGCTGCGGAATCCAATCCACCAGACATCAGGAGGGCCTTCATCGGGCAGTTCCCCAGATCGCCTCGTAAATGGCGGTGGAGAAGTCCGACACGATCGTGCAACCAGTGCCCTGGAGCATGGTGAGGCTTTCCGGACGCGGCGATTCTGCAAGCGCCACGACGGGTATGCCGTGCCGATGCGCATGGCCGACCTCGAACAGGGTCCCGGCGTCGTCGCCATCCAGCAACGCCAGCACGACTGAACAGTCCTCCAATCCATTCAGGTCGCGCTTGGCGATGTATTCGGCATCCCCGTACGATCCGACGTCATGGATGGGCGAGAAGACTTTCGCACCAAGGGACATGAGGCACCTACGAGCTTCTTCCACCATCCAGCGTTGGGCCAATGTGAAGAATGGCGCTGCCAAATAGATCTTGCTCGCTGGATTAGGCTCTGGTCGTGGCAGGATTGTGGTTAACTGGGAAAGATCCACTTGCGTACTTCGCGTCTCCACATAAGAGGACACTGCGCGGGACGCCGTGTCAGCCGCTACCACTGGGTCTTCGTTCACCTCGCCCCAACGATGAGCAAATATCGCACTGAACACGTCACCCGAGCCAATCTTGAAAACTGCGTTGGCCGCATAGGCAGGGACGTGTGCGATCAGACCATCGGCGACCACAATCGCTCCCCACGGTCCGCGTTTAATCACGACGACGGATGCTCCGGAATGCTGCATAAGTCCTCGAGCCCCTTCCTCACCGGCGTCGCCCGTCGCGAGTTTCAGCTCCACTTCGTTGAGGACGATCGCCAGCACTTCGGCTTTGGAACCGTTTTCCCTGAAACTACGTACTTCGTCGGCATTCTGCGGATCAAAGACCGCTCTCCCTGCATCGACCACTGCATCTCCTTCGACGTAACCGAATCGAAGCACCGTTTCCCCGGCAACCCGTAAGGACTCGTAACGTGTTTCGGGCGCGCCAGTGAGCTCTGCATGCGAGAGCGGATGGAGATAGTGGAACGCAATGTCCTCTCGGATCGGTTGGAGCTCGGCGGCCACGCCGAAAGCCGCCATCGAGTGCTCGGCGTCGTCGGCCCAGTCCTCGCACGCATATGCGACAAGCCGTGTGCCAGGTGACAACCGGGAAACGGTTGCAGCTGCTCTGCCTCCGGAGCCGAATATTCGTGACCACGTCGGCCGAATGCATTCTTCGCGGTAGAGCCCAGCTGCTACTATCATCAAGGCACACGGTTTCCAACCACATGACATCCACCTGGCCGTATCTGCGTGACCTCCACTTGATAATTTACGCCGTCCCTCAGGCATTTTATAAGACGCGCCAAGTTTAGGAACGCCGATAAAGCGCCTACGATCTCGCCTTCGGCATCCACGCAGATGACAGTGGGGAACTGCCCTTCGGCCCTGAGCTCCACTCGGAGAGGGTCGCCAATCTTAAGTCGCGCTAAACGGGGTAGTCGCACGCCTTCGAGGTCCACGTCGATAAGCAAATCACATGCGTCGCCATTTGCACCAACAGAGGCTCCAGTCCCCTCGTTACCAGCCCCGGTACGTGAATTTGTTGGTGTTTGCTTGCTCGACATTGAATCACTCCTAAGTGATCATAGCAAATAAGTAATCGCAAGATAGGAGTGCACGGAGAAATAATTATCCGAACAATATTCGCATTTCTCGCCACATGATAGCGTCGAGAATTGATGCACGGACCTGAAGAGCCTGGGCAAACTTGAGAAACTTTAGCTCTAGTGCTTCGTAGTCACCTGGGAGGCGGTATGTTTCGGGAAAGAGACCGATCATCGTACCGGCACGTAGAACGTGCACGTCCAGAATTGCTACGTTGTCACTGCCGATATGATTCCTGACGATCCAGGACGCCGTCTTAGGCCCGATGCCCGGCAACTCCATCATACTGCTTCGAAAAACCATCGGATCTTTCGTATCGGGTGGAGTATCCCGAATGGCCTTGAGCGCGAAGTGCAGGCGTCCAGACCTCTGCTTTGGATAACGATATTTGTGCAGCCTACCATTCACCAAAAGTGGCTCGCTGAGTAAGGCCTCGAATTCGGCTGCGCTTGGGACATCGTCGGCTCGGAGTGCTCCAACCTCGTCCAACCGTTCCCACGCAGCGCGGTTAAGCTCCATCTTCACCCCATATCCGCCCAGAACGCAGAATGCGAGATCCTCTGCCAATGGAGTTCCTCGCGGGCTAACGTAGTCGTCGACCTCGTCACCTTCGAGGTCAGCCATTGCCGCCCAGTACGCCGGTGTTGGGACCCACTCTTGACGACCATACCGCACACCAGGAACGACCTCGTCCTCTGGTTCAAAACATCGAAAATGCATGGTATTGCTCTCCATTATGTAAAGCATATATGTAATGCATATGACAAGCAAGAACGACCCGATCATCGCGGCTCTAAAAACGCGTCAGCAGAAGGAAGAGCTGACGCAGGTCGAGTTGGCGTCGTCCTTGGGAGTTCACCAAGCGCATTTGTCGAAGGTGATGGCCGGCAAAGCACCGCTATCGAGCAAACTCAGAGCCAAGATCGAGAGCTTGCTCCAAGGAGGCAAGCCAGCCGATGCTTCGCTGAAAGATTTGGAGTTGGAGCTGATCCAGGCCGTGCGTTCCTCCAGCACATTCCGGGCTTTGATGCGTGCTGCCATGCAATTGCATAGACGGCAAAAACAATGACGCTGTGTTCAGTGAGCTACTCCCCAATCGCTGGACAGGATTTGGCGTAGTTTATGCTACTTTCTGCGCCTGCTGATCGGGTTGTTCGTTTTGGCCTGCTGCCGGTACGGTGGACATTAGCCAAGTTTGTTCAGACTGGAAACTCGTCAAACCGTTTAGCAGTCAACTAAGTTTATCGTGACACGCGACTTCGATTGGCATCAAGATTTTCGGCAGATCGGCTCAGGGTAACATACGAGCGTATCCTTTACGTCGGCTTTCGGGGGTGGTCCTGCCGTGATGAGGCAGCGACAGACATTTCTCTTATGTGCCATTGATCGCAGTCAAGCTCAGCGCCCTTCAGGTTCCAAGCGGCTTGTCTGCTCGACTTGAGATGCGCCACCAAGCGAAAGCAGTTGCCCCAAGAAATACGAGGAGCAAGCCGACGCTCCACAGGCCCCAACCGTCCTTCACAGCCTGTTCGACCGCTTCGCCAAACAGATATCCTGCGCCGATCAGCAAACCCGCCCACACCAACGCCGAAGCCCCATTCAAAATTGTAAACCGCTGCCAAGTGATGTTCGTCAATCCCACCGGAAGCGCGCCAATAGTGCGCATTCCTTTTGGATAGCGGTAGAGGAAGATATAGGCTGAGCCATAGCCATCCAGCAACACAGAAGCCCTCTTCATCAGATCGGCAAGCCGAGGTTTCGAGGCAAGGAAACCTGTGCCGTACCGGCGAGCCAAGGCAAAGCGCACCTCATCGCCAATATAACCACCTGCAAACGTGGCGACGACGACCAGGCCCAAATCCAAAGCCCCGGTCTGCGCTGCAAAGCCTCCAAAGAGCGGCAACGCCCCGCTTTTCAGCGCGCAGTATCCGAAGAGGAGCAGATAAACAAATACTCCGTAGTCGTTGATCAGCGAGAGGACAGTGTCCATTATCCAAGCTCCAGGCCACAATGCTGTTTGGCATCTACCAGACATACGGGCGAAGATCGCCAGACTAAACCGGCGTCTCTAGAAATTCAACGATATGTCACGCGTTGTTGCACTGCGAGCGTTTCTCCAAAGTCGCTATTGAGGAGGCCTTCACTGCGTAACATCGAAAGGCTGACGTCGATCAGGCCAATAACCAATACAGCCCAAAAAGAGGCACGAATCAGAAACGAATTGATCAAGAAGACATGCTGACTTTCTTCGCAACGCTTGAATGCGAACTCCTCGACAGGCGTAAGTTCCAGACCAATGCTGAGGCGCGCATGGCGATCTTCCGGTTTTTCGAAGGTTGGTACAATCCCGGTTGGCGTCACTCCGAACTCGGTTATCAATCGCCGATAGACTTCGAAAAGAGCGTCGATGAGCGACTAGAATCTGCTAGCCTTTAACTGCCCCTCAAACTGGGGGAACTCCGCCCGCCGTTGCTCCGCGCTGAAAGCTCCATCATGCAGGCGTCCGAGAAACAGGCACAGGTGTGGATGCTGTGATCCTACCCAATGCATTTGCAGAAAGACATTTGTACATTCCGGATGAATGTCGCTCGCGGATTAAACAGCAAATCAATGAAAGGCTCTTTCGTCCGGCTCGAACCGGGCCACGTCGTGTCAAACAGGTCGCCAAGAGCAATCAAGAGTTGTTCACAGGCTACCTTAACGATGCTCTCGCAAGGTTGTTCCCGGCCTCGATCAACACCACAAACACAACAACGACGATCGTCAGTGTCGCTGCCTTGTCATACTGGAACGCGCGGACGTAGGTTTGGATGTAAAAGCCGATGCCGCCAGCACCCACCAATCCAAGCACGAGAGATTCTCGCACGTTAAGTTCGAATCGGAACAAGGTGTCACGAACAAGGTCCGGTGCCATGTGCGGCCACGCGCCAAACCGCATCTTTTGCAGCCATGTGGCCCCTGCGCTGTCGAGCGATTCCAGTGATTGCGCGGGTACGCTTTCAATTGCCTCTGCGTAGAACTTGCCCAACATTCCCGTGGAATGAAAGGCGATGGCGAGAATGCCCGGCAACGGGCCCAGACCGACAGCTCCGACCATGAGCATGGCAACGAGAATGAGCGGGACGGCGCGGATCGTGGCAAGCAGCCACTTTGCCGGCACATGTACGATGGGCGGCGTCACCGTCTGAGCGGCAAGAGTGCCCAAAATCAGAGAAAAAAATATGCTAGCGACAGACCCCAGGAAAGCGATATGGAACGTCTCCAATGAAGCTTCGACAACCGTTGGAAGAACGGACCAATCCGGAGGAAACATTCGCTCCAGGAATGCCAGAATGCGTGGGCCGCTAGTGGCAATGCGCGCCGGATCAAGCCCCGTGTCAAACAGACCCCAAACCACCAGCATTCCGAAAACAATGAGCACGCCGAAACTCGTCCACTCCCTCGGTCTCGGCTGCTGTTCAATCCGTTTCGTTGCCACCAAAGCTACCGTCGGTTGTAGAGGTTGTCACGCTGCCGGCTTCGCAAGTTGCAATCCATAAATCTCCGCCAAATCCTTTGACGACAAACCGCCAGCAGATCGATCAAAAACAATGCGGCCGTGCTTCAGTCCTAAGAAGCGATCGACAAATCCTGAAGCGAGCTTCGGCTGATGAGAGCTAACAATCAATGTCGCGCCGCGGTCTTCGACCGATGCCTTCAACAGCCCGAGAATGCTTTCTGCACCGGACGGATCAAGATTGCTGACTGGCTCATCGGCAATCAGGATCCGAGGTTCTTGTGCCAGGCACCGCGCCACTCCGACCCGTTGGCGCTGACCGCCGCTCAATCGATCTACTCGCACATCGGACAATTCCTGCAGATCCACATCTTCGACCGCGCGTTCGACGGCACTTTTATCTCGTTCGTTGAAGTATCCGCCCAGAGAACGCAGTGGATCTGTGCGTCCCAACCGGCCAATGCGCACATTCTCAACTACCGTCAAACGGTCGATAAGCGCAAATTCTTGGAACACGAACCCAATGTCCGCCCGGGAACGCCGTGGCGGGCGTCGATGGGACATATATGGACGGCCCAGAACCCTCGCCGTTCCCGACCAACCGAGAAGCCGGCCGTCAATCAACTTGAGCAGCGTGGTCTTGCCGGCGCCACTCGCTCCAACCAGCGCCACCTTTTCGCCGGCTTCAATCTCAAGTGAACCAATGTAAAGAACGGCCGCGGGGCTACCCGGATAGGTATAAGAGATGTCGCGCAATTGAAGGTGGGGGACGTCGTTTGTCATGAGTGCCTCACTTCAATAGCCCGTAGGCAATTGCGAGCTGCCTGACATCGTCGAAAGCGTCAGGGTTGGCCGGGACGTAACCGTCCGGGCTGTAGACATGCTTTAGAAGTGCCCTGTACGCGGGCTGGTTCAGATTCAGCATCGCAGCGACAAACTTCTCTCGCAGCACGGGGTCCAGGCCACGCCGCCCGATCACCGTATGAGACGGGATCGGACGTGTCTCTGCGATCCACTTCACCTCGGCTTGCTGCTGAGGAGACAGGAGCAGTTCGGCATACTGACTTGCACCGGCCGCATCCACCAAACCCGTTGCCATCGCCTGCATCGCCTGCTGGTAACCACCGGCGAAGTACATTTCACCAAAATATGACTTTGGATCGTCACCGCGCTTGACAAGCCCTGCTTTGACGAAGGTCTCCAGCGGATAAAGATAGCCGGATTCTGAAATGGGATCGGCAAAGGCAATTGACTTGCCGCGCAAATCGGCAAGACTGTTGATCTCCGATCCACGCCGTACAAATATTCGCCCCCGATATGTGGGCGCGCCCCGGTAAACTTCCGACAGCAAAACTTCGGCTCCCACTTCCCGTTCAGCGATCACAAACGGCAGTGCCCCCATGAAGGAAACATCGGCATCGCCGTTCCGCAATGCCTCAACGGCGGTTGCGTGGTCGCTGGTGACGAAGCCGCGCACACGGATACCAATCTCGCGCTGCAAATATCCCGAGATAACACCGATGTCGCCAATGAGTTTTTCCGGATTTTCCTGCGGTATAAAGGCGAGAACAAGCTCCTTGTTTTCTCCCGCCTGTGTACGGCTCAACACCAGAGAGCTTAGACCGGCAGCCAGAACACCGCTAAACAGTTTTCGGCGTGTCAATACGGGTCTGGTCAGATCAGTACATTGAAGAGTCATACTGCTCCTCCCGTTGCTTGAACTCGCTCCAGCGGGCCTCTGCCTCATTCCAGTCGCTGCGATCGATTGCCTCGCCAACTTTTGTGAGAATTGTTGCCAGCTCATAGACTCTCGGTTTTGCCGGCAGATTTGCCATTCCGCTGGCATCTGCGGACAAGTCGGGCGCCACGGTGTCGATCATCAGTTTTGCATGATAGGCATCACGCGCCGGCAGCAATTTGTCGAGTGTGCTGGCAAACGTAGTCAGTTCTTCGAAGGCGAGGCGGAACGGCGTGTGTTTGCCCTTGTAGACTTCATAAGGCTCATCGGCATCACCCACCGTTTGCAGATAGGCCGTAAGATCGGCCCTTTCTGTTTCTTTCAGTTGCAGCTTGAAGCGATTGTCGAACCAGTCAACAACGCTAGTCAAAGTAGGGAGCGATCCATCGTGGAAGTAAGGCGCAGTGAAGTTGGCCCCCAGCAGCGTGGGTGTGTCAAAGGCGGATCCACGGCTGCCTTTGTAAGTTTCGTCGGCGGAACCGATATTATGGGTACGGCGGTCGAGAAAGTTGGCGGAAGGAATGTGACATGTGGCACAGGACTTTCCGTCCATTTGCTCGAAAGGCTTGCGGAACAGTTCTTCTCCTCGCTTGGCCGATGCATTGGCGTCTGCAGTCAGCCGCCCACTCCCTTCGATTCTTGAGTTTGGGAGGAAATCGAATTCCAACAGATAGGCAACCATTGCATCGAGTATAAACGGAGTCGGTTCCTTCCCCCCGAACTCGCTTACGATGACGTTGCGCGTAAAGTCGCGCAGACTGCCAAAACGGCCATCGCGACCATAGGGACCTGTGAATCGCAAGCCACGCAACGAGGGGATGTCCAAACTGTCGCTTCGCCGATCGTTGAACAACGGGTTGAAGAATTCGCCATCGACATCGACCGCGCCTGCCTGATGGCTGATGCCGGGAATGAAGAACGACTGATTGATGTCAGATCGGTTGTGGCAGGTCGAACATGTCACGCCGAGCGAACGCGCCGGTTGACCGAATATCACAGGACTGTCGAAAAGCATGTCGCCGTAGGCAATTAGGGGCAGGTTCTTTTCATCAATGCCGCGTTCTTCGAAGTTCAACACCAGCAACGGCAACGGATCCTGATCATTGAGATTGGTGCCGGGTGGTAGCCAAGGTGCGAGTTTGACCTTGCGGCCGGCCGCAACAATGCTTTCCGGAACAGGCGCCAGTTCTTCACGGGGAATGAATTTGGATGGCTCGAAATTAGCCACAAGATAAGAGTCGATTATATCTCGCGCTTCGGCAAACCGACCCTCGTTCGCGATGCGTTTTCCTTGGCCTCCGATCCCTGCAGAGCCAAGACTGCTGGTCAGCGCCAGCCAGGCGCGGCCAAGATCCTGGTAGGCTTTGCCGTCTGCCTGTCGAATGAAATCGCCGAGAGCGCGGTAAAGGGACTGAGCCTCCTCTACATGGCGAACCGCCTGACCCGGAACATTCAGCTTCTCGGTCGCCAATTCGAGATGGCGACGCAAGGACCAGGACAATGTGCGCGTCGCTGCGGCGTAAAGCGACTGCCGGTCCTGATTTGAGATCGCCTTCACTATGGATGCCCCCGCGTCGCCGCCGTCTTCGCTGCCCAGTTCACGCAGCTTTTGCAGTGCCGACTTCGAGCCGACGGCCGCAGGCAAGGGCTTATCCAAAGCTGCTTGGATCTTGTGCCAGGGCAAAGGCTTCAGATTTCCGAGGAATAGCATGACCCGATAGCTTGCAGCGACGGGATGCCAAGGCACTTCGGTAACGACATGGGCCGAAGCCGAAAAAGCAACGAAAACAGTTATGAAAACGCCAATGGCAGCGCTAAAAGCGTTACCCAAACCAATATTCATCGGACACTCCTAGCAAAATCAATGCGCGCCGACGCAGGAGAGAAAAACAATACGGCCAATTTCATTAAAATGATTATGCGAATGAGTTGCAATTGTCAATGCGATTGCGAACCGTTCGCAAATATTATTTGCAAAAGAATTGCAACTGGATATGGTCGAGCCATGGCAAACATCAGCAAACAGGCCATTAATCTCAAAGACGCACTCTGCTCGAACGGTGTGCGCATTACGCGCCAGCGTATGGCTTTGCTGCAAGTCATCGCCGAGGCCGAAGATCATCCTGATGCCAATGAGCTTCAACGCCGGGCACGTGCAATCAACACCTCAGTTTCCCTTGCAACCGTCTACCGAACCTTGTCGGCACTGGAGCAAAGAGGGCTCGTCCACCGCCACACTTTTGAGGGTTTGTCGGCGCGATTTGAGACTGCTAACACACCCCACCATGACCATCTAATAGACGTCGAGTGCGGCAAGATCATTGAATTTCAGTCTGCAGAGATAGAAGCAATCCAGGAGCAGATTGCCGAACGTCATGGCTACGAAATCGTGAACCACAAGCTGGAGCTATACTGTCGCAAAAAATAGAACTACCGTACCGCTCGCCAGAGCCGCTCGAGACGATTGTGTCGTTCTCGTTTACGTTGCTCCGGCCCAATTCTGTCAGTTCTTGTTGCTTGCCTCTATCTCGCTAACAACCAAGTCCACCAACTGCTGGCTTCCAAACGACGGCAACGGCTTTCCATTTACAAAGAAGGTCGGCGTCCCCTCAACGCCGACTTTTTTAACATCGGCGGCATCCTGAATGAGTGTTGCAGTAATCTCCGGCATTAACTGCTCCTTCCGTGCTCTGGTTAGATCCAGTCCCGCTGCACCAGCCGCTTGCCAGGCCTTTTTCAAATCAGGTGCGCCGTGTGCTGACCACGTCGGCTGCTTTTCCAACAGCGCCTCAAGAACAGGTTCAAAGAGTCCCTGCAATCGTGCCGCTTCAAGTATCCTCACAGCCTCATCTGACCCTTCATGAAAGGCTGCATACCGCAGAACGACTTTAACTGAACCTTCGTATTTGGTGAGAATTTGCTTCACGATTGGATGGAATGCGCGGCACGCTTCGCATGCCGGATCAAAAAATTCAACAATTGTTACGGGCGCATCCTTCTTACCAAGCACTACAGAGTGTGCTCGAACAAGCGGAGTACTCTCCAACGGCGTTAAAGATGCGGTTTGGGAACCATCGTTGCGATTGTACAGGAGCGCGGTCGCTCCAAATGTCACGAACGCGATTACAGCAACCGCGACGACAAGTATCCGCTTACTCATTGAAATTCCTTTTCTGAACGACAAACAACAACAATGCAATGATGGAGAATGCCCCGAGGGAAAGAAGTGGTATTGGCACAATGCCCCAAATGACCATCCCTTCTCCCCCGCAAGAGGGGCCGGCGCCGCAGGGTTTGATGGCTGTCGAAACAATGTCAAAGTAGATCAAGTTGTGATACCCGGCCACAAACCAGCCAACCACTGCCAAAGGCAATGCGTAACGCCATACATTGCTGTCAGTTTGACCACAGCTTGCGACAGCAAGAATCACAGCCAACGGGAACATAAAAATTCGTTGATACCAGCACAACAGGCAGGGTGTCTGACCCATGACCTCTCCGATAAATAGCGCCCCCAATGTGGAAATCAATGCGATCAGCCAAGCAACAAATATCCACGGCCAAAGTCGCTCTTGGAAAGCATCGAACACATTCACCATTGGATGTCCACTTTCCTCGAGCGCTTGATAAAAAGGCCGTTCATCGTTAGATCACTCCTCACATACTTCACGCAAGCTACTGCATTCAATTCATCACATCGGCTTGGTCGCATTTTTTCGTCAGTTGCTCAGGAAGGAACGGCTCACAACCAGGGCGCGAAGGAGTGCCTTATCGCGCTGGTAGATATCGTCGTAGTATTGCATTATCCCGTTCTGATCGGGCCATGCTGTGAAGTAGGAAAGATGAACGGGGATAGTCCGATCCAGTCTCACTTCTCTATTTTGTCCGTTGGTTATCGTCGAAGATACGCGCTCTTTGCTCCACCCCAACAACGTTTGCGCAAACTTGTAGGGCTTTTGAACTCTCACACACCCATGACTGTAGGCGCGCGTTAGTTTCGAGAACAAGTTTTTGGCGGGTGTATCGTGCATGTACACAGCGTGCTTGTTGGGAAACATGAACTTAACTGCTCCAAGCGCATTGCCGCGCCCGGGGGGCTGGCGGACACGATACGGCATTGATTTGCCTGAATAGGACGACCAATCCACTGACGTTGATGAGACCTGACGACCGCGCTTGTCCAACAATTGGTAGCCGGCACGGTCCAGATATCCCGGGTCTTTCCACAGTTGAGGCAGCATCTCGTTGCCCGCTATGGACCTGGGAACATTCCAATACGGGTTGAACACAACGAGTTCCATCTTGTCTGAAAATTCTGGGGTTGGAAATCGGGTCTTTCCTATTACCACACGCATCGAAAGCGTCATCTTTCCATTCTCGATAACACGCGCCTCATAGGACGGTTGATTAACGAAGATGTGCCGGGAACCAAATTCTCGCGGCATCCAGCGCATGCGCTCCATTCCCAGCGTTAGCTTTTCAATGCGTTCTGCACGCGCAAGATATCGCTTGTTTAAGGCGGCAATCGTGCGCTGTCCAATGATGCCATCTCGCGCCAAATTTCTGGAGGCCTGGAATGATTTTATCGCGATTTCCATTGTCTCGTCATAAAGGTGTGCCGCTGGCTCATGGGTGCCGTGTTCCGATTCAACCCAGCTGTTGTATATCGCGTCGCCGACATCCCCGGGTTCGGTCCGCGCTGGGCGTGTGGCTGCAGAAAGCAGCCCAACTTCGGTCAAGCGCTTTCGGATGAGAGGGATCCGATCATCTTCTCCTCCGAGCTTAACTAGTCCGCCGTTCGGTATTTCGGTCTGCTCGTCCTTAGTTCCCAATTTCGCACGGAATCTTGCTAGTTCTTGTTTCATGCGCAGGTACGCTTCATGGACCGGCAGCAGTGATCTTAAAAATCGGCTGGGCTTACCGCGTTTGATCGCAGCCGAGAGGGCCACGGTCGGGTCTACCGGAACCGGTTTTATGTCGAAATCTGCGCCTATTTTGCCTGGCACTACCCGGCCCGCCGATGCATGACGGGCGAACTCCAAATATGCAACCGTGAGCTCCACGTCAAAACGAGCCAACGCCATCGTCTTGTGTGCGCCTGGATTCGATTCATCATCAATTTTTGATATAGAGGGCGCGAGGTACTCATGGGACTGCAGGCCCTCTTCATCCGCCCGAGACAAAAACGCCAAGACGTCCTGGGCCTTCTGTTCCAGCCCATCGTCACTCACCCAAATTGGAGCAAATTTGCGTTGTTTGTAAAAAGCGCGGATTGCTTTCGCTTGTCGCTTCAAAGTACGTATCTTCGATACCTGTGGTTCTTTGAGGATACGTAGGATCTCTTCAGCCAACGGAGTAGCTTCCGTTTCGCCCTCAAGGTTCGCATCCGGCAACGGATAAAGGGGTTCTGGTTCGTATACGAAAAATTTCGGCTTTTTGTTTTTCGTCTGTCCGGCCAAGCGGTTTTGAATTTCGACGTCGCTCAACCGACGAGATCTGCGGAACGAAAACAAGCGGTTGAAGAAACCACGGTCGGAATTGGCTGATTGCTGGCGCCGAGTTTGAAAGTAACTTGTCTGCGTGTGCGTGTTTTGTTCGGCGAAATTGCGGCGCTGTTGAGCAGAAGCTTCCTGAGACAGAACAAGGAAAGAAGCAACGCCAGTCGCAACAATCAACACGACAGCGCCAACCCCACCTCTTGGCAAAAAAGAGCGTAGCAATGTTATTGTCCTGTTCATTGCACAATCACCTTTGTGCCAACCGATGTTCGCTCGAACAGATCTATGGCATTATCGTTGGTTAGAAGGATGCAACCGCTGGAATAGTTAGGGCCAATCGTCCACGGCTGCGCCGTCCCATGAATACGAAAGAGAGTGTCGCCGAGATAAAGGGCTCTCGCGCCAAGTGGGTTATCGATCCCACCAGGCATAGACATTGGTAAAGCCGGCTCACGCTCCCTCATTTCCTTGGGCGGATACCGAATCGGCCAGGCAACTTTCCGAGATATCTTCTCGGTACCACTCCATTGAAACACTGCTCGGCCAACACCTATTCCATAACGCAGCGCTCTTCCGTTTCCCAAAACGTACCAAAGAAAGCGCTGGCGTGTGGATATGATGATTGTTCCTCGTTTCTCTTCAGTAGAAAAACTCACTTCCTGACGTTGAAACATTCGCTCCGACTTCCACTGCTGGTTCGTGAATTTGTATTTCGTGGCGGCAACCGCCTGGGGCTTGGTTCCGAGCAATGACAGCAAGACGGTCGCGGCTATGACCATAGTCTGAAATGTTTGCATGTAATTCCGGCTCCTATCGGGAATGGCATGGTAGTCCCCTGCGGGCATTATCCTCAAAGCTACGTTTGCAGTGCACGTGGCGGCCCATCAAAAAGGCGCACTAGTTTGCTTATGAGGCATCCGGCAATTGCAGTTCAAATCACCACAACATTCGTGCCAACCGGCACACGCCTAAACAAGTCCTTCACATGCGCATTGAGCATCCGGATACAGCCGTTGGACACAGCCCTTCCGATCGACGACGGTTGGTTGGTCCCGTGGATTCGATACATCGTATCCTTGCCTGCACGGTAGAGATACAAGGCCCTTGCTCCGAGCGGATTAGAAGGGCCTCCCGGGACCCCTCTTGCAAATCTTGCGTACTTCCGCGGTTGCCGTCGGATCATATTCTTCGTTGGTGTCCAGCTCGGCCATTTAGCCTTGCGGCCAACTATGGCCTGTCCTCTTAATGCCAGGCCGGCCCGACCAACACCCACCCCGTAACGCCGGGCAAACCCTCTTTTCTCGACCAAATATAAGAAACGCTTTCGAGGGTCGATTACAATTGTGCCTGGTTCGTAGCCGCGAAAGCGAACCCGCTGGGGTAGAAACTTTGAACTGATAGTAGTTTTTTTCTTATGAGCCCAGCTACTTCCGGTAGATGCTGTTAGGGACACTAGGCCGAGTAAAAATGCACGTCGTTCAATCATGACATTCGGTCCTGAAGGTTGAAAGTTGATCAACCGGCATTGCACCGGCATTGCAAACTTTGGATCAGGACCGAGAAATAGGGGGGCGGAATAATGCCGTCCGACTCTTGCCACCAAGTACTTCAGTTGTGACTGGAATCAGATTCAGTCTGGCCTGGTGAAGCAACCTCGCGCCACTGTCATTGGAGAGACTAAGGTGAGGTCCGCAAGAGTGACCGCTGGACGGTTCGCATCCCGAATACTCATCGCTTGGACAATTGCTTCTTTCACCATGCCCCGTCACGTCTTTCGACAAAATGCTAACAAAGACGGAGCAATACGTTGCGATGCGATCCTCTTGGCGCAATTCGGAAACACCGATTGCGTGAGCACTTGTCACCGTTTGTACTTGTGAATCGTCTGCCCCCGCCAAGCCAACGTTGGACGTCAAACCCGCAAAAAGCAGAAGCAGTATGCACAGCAAGCGAACCATAATGAACGACTATCACGCCACTTCGTTATCGAAAAGTTAAAATTTTATCACACACGCGTGAGTGCCAGGCTCGTACATTGCCTCCCGACTTTGCCCGGGAGCCAGTCAAGACCGCGGCCAAAAAGGTCGCTTTGCGGTAAACAGGAATGACGAATGAACGGATTGCGGTTGCATGTTACCCAATGGGCAACTGTCTTGTGAGCCAACACTGGACTCGTTTGAGACAGTTTAAGCGACATCGACGGTTGGAGAGGATGTTGTCCGTTCCTCGCCACCAATAAATGATGCGTCAAATTGGCCGCATTGGTCCCAGCGTCAAACGAGACAGCGCTAACGTTGGTTGAAAACCGGCGACCAGAATCAATAAAATGGCCGGCCAACGGAGTAGGCGAAACATCCCTGAGGTTCCGATACTAACAAAAAGTTAACTTTACATCGGGCGTCAGAGAACTACCAAAGTCAGTATGGCTAAACCAACAGTGTCACAATCGTCGCGAGTTTGCCGGTTGTGTTCCATACACGGCTTGGGTCACGGCGTCGAACACACCAAACTGCTCATCGCCAAGCGTTGATACGGTTAGTAGGTCCTGATGATGAAATCTGTATCTCTGCTCTTTCTGGCGCTCTTGCTCGCCGGAGCGCTTCTTGGGTCTGCAGCAGCACAAGGATCTCTAGGTCCGTTTCATCCGATGGATGCGCTTACGCCTCAGGAGGTCCAACTCGGGGCGGCACTTTTAAGAAAAGCTGACCTTGCCGATGAAAGGACACTGTTTGCGACTGCCCGCCTTGAGGAGATGCCAAAACCAGAGGTGCTGTCATGGAAACCGGGCAAGCCGTTCTCGCGAAGAGGTTTTTACGTTCTTCGCCGAGATCGCAGGACCTTCGAAGCATTGGTTGACTTGACCACAGAGAAAGTTGTTTCGCACCGAGAAATTCCCAACGTCCAACCATCCATCACCACTGGTGAGTGGGAGCAGGCAAGAAAATCGGTCAAGAGCAACCCGCGATGGCAGCAGGAAATGCGCAAACTGGGATATAGCGACTTATCGAAGTTGAGCTGTACGCCCATCGGAATCGGCGGTGTGGCCAAACCCGAAAACGGCAAACGCAGGATACTTAAGGTTCCGTGTTTCGACACGGAAAATGGCCTCGACTTTTTCCAAGCTCGTCCCATTGATCACGTTATTGCGACTGTTGATGCAGACACTGGAGAAGTGATCGATATTATCGTCGGCCAAGAAGTTCGTCCGCCGAAACAGATACCTGGCTACAACAACAAACCCACCCCGAGACGGGCGCCCCTCCGCCCTGTCGTCAACATCGCGCCAGAAGGCGCCAATTTTTCTCTGCGCGGCGGCATTGAGGTTGCTTGGCAGAATTGGAATTTCCACATGAGAAACGACCGCCGAAGCGGTTTGGTAATCTCTCTGGCCCGATTCAAAGACGGAGCACAGAACCGGCTAATCGCCTACCAGATGGCACTGTCCGAGGTGTATGTTCCTTATATGGATCCGGCCAAAACGTGGTCGTTCAAAGCGTTTATGGATGCGGGGGAATACGGTCTGGGTTACCTGATCTCAAGGCTTTCCCCCGGTCGCGACTGCCCGCACAACGCCGTGTACATCGATGGTTTCATTCCGTCGGATCTCGGAGGTATGTTCCGTGCCAGCAAGGCCGTTTGCGTGTTTGAACGCAACACCGGCAATCCCGCTTGGCGCCACTATGACAACGGATCTGACAAGACATATTCGGCTCCACAAGTTGAGCTTGTGGTGCGCATGATCCCTACTATCGGGAACTATGATTACATCGTCGACTATGTCTTCCAACTGCGCGGCACTATCGAAGTACGTATTGGCGCGACCGGCCTGGACGCATTGAAGATGGTGTCCTCTGCACGCGCAGATTCACCGGGTGCAAAGAGTGACATGAAATTCGGAAACCTGATCGCGCCATATACCGTTGCACCTAATCACGATCACTATTTCTCCTTCCGTCTGGACCTTGATGTTGATGGTCCCCAAAACACGCTGCTCATCGACCAGTTGAAGCTGCAAACAACCAGTCCGGGCAACCCAAGACGGACACTTTGGACGGTGGGAACATCACCAATGATCAAAGAGGGTATTGTAAACCACGGAGCCAAACGCAAAAGAGTCTTCTGGCGCTTGATCAATCCAAATCGAAAGACAGCGCTCGGCCATTTCCCGGGATACTGGCTTGTCCCCAACAATCCCATAACCTCCTTGCTTTCACCGGACGATCCGCCGCAAAAGAAGGCTCTCTTTTCCGGCTATCCGTTATGGATCACCCGGCGTAAACCGCGTGAGTTGTGGGCCGCCGGAGACTTTCCCAATCAGGGACCTGGGGGCCAAGGTCTGCCAAAATTCGTCAGCAACAGAGAGAGTGTCGTGAACGAGGATGTCGTGCTCTGGTACAATATCGGTTTTCATCATCTGACGTTGCCTGAGGACTTTCCCATCTTTCCGACGATGTGGCACAGCTTCAAGCTGCGGCCAGCGAATTTTTTCAACAGAAACCCGGCTCACGACCTTTCACCGGTGTTCTTAAAACCCGAACGTAAAAAACAAGGATCCTGAAAATGGCAATATCCCTTAAAGCAAATCGAGAAGGCAGTTGAATGCGTAGAATTGTGTTGGGCGTGGCCATCATCGTAACGATTGCAGTGTTTTCAACTTCCGTCTGGTTTATGGTCGGGAAGCGATCGGAAAGAAACGTCGTCGTCGCTCCCGGTGTCATAAACGCGCCTGACGACACAGGTGGCCCTTTCGAACTGACATCTCACCAAGGTGCTGTCACGACCGAAAAAGCTTTCAAAGGGAAGTATGTCCTTGTCTTCTTTGGGTACAGCTTCTGCCCAGATGTTTGTCCGACTGGTTTGCAGAATGTTGCCAATGCCCTCGACAAACTGGGAAAAGACAAAAGAGATCAAGTCACTCCAATATTCATATCGGTCGACCCAGAGCGCGACACGCCCGAGCAACTGGCGCAGTATGTGACGCTGTTTCACCCGAATTTGGTAGGGCTGACGGGTACCGAGGCTCAAGTTAAGTCGGTTACAAAGCGCTTCCGAGTGTACTACAAGTTGCGTAAGGACGAAGACCCGGAAAACTATCCCGTCGACCACTCCGCGTTCACCTATTTGATGGACCCGAACTGGAAGCTCGCGTTGGTTTTCAGCCATAGTGCAACACCGGACGCTATTGCATCCGCTATAGAGAAGTTGATGTAGACCTCGTGTGCTGCGATCAGAGGCGGATTTTTTTAAGAAAATTTGCACAACGGTGGGACCGCGCCGGGCTCTGGATATATCCTCCCGAGACCTGCGCGGCGTTCTGATTCAATAATAGGGTCTTACCTGGCTGCTCCTATTCGCGGCCGGCAACGTTGCGAACCTTCTTGCCAAAGTTCTGGTTGAGTGAGACCCAGATTTGCGGATGTATCTGGGATTGACGTTTTACGAAAATGTATGGCGTCTGACGCTGTGGTAAAACATATGCGCTCTGGTTGTCGAGTATAAACTCGCCCCGATCCGTAACGGCAGTGAGGACGGCATGCCCAGACTTATCCGGGTTGATAACGACGGTCATGAGCAAAGCCTCACGTGGCCACCCCATGTTCATGAGGTACCGGCGTTTTAACAAGGCGTAATCCTCGCAGTCGCCTCTGGATTCTGGGTATGTCCAGTATTCTGGTCGTCCATAATTGTCTTCATCGGTGACCGGTTCAATCTTTTGGTTCGCGTAGGTGTTTACCTGCACCAACTCCCTCCAGCGTTGCTCATCCAGAGAAAATTTGCCCCTGCGACGCGCCATTCCTTCACAATCGCGCTTGAACTGCTGGCAAAATTGCACCCATCCGATTGGTGGAGCCGTCCTGCCGTATTCCTGTGCAAAACCTGCGGCCCGCACTGCACTGTCGAATTCACCTTTTCCACTGTGAGAATTTGCTGCTACCACCGACGCCATGGAGATGATTGCAGCAGCGATTGTAGCCCCAATTGCTTTGTAGATCATTTTCGCATCCCTTTCCCTTATTACTTGGGACGCTATCAAATATTTTTTTAAATCTTGTTGTTTACTATTTCTAGATAGTAATAAAAATTGAAAATCAATTGTATAAAATTGAAATTACTGAAGAAAGATTCCGTAAACCAAACTTTAGTGAGACAGCCTAGCCAACTCAGTAACACAAACGATCATCACGACTGCCCGATCTCCACCCTTGTTGATCTGCACCGGGCCTACAAAAAACGTCGGGTTGTCTGGCAGTAAAGCTCGTAAGCTTCGCCATACACTGAGTTCAACCATGGTTCTTCGGCGAACGGCGCAATTACTAGCAACATCGCCCCCAACGCAACAATTGGCAATGTCTGCACCGATCCGGACAGGATTGCCCAGCCGATTAGTATACCGATGTCGGCCACATATTGCGGATTTCGCGAGTACCGGTAGAAGCCGTTTGTTTTGAGTACTCCTACCTGACCGCTGGTCACTTTCATCCCGAGCTGGAGGACACCCCCCCAAACAACAAGATGTCCAGCAATGATTAGCGGCAACCCGACGCTCCACCGAATTTGCGCAGGGAGCTGCAAACTATTCCAACCCAATACGCCTACGACAAAAGCACTGCAAAACATCGCTATTGCAAGACTCCAAACCCCTACCTGTTTCCAAGGTGTTGAACGGTTTGGCGGCCATATCCTTCTAGCAGGATTGCATATTGACCAAACAATCATGGTAAGCAGTACGAGGATTGCTCCGAGCCCAATCACCATCGCAATGTCTTCAATGGTCATAAGCCAGAAGTTCTCCGTCTAGTTCCAAGTCCCAGACCATTGTGATCAGCCTGTGCAATCAGCAATCATGGGTTCCGGGGAGGACTTGCATTGCGAAATGGGCGAAGCGACACCAACTTGCTGCCTCAGATCAACATAGTTGCTCTAGCAGCTATAGGTTCAAGAAGGAATTTGATATGTTCGTAAGTGGCGATCTATTGACCTGCACCCCCAAAACATCCGTCTGACACAAACGATTGTGCGACACGGACAGAGGCGTAATCGATACGGAAAACCAATCATGACGCGGACAATTTGGATAATTGCTGGTAGTATGCAACTGGTCGTCAAAAGTCAGTTGCTGCGACAGGTAAACGTTGAACGATGCCTTTCGCAAAAAAACATCCAAATTTGTTAGAGGTTTACGATGAATTGGTACAAACAGGCGACATTAAACTCTCCAATCCTGCTTCGATGTTTGTTTGCGGCAGTTTTGGTGTTCCTCGCCGGGGAGGCATTCGCGAATCAAGGCACGAAATCGAAGCAGGCTTGGAGAGTTGGTGACATCTTGGTCGAACAGGCTTGGGCGCGCATATCCGATCGAAAGCCAAAACTCGTCGACGTTTATTTAACTATACACAATGCGTCATACAAGTTGGAATATCTTCTCGGCGCCGAAAGCCCGAATGCCCGTTCGATCGGCATTTTTGAAACCAAGAGTGTCAACGGCAAAGCCCGACTTAACCCAATACCCGGTGGTCTGAACTTGGATGGGCATCGTGAAATAATTATGCGTCCCGACGGCGTACGGCTGACCCTAACCGAAATAACAGAACCACCAAAGCCGGACGGAAAGATTTCCGTAGATCTATTCTTCATGAATGCGGGCGCATTAACCATTGATGTCCCTGTTTTGCCAATCAATGCCAAAGATCCCCCGCCCATCCACAAGAAACATTGACCAAGAAGGCCTTTGCGTCGATCCCGTTTCTAGTCTGTATTTTGGCAGTGAGCATTGCTTGATCAACGTGTGTGTACAATTGCAGGAACCGCGAACAATGACCCTCGATCGTAGGAATTTTTGCTAGCCTCCGCCTCGGTAATTGGCTGACTGTGAACGGCAAAAGCCTTCCGACGTTTGACGTGCAGGCCGGCGAACCGTACCGACTGCGGCTTATCAATACATCCAATGCACGGGTACTCGAAATCGATCCGGCACGGTTCGGTGCCCAGATCATGGGTTACGACGGACAGTTGCTGGCATCTTCGCAGACCCTCGGGTACGCGCCCTTGCTTGTTGGTCCGGCCCAGCACGTCGACCTACTGGTTGTCCCCGAGGCGGGCAAGGACTTCGCTCTGGAAGAGGTGTAGGGCAACCAGCCGTTCGCTTTTGCCGGGTTCAGCGTCACAGGCAAGTCCGGCCCCGTTGGTGATGTGCCCGTAAATCACGTCAACAAATTGCCTGGACCGATACTGGACAATGCACGGGGGGGTTCGCCTCGACATGACCGGAGGGGCGATGAGCGGTGAACTGGAGATTGTTTACAAGGGCCGAAAGCTGGAAGGCGATGGTTTTCGGAACACAAGGCAATTGTGGGCCTTCAACGGCGTTGCGAATATCGCTGCAAAACCCTTGTTCACGGCCAAGCGAGGCGAAACAATAGTGCTCGAATCTCTGAACAACACGGTCTTTCTGCATGCCATGCATGTTCACGGGCACCACTTCCGGATCGTCGAGCGCAGTGGCAGCATTGTGGAAGAAAACCGGCCCTGGCGTGACACCTTTCTGATTGGCCCCGAACAGTCCACGAAGATCGCTTTTGTCGCCGATAACCCGGGCAAGTGGCTCCTGCACTGCCATATGCTCGAACATGCCGCGGCCGGCATGAACACCTGGTTTGAAGTCGCTTGAGAATGCTTGGTGGACTCGTGAGGCAGGTTGCGTGCCGCCGACGCTAACCAACATGTGATAATTTATCATCTTTCCCGGTTGAAACAGACAGGCTATTTTGGCGCCATGATTCGACTGTTATTGCCAATCTGCGCGATCGCCATGTTCGCGCTAGGGGTTGTTTTCGTTGTGCCGGGTACTTCGGTTGCGGGAACCGGCATGGTCGTGACGTCGGTCGACGTCGGTCATTCCATCAAACATTCCGAAGCCATCGCCTCTTACCGGCTGTGTCATGGTGCGTCAGCTAACATCGGCGAAAACGCATCGGAATCGGAGAAAGCGAGCAGTCCGCATCATCCAGTACCATGCTGCGGTCACGAAAAAAAGCACTCCTGTGTACCTCACATTGGACTGCATGATAGTGGTCAAATGAATGCCGCGACGTGGTCCCAGGCTCTTCGCGTGCCTCAGGAGAACGGGAAGCCCGACGAGCGTTTCCGCAGTTCTCTGTTCAGACCCCCCATTTCACGATCCTAGTTGGCCTCTGACAAGCCGGGCCTTTGACCGCCCAATTCTGTTGAGACAACGGGAGTGAAGACCCTATGCTCGAACGACGCACATTTGTGCTCGGACTGGCTGCGACACCTGTCATGCTGTCCAGTGCACAAGCTCACAAGACCAAGAAGAAGTTCAACCCAAAATTTGCCCCGCAGCGTGTGCCGTTCCACGGTTATGCGCCGGGGACCATCGTCATCAATCCACGTAAGAGATTTCTCTTTCTCGTGGAGCGGCCGGGCGTGGCGCGACGCTATGGCGTCGGCGTCGGTCGCGCCGGTCTGGCCTGGGAGGGCAAGGCTGTTGTCGGTCGAAAAGCAAAGTGGCCGCGCTGGACTCCTACGAAAAACATGATTCGCCGCGAACCGCGCAAATACGCCCGGTTTGCCAATGGTGTTCCGGGTGGACCGACTAATCCTTTGGGCGCCCGGGCGCTCTATCTCTATCGAAACAACAAGGACACCTTGTGTCGGATTCACGGCACCAACAGTCCGTCTTCAATCGGCCGGGCCGTGTCCAACGGGTGCATTCGGCTGCTGAACGCCCATGTTGAGGATCTTTACGAGCGCGTGCCCATCGGAGCACCGGTGGTGGTGTTATGAGCTGCCTTCGTCGTGCCGGGAAAACACCCGGCCACATCGGCATATTGGCAGCGGCCAAATCCCGAGGCATGCGCGAGCCGGCGTCCAACAGCGGCCCAACCACAACAACCTGTGCAATCGCTGCGCCATCGGCGCAACCCTTTGAACGAAACAAGGAGCTACTGACGTGACCGGAAACAAGATAATTGGCAAAGGGGCGGTTGCCGCCGGCCCGAAGTTGTCGCGTCGAATGGTGGTCGGAGGAATCCTCGCAGGCGCATTGGCAGGTTGTACAAGAACCGGCGGTTCGGCATTGCGCGAAGAAGTCATTGATCCGGTGCTTGGCAAATCGATTTACGGTCCGCTGAATGACGAACTGTACCCGGTTCCGGCAGTCAACCTTTCACAGGTCGAACCAGTTTTCTATCGTCGCGAGGTTGACCACAATATCGACGAACCACCCGGAACAATTGTGGTCGATCCGCAAAACAAGTTTCTCTATCTGGTCGGGGAAAACGGATCGGCCATGCGTTATGGCATAGGTGTCGGCCGTCAGGGATTTTCTTGGAACGGCAGAGCAAAAATGGGCTGGAAACGAAAGTGGCCAAAGTGGACGCCGCCCGCGGAAATGATTGCGCGGCAGCCCGAACTCGCCAAATACGAAAATGGCATGGAACCGGGTTTGGACAATCCGCTGGGTGCACGGGCGCTTTATCTATTTCAGGGCGGCAAAGACACGCTTTTCCGGATCCATGGAACAAGCGAGGCCTACAGTATCGGCAGGGCCGTTTCCAGCGGCTGCATACGCTTGCTCAACCAGGACGTCATCGATCTTTATGATCGTGTGAAAAACGGGGCAACCGTGATCGTGTTGGGATCATCAGAGCAGATCGCCCTGGCGACGGAAAACGCACACAATGGCTAGAATGCTGATATTCGCCGCAGGCGCCAGCGTTGTGGTTATCGGAATTGCGGTGGCGGCAATGGACGTTTTCTCCGGCGATGGCGGTGGTTTGCTTCGGCCCGACGATGCCGATGTCGTAGCGCAGAGCTAGATCATTTCATGTTTTGACGGAAGCGTATCCAGCATTGATGAAGTAATTTCGGCATTCATCTGGTTTTACGGTTACGACGATTGATCCGACACGTCTCTAGGCTTGTTCGGTTGTTTTTGCCTGTGCCATGCGCATCCAATGTTTGATCTTTGAGAACGTCTGTTCAATGGGGTTGAGGTCAGGCGAGTACGGCGGCAGGAAGAACAATTTTGCCCCGGCCTCTTTTATGGCCTGACGAACTGCCTCTGATTTGTGGCTACCAAGATTGTCCATGATGACGATGTCACCGGTCTTGAGCGTTGGAACCAGTTGCTGATCGACGTAGGCGCGAAAACATTCGCCGTTTATGGGACCATCGAACACGCATGGCGCCGTGAGCCGGTCGCAGCGCAGGGCCGCTAGAAAGGTCATGGTTTGCCAGCGTCCGTGATGGGCAAAACCGCGCAGTCGTTTACGCTAGGGTCTCCAGCCTCGCAGCGGAGCCGTGTTGGACTTGATCCAGGTCTCATCTCTTAAGACAGGGCGCTTGGCATCGAAGCGGTGTTGCCAGTGCTTCCAGCATCGGCGCCGCCGAGCAACATCGCGACGCGATTGCTCAGCGGCAAACAGGCTATTTTTGAAACTCAAACCCTCGCGCCGCAAAAACCGCTAGATTACATTATGGGAAACAGTCTCGCCGCGCGACGCCAGTTCATCTCTCAGCCAGTGCAGCATCAGGTGTGATGTCTGAGCGATACGAACTACGATGAAGTCGCGATACGGCTCCAGAACAACACGCCGATGGCCGCCCATCTTGCAGGGAACAACATTGCCTGTCTCGCGAAACCATTCTGACCATTTGATCACTGAAGATGGTGCAATTCCAAAACGATCTGCAACAGAACGGCAGATCTCGCCACCGGTGATCACTGCAACAACCCGCTCTCGAAGGTCATTGGAATAAGATCGCGTCATGCATGCTGGACTCCTTCCCAGCACACATCTTGAATCATAAGAAAACCGATTTGGGAACCCCAAACGATTCAATCAAAGACGAAATCCGTCTAGCGTCTTCCTTGGGCCCGCCGAAGGTGGGGCCGGGGAACCATTGGCCTGTCTGCAAGCTGGAGCCAAAGCGATTGGATAATCGTCGGCGCTTCACTCCGGTAAGGATGACAGCGGATGGGTCGGCCGCTGGCCTCTGCGTGCTACTTGTCCGCAGCCATGTCGCACAACAGCATTTTCGACTCCAGTATAGACCCGACCAGATAGCGGTCTCCGTAGGACGCGGCCACGCTGGCGCCGGACAGTTTCTCGCCGAGATCGAGCAACACGGTCCGCACTTCACCGCCTTCATTGGCGCCAGGCACTGCCCTGATAACCTGGCTGGGCGACGTCGTGTTCATGCCGGACAGATGGCCGGCCAGGTCGAACAGCTTGGGGTGGGCGGCAATCCACAGGGCGCCGTCCTCCGCCACGTCGATGTTGTCGAGCCCGGTACCGACAAACAGTGACCCGGTTTGCGTCAACGCCCCGGACTGCGCATCGCGGCTGTAGAACAACAGCCGCCTGGCGAAAGTGTCGGCCGCATAAACGGTCTTCCCGTCCAGAGATTGGTTGATGCCGTTGGCCATGACGAATCCATCCGCGACAACCTGCGCTTTAGAGCCGTCGAAATAGGCAATGTCGGCACGTTCGCGCTGACGCGCGAAATCGATCAAACGCGTGAGAACGCCGCCGCCGCCGTCATTGGTAACGTAGAACCTGTTCGGCCCTACCGCGAGAACGTCGTTTGGCGATGTGAAGTTGTCGGAATGAACGGTCTCGATATGTTTCAACCCGGCCCCCTCGACCTCGAAAATTTCCACAGTGTGTTTCCCGTCGGCGCGATGGTTGACGGCAAACAACCTTGTCGGTTCGTTCAGTGAGCTCAGCAACGATATTCCATGTGGTCTGAAATCCGACGGCACCCCGGCGGTAAGCGGTTGGAAGGCGAGCTTTTCATCCGTTTGGTTTAGATCGAGCGCCATGATCTCCCCGCGGGCGCCTGAACCGCTCGCGCCCTTGGTCATCGGCAACCGGTCGAACGTCGACACATAGGCTATTCCCGAAGAACGATCGACCGCAACGTCCTCCGGTCCGGTCACATTGACCAGGACGCGGCAGGCCTCGGTGTTAATCGGCTTTATGGTGGTGAACTGCCCTGCTGCGTTCATCGTGCGGATGACCACGACGAACACAAGCACTGCGAGTGCCCCGGCGCACCAGGCAGCAATTTTCATTCGACGCGACATTCATCCTCCAGATGCATATCCAAGGTTTCACAGCCCTGGCCGATACCCGCGCAGGCAAGGTCCTGCAGCTTCGCCTTTGCAGATGTCAGTAGGCAGCCTCCACAGGCTTGTTTTGTCCGGTACCGTGGGCCCCGGTATCGAACTGAAGCCGGGCCAGACGGTGGGCAATGACCAGGGTTGCGCGGCCCTCCATGAGGGTGCCCAGCGCCTGCTGCACTTTGGCCTCGCTTTCGGCGTCCAGGGCGCTCGTCGCCTCGTCAAGCAGCAACACCGGCGCATCGCGCAGGATTGCGCTGGCAACCGCAATCCGCTGGCGTTGCCCGCCGGACAGGGTGATTCCGCGCTCTCCCAAACGGGTCTAGGTTGTGGGAACCAACTATTGGTCGACATAGGCAATGGATAGTTGGCCATTGTTGGGGCAATCGAACACGCGTAGCGCTGTCAACTGATCGCACCGCAAGTCGGCCACGAGGGTCGTTGTCCGCCATCGACCGTTGGGCGCAATGACGCGTAGGCGTTTGCCTTTTGGTCCCTACCAGCAAAATGGGCCATGTTGGTCATTATTCAGGTTTCATCAATGAAGACGAGGCGCTTGGGATCGCAACGGCGGCGCCAGTGCTTCCAACGCTTGCGCTGCAGGCAACACTAACACCATAAATGGCAGAATTTTCGTAAATAATCAAGGAATTTGGGATATCTGGATGAGCTAAACACAAGCACAGCACCCAACAAGCGTCGCGTTAGAATGCCGATGGCACGACCATTGCGTCTGGAAGGGTAGCCAAGGCAAAACAGGCGGGGAATGTGTCATAATGAGACTCTCTTCATACAACGGTTCCAGAGACAACAACTTCAATCTGCTGCGTTTTCTGGCTGCAACCGCCGTTGTGGTGACACATGCAAATCCGGTGGTTCTGGGTTTTGATGCCATAGAGCCGCTTTATGCGGAAACCGGCTATACGCTTGGTCATCTGGCCGTCAACGTCTTTTTTATCGTCAGCGGTTTCCTGATTGCCAAGAGCCTGTTGTCCGACAATGATGTTTTCGATTTCGTGGCCGCCCGCGCCCTGCGTTTGATCCCCGGCTTGCTGGTCGCAACAATAGTGACCGCGTTCATCATCGGGCCGATGGTCACGACCGTAACGATGGGTGCCTATTTCACCGACTGGAAGACCTGGCTCTACGTGCCTCTAACTGCCGGACTCGTGTTAGACAATCTCGGGCTTTATGGCGTGTTCACGGCGGTGCCGTCCCAAGGCGATATCAACACACCTCTGTGGACTTTGCGCTGGGAAGCCCTGGCCTATGTTGGACTTGCTCTCGTCAGCCTGCTTGGTTTCCTGGCAACGCGGTGGAAGTTTGCAATCGTCGTGGTCAGTTTTCTTGGTGTTTACGGTGCCGTGACAGCATTGACTGACTTGAGAGCCGAATTCGGCGCAGTCGATCACGTCGCCCGCTTCGGCTTATGCTTTCTGACCGGCGCTGCGTTTTATGTTTATCGCGAAACCATCCCGGTCAGTATTCTCATTGCGGTTCCCTTGTGGGTTGCCGTCTATTTCGCCAGCGAGACGCCCGGCTACCAAGCCGTACTGGTCCTCGCCATGGCCTATACGATCTTCTGGCTGGCCTTCGTGCCTGCCGGCTTCATACGGGACTTCAACCAGTTGGGAGACGCCTCTTACGGCATTTACATCTACGGTTTCCTGATCCAGCAGACCGTCATCTTGCTGATGCCGTCTCTGACACCCTTGAGCCTGTTCTTTGTGGTGCTGCCAATTGTCCTGACGGTTGCCTACCTGTCGTTCTATTTGGTCGAGAAACCCGCACTTTCTCAGCGCTATAAGGTGTCGGCATGGCTCAGATGGCGGATTCTTGCCCTGTTTGCCCGCCGCCAAAGCATGACAGCGAACACCCAGGCAACGTCAATCGTATAATTAGGTGCAGCTCTTCAGCCACCGCATGCGTGAACAATACAGATGTTTCGAAAACGGATGAATGATGGCGCCCCGTTGTACTTTTAAGGGGCTTGCAGGACGAACAGCGGAATCAGCGCACCAAGCAGCTCATCAATATTGGCGTCAGACACGGTCCGAGAAGCCCTCCCGGCTCATCTAAGGCAAACGCCTTGCCATTGCCGATAGACGCCGAGATTGACGTCTTGGTCGGCGGCTTTCGCTACGATTTCTTACAGGCCTATGCTAGCGGCCTGAGGCTTGCAGTCGGCACATCCGGGAACGCTCGCAGTTGAGTGGGCGAGCACACTTAACGCCGATGAGAGCCTAGGCATCAAGGAAGTGGATGATCGAATTTGGCTCGTATCCTTCATGAGCCACCATCTGGGGTGTATCGAACTGGAGCAGAGAACAATGCAAGCTATTGACAACCCGTTTAGCACGAGGTTGTCGCCTATGTCTTAGGAACAAACTGTTACCTATGTCTCCGGGCTGGACCCTCGAGGAAATGGCGACCCCGGCAGGATTCGAACCT
>JAJFHC010000269.1 GCA_021775835.1 Hyphomicrobiales bacterium | reverse complement strand
GAATGTTGCCTTCTGGCACAAATTCCCTGAGTGGAGGCAGCCGAACTTCCGTCTGCTGATGATCCGGCTACGGACGTTTGGAACGGGAGAGCTTACTTTTTGCCACTTCATAAATTCCCATCTGCAATGAAAAAATGGTCGAAGGTCGCAAAATTCAGTGAATCGCATGTGCTACGGTGTTTCACTTGGCCAACCGCCGACTGAGGGAAGCGATGCAAGAGAGCACGGTCGTCATATTTGTGTTTGCGGCATTCTTCATCATTTTCCCGCTATTCTGGAGTGCGATCGTCTGGTTAATTTCACGCGTGAGCGGCTGGGCAAGTCTGGCACGCCAGTATCCGGCTGACGGACTGATTGACGGTGACGTATTTCGTTGGTGCAGCGCCCGCATCCGGTTTCTTTCCAGCTACAGCAACTGCCTGACGGTGACGGTGTCTCCAGCCGGAATTCACATGCAGCCCATGCTGTTCTTCAGGATCGGACACAAGCCGTTGTTCTTGCCCTGGAGCGCGATAGTGGACCTCGATCGGCACAACAGTTGGCCGATCTCTTCTGCGCGATTGCGGATAAGAGACAGGGGAAACGACAGCCCAATGACGATGGTCATTTATGGCCGGGTTTTGATCGAGAGCCTTCTGCAAACCCGCAGTCCGAGCTAGTGCTTTCAAGGCATCTCAGAACGAGGAGGCCTGATCCAATGGTTTTGCAATCTGCGCGATACGTTGAAATTTTCTGCGGTAGGCAGCGGGCGGCAAGCCCACCCGGCGCTTGAATATTCGCCGGAACGACGCCGGATCTTCATAGCCAACCGATGCCCCTATCTCCTCAACGCCGAGATTGCCGGTCTCCAACATCTGCTTGGATTCCTCGACCCTGAGGGCCTGTACATAGTCAATCGGGGCGTAACCCGTGGCCGCGCGGAAACGTCGTGCGAACGTACGCACATTGAGGCCGGAGCGCTCGGCCATGCGTTCAACCGGATTTGCGCCCGCATAGTGGTCCGCAATCCATGTCTGGCAATCCGAGATCGGGCCATCGTCACTCTTCATTGGTCGCGTCATTACTGCATACGGCGACTGTCCCTCGGAATGACCAGAGATCAGAAACACTTTTGCAGTCTCAATCGCCTGCCCTTGACCACAGAATCTCGCAATCAGAAAGACGGCGAGGTCGTGCCATGCGCTCACGCCACCGGCTGTCACCACACGCTCTTCTTCCGACGTCAGGCAGAGCATGGACTCGCTCTTGAAGCGTACCTTCGGATAATGGCGTTGGAACATGTCACGGTAGGCCCAATGCGCGGTAGCAGTACGGCCGTCCAGGAGACCCGCCTCGGCCAACAGCAAAGCACCCGAACACACAGAGCTGATCAAAGCACCGTCTTCGTGCACGTGGCGGAGCCAGTTAGTCTCACGGGGATATCGTCCGGTCGGCGACGCGTGGATTGCCGTGTACATGTCGCAAACGACAACCGCATCCGGGGTGCCGATGTCTTCGATCGAGCAATGCGGGGTCACCGGCACATTTGCGACGCAGTGAAACGGCTTGCCCTCGGCTGAAACAATCCTGACATCCAGCAACTCGTGCCCTGGCGAGCCTGTGGTCATATCGAGATAGACTGCGCCTACCGAAACTAGAACATCATAGAGTCCGTACAACACCGAGGCGGATGTCTCCGGGGCTACGAGCAGCGCTATCAAAGGCTTTTTGATTTTTGCCATCTGGTTTTCTTGTATGTCCGGTTCAGCACGGTCTTGTCATATATGGCTCCACTCCGCGTCCACTATGCCTTGGTCATGGCGGTTTTGCCACTGGTGTAATTCCATACGCATCATACGTTGAGCGCAGTTCATAAATGGAGACATCAAATGAGTGACTTCGATCTGGCCGTCAACGACCTGCGCAACGGGTTTCTTGGCGAGGTTTTCTGCCCTGGTGACGACGGTTATGACGCTTCACGCGCCGTGTGGAACGCAATGATCGACCGACGGCCTGGCCTGGTTGCACGCTGCAAAGGGGTTCCCGATGTCATCGAGACAGTGAAGTTTGCCCGTACCCAGGGCCTGCCGATTTCGATTCGCGGCGGAGCGCACAACGTCGCCGGGCATGCGGTCTGCGATGACGGCGTGACGATCGACCTTTCCTTGATGCGCGCAGTTCGTGTTGAACCGGAAAGCAAAGGCGCTCATGTCGAAGGTGGTGCACTCTGGGCGGACGTAGACCGCGAAACCCAGGCCTTTGGCCTGGCAACACCCGGCGGGTTAATCTCAGATACCGGTGTTGCCGGCCTGACGCTGTCAGGAGGCATCGGCTGGATGCGCGCAAAGCATGGCTTGAGCATCGACAATCTCATGGCAGCCGACGTGGTGACTGCAGATGGCGAACTCGTGTTGTGCAGTGAAACCGAAAATCAGGATCTTCTCTGGGCATTGCGTGGTGGTGGTGGCAATTTCGGCGTGGTGGTGAGGTTTGAGTTCGCCTTGCACCCCTTTGGACCGGAGGTGATGTTCGCTGCTCCGATCTATGCACTCTCTGCCGGGCCTGAGCCTATCCGCCTCTGGCGTGATTTTCTCGCCGACAACAGTGATCGCGTGGCGTCGTTATGTGAATTTTCAACGGTGCCGGAAAGCGAGGACTTCCCGCAGGAATACTGGGGCGAGCGGGTTTACACATTGGCGTGCGTCTATAATGGCGACGCAGCGGAAGGCGAACGCCTGCTTCAACCGCTACGGGAACTTGCGCCACTGGTAACCGATTTTTCCGACAAAATGAACTATGCGGATGTGCAACAGCTGTTCGATACGCTCATACCGTTCGGCGAGTACCGTTGTTACTGGAAGGCCCGCTATCTTTCCGGCCTGCCCGATGAGATGATAGATCTGGCGATGTCGAATGCTGCAGCGGCACCGTCGGACAACACGATCTCTTCGCTGTGGAATTTCGGCGGGGCCACGGCCGACGTTCCAACCAGCGACACCGCATTTGGCGACCGTTCGATGGGCTGGATGTATTCGCTCGATGCGATTTGGCCGGACGGTGCGAATGACGATGCCAACATCGCATGGTCGCGGGGCGGTTGGACGGCGTCCGAACCCTATTCCCAGGAAGGGCGGGTCTATCTGAACTTCCCGGGCCACGGGGAAGATGGCGAGGACCTTACACGCAAGGCCTTTGGTTCCAATTATGCAAAGCTTGCCAGTATCAAGGCAAAATACGACCCGCAGAATACATTCCGTTTCAATCAGAACATCACGCCGGCGGTCTGATATGGAAATTAGCACCAAATTTGACGACTCGCGTCCAGGCGAACTGTTTCTGACGGAAGGCGGAATCGAGACCGAGATCATGTACAAACATGGCTTTGAACTCCCCGAATTTGCCATGTTCCCGTTACTGGAAAATCCGAAGGCGGTTACGGCAATTCGGGACATGTTCCGCAGTCAGCTTGATGTCGCTGCCGAGTTTTCCATGTCGATGATGCTGACCGGCGTCGACTATCGGGCCAGTCCGGATTGGGGCGCAAAACTCGGCTATTCACCTCAAGGCTTAGCGCATGCCAATGTTCAGTCCATCGAGCTCTTGCGACAGGTTGCAGGCGAATACGAAGGACAGATCCCTCGCACCCTGATCGGCGGGATCATCGGCCCGCGTGGGGATGCTTATCAGCTTAACAAGACGATTACCGCAGAGGAGGCCGAAGACTACCATGCCGTCCAACTGTCAACGCTCAAGGCTGCACAAGTCGATTTCGCCTGTGCGGCGACGTTCAACAACGTGCCGGAAGCGGTCGGCGTTGCAAGGGCCGCACACAGGATCGGCGTTCCGCTGATCATCTCGCTGACGGTGGACAGCTCCTCTCGATTGAAATCCGGCCCGTCGGTGTCCCAGGCGATCGATGCCATCGACTCCGAGGCAGCCGACGCGGCCCCGAATTCCTATTTGCTCAACTGTTCGCATCCGTTGGAATTCGAACCTGCGCTAACAGCCGGTCCGTGGATCGAACGCCTCCGCGGCTTTCGTCCAAATGCTTCAAAAATGGAAAAAATCGCATTGTGCAAACTCGGACATCTTGAAGAAGGCAACCCCACCGAGCTCGGTCACATGATTGGCAGTCTGGCACGGCGTTATCCGCATATGGATATCTGGGGCGGATGTTGCGGCACCGGGCAGTCTCATTTGCGCGAGATCGCGAAGAATTTATTGCAAGTGCGGGGCGCAACATGATGCTTCCAACGACTCTCATAATGATCGGCTGATCCGGGAACGGTTCTGCTCGACCAAGTGACCGATGACGGCTGCGAAGACGATGGCGCCGCCGATCACTGTCGCCCAACCCGGGGTTTCTGCAAAGATCAGCCACACCCAGATGGGAGCGAGCGGCGCGTCGAGGGCGCCGATCAGGGCGGTCTCGATGGCCGGCAACATTCGGGCGCCGAGGGAAAAGAGCGCCAGTCCGAATGCCGAGTTCACCAGCCCGAACAGGACCAGCAGGCCCAACTCGTCCATGGAAACCGCCAACCCGTCACTCATGGGGATGGCAGCGGCCCCGCTCAACAATGCCGAGAGGCACGCGGCGGGTATGATCGGAATGTTCTGATAATGGCGCGAAATCACCATCATAACCGCCAGGGCCAGGGTCATGCCGAAGGCAAGCAGGTCGCCGAACAGATCGCCTTCCAGCCCGAGGCCGACCATGACACCAACACCAATCAGCGCGACGATGCTGGCCATCAATGCGCTGCGTGCCGGACGTTCGCGCATGACCGCCCACGCAAGGGCTGCCGCCACAAGCGGTACGGTGGCGTAGATGATCGAGACATGGGCAACCGTGGTTATTCTGAGCGAGGTTATGAAGCACAGCATGCCAAGGCCTGAGACAATGGCGAATGTCCAACCCGGCCACCCCATGCGCCGAAAGCCCGCAACGGCTCCCCGGCCTTCCAGTGCAACCATTACCGCAAAGATGCCTAGGGCGCCGAAGACTCCCCGCCACACCAGCATGGACCAGGTCTCGACCGGAATCAGGCGGGTGAACAGACCGGCCGTGCTCCAGGCGACGGCCGAGGCCGTGACGAGAAGAAGCCCCAGACGATAGTCGCCCCGCGACGTGGAAACCGCTTCAGTCATCGGCGGTTGTTCCGGTCATCGCGACCACAGCACTGACCCTCATGCCACGGACTCGCCGTGCAGGTCGTCCGCATCGGTGCGGTTCCAGTAACGGTTGGGATTGTCCTTGTCGTCGAGCAGTTTGGAGCGGCAACCCCAGACCTCCTCGACACGGATGGTCGGCTCTTCATTGACATGAACGGCAAAGATCACGTCAAAGGCTTTCTTGAGCAGTTCCGGATCGGGATTCAAGGAAAACACGATCTGCTGGGCAGGTGTCTGCTGGACGGTGCCCTCTGCACCGGCATGTGAGCCTTCCAGGGCCCGGAACCGCTGATAACCGCTTTCGCGGACAAACAGGCAATTGTCATACGGACCCTGAATCAGCGGCAGTTCCCGGCCTAGCGCCTCGACCACGGGCTGCACACCGCCTGTGGGCGTGTCCACTGTCACCAGCCATTCACGTTCCAGGGTTGCCGGTATCATGTCGAAGCTGTCCAGTTCATGCGGTTGTCTCATCGAATATTCCTCCAACGATCTAGTTATTTGTCTTTCAAACATCTAGTGTTGCAATCACGCTTGAAGAAGCGTCAAAATTGTACTTAGGTTTGCATATTCCAAATGACTGATATTCATCGCCGCCTGCCACCCCTGCCGACACTCGTGGCTTTTGAATCCGCCTTCCGGCACCAGAGTTTCACCCGGGCGGCCGATGAACTGGCCTTGTCACAAGCCAGTGTCAGCCGCCGTATCCGCGAGCTGGAGCAGGACCTGGGGGTTCGGTTGTTCGAGCGCCGGCGCTACGACGTCGTGCCCACGGAAGATGGAGAGCTACTGGCCTCCACCGTGCGGGTGACACTGAATGAACTGGCGGCAACCGCCGACCGGCTTCGCAGCCGGGCATCAGGCTCGGAAAGCCTGACCCTGTTTTCCGATCTGGGACTTGCCAACAGCCTTATTGCGCCGCATGTCGGTGCGTTCCAACACCTGCATCCGGATTTGCGTGTTCGGGTCCTGTCTTCGTACGAACCCATAGAATCGGTTCGTGAAGACTTCGACATTGGCTTGCAATACGGCCGCTGGAGTGAGGGCAAATTCCAAATCACGCCCATCGCCGACGATGCGATCTTCCCGGTTTGCTCACCCCAACTGGCGGCAGAACTGGTGGACAAGCTGCAATCCCCCATCACTCCGGTGGATCTCGCTAAACAGCCTCTACTGCACATGGCGGACATGGGCCGTCAATGGCCGGACTGGCGGAATTTTCTGGCCTTGTTTCGCATCAAGGAACCGCCGCCGATTGCCGGGCTCACCTTCACATCCTACCAGACCTGCCTCGATGTGGCGGAGAAGGGCGACGGCATCGCGCTGGGCTGGGCCCGAACGGTTAAGGCGCGGCTCGATGCCGGGCATCTGGTGCGCCTGCCCAAGATGACTATGGCGTTGCCCGATGCTATCAATGCTTACCGGCCCAAGCGGGAAAAGCCCAACCCCGTGGCCGATCAGTTCGTCGCCATGATCCGCGCCAACCTGGCACCACTGGACTGATCCGCACCTTCATGCCGTTCCGAATTTCTGAGAGCGATGAGGTCTCGTCACTCATGGCCGCAGGCACACAAACCGGCATGCCCGCTACCGCCGAGGCCTTTCATCAACGCCGCCCAACCGGGAAGATGTGCCTGGACGGCGGCCAGGGCGTCCGGCTCGTCAATGCCCTTCACAATCCGCTCTTCCATCACGACCCGTCCGTCGATAACGCTGGTGACCACATCGGACGCGCGCGCATAGTAGGCGAGCGAGGCATAGTCGGCATAAAACGGCGCCAGGTGGGGCTGGTCGATGTCGACCTGGATCAGGTCGGCCTTGTAGCCTGCCGCCAGCCTGCCGATGTCCTCGCCGAGACCCAGAACGTCGGCACTGCCAGCGGTCCCGCGATGCAACGCCTGTTTGCTGCTGAACGCTTCGAACGTCCCCTGACGCAATCGCAGGGCATTCATGGCGTTACGCATCGCCTCGAAGGGATCGTTCATCATCCAGTCCGTCGCCAGACCCCAGGAAATACCGCGCTCGTCGATCGCGGGTATATCCGGATAGACCCCGCGTCGCGGATAGATCGTCGAGCAATGGGCATAACCGGCGCCGGCCTGGCGCACGGCATCGAGGTCGCCCGGCCTGGCGAAAGTGAGATGGGCAAGGACACAATCGGCATCGAGCACACCGATATCCAGCAGAAATTCTGCGGGACCCTTGCCATAGGCGTCGGCGATGAACTCGACCTCGCCCATCGACTGGGCAACGTGGATGTGGCGGCCAACCCCGAGCCGGCGGGCTTCGGCGGCCACGTCCCTGTGCAGGTCCGGGGAACAGGTATCGGTGGCATGAGCACCGATGCGTCCGGAAATCAATCCATCACCGGCACCATGCCAGGTCTCGACCAGGTCGACACCACGCCTGAGGCGGGCCTCGCCTTCGCTCGGATAACGGGCATAGTCGTTGCGATGAAGTTCCTCAAGGTGTACGTCGAATATCTTGTTCGATATCTGGGCGCGCAGGCCCGCCTGAACGCAAGCTTCGGCCAGCGCCTCCGGCTCGTACCAGATGTCGTTTATTGTGGTGATCCCGGACTTGATCATATCGATCACGCCCAGCCGCGCCAGATCACGCCATTGCGTCGGCGTGATGTCCTTTTCGGCCCTGAACGCTACGGCATAGAGCGCCTTGCCGCCGATGCCATCGTCGCTCTGGCTGCGGAAGACAATCGACGCGGTGTGACTGTGGCAGTTGACGAAACCCGGCATGACGGCCTTGCCGCGACCCGAGAGTGTGCTCGCCTGCACCCATGATCCGTCGGGTTGGGTTGGACCGGCATAAACGATCCTGCCCGCGCGCACCGCAACTTCGCCGTCAAGAATGATCTCGTGCCCTTCGGTCATCGGATAAAGCACGTCGGCTTTTACCAACAGATCGATGACTTCACCCATGGCCTGTCCTCCCCTGATCGGAATGTTCAACACTTTAACCTAGATCGACGCGAGCACATCCCGCAGGCATCATCCAGGTCCATTGGCATTGGGACCGTCGTTCCTTAAGATATCCGCAAACACCCCCGGGGGAAGACAGTGGCCTTTTCATTTGAGAAATTCGTGACCGACATTCGCGCGGCGGCCGGCGGTCCGGACGCCAACGCGAATGTGCGCGAAGAACTGGAACGGTGCCTTGCCGACCCGGAGCCGATCATTGCCGCCACGCCGGTCGACGGCGACGACGAGGTGATGCTGTTCGAGGACGAGAGCGTCTCGATCTGGTGGTGCCGGTTTCAACCCCACGTGGTGATGCCGCCCCATGAACACCTGCTCGATGTCCACATCGGGGCTTACGCTGGTGGCGAAAAGAACATTGTTTTCACCCAGAGTGGCGATCGTCTTGTCCACGATTTTACGCACGTGGTGAAACCCGGCGAAGTCCTGTCGCTCGATCGCGACTGCATTCATGCGGTGACGGCTGAAGGCGATGTAAGGTCGCTGGCGCTGCACGTTTACATGGGACCGCTGATGCAGTTGACGCGTGGACTTTTCGATTGGGAGACCGGAGAGAAGATCAATTTCTCGATGGAGAATTTCAATCAGATGAAACGACCGGCGTCGGCACTGGCCGCCTACTGACGCGGGCCATGCCTAATCCCACAAGTGACGTGATTGTCGTCGGCGCCGGAATCATCGGCCTGGCCTGCGCCCACAGTCTCCTGGCGGCCGGGCTGAGCGTGCGCCTGGTCGAACGCCACCTTCCCGGCGCGGGGCAATCGACCCGGACCGGCGGGGGTCTTCGGTATTGGCACGGTTCGGAGACCAATATCCGGCTGAGCGAGATGAGCCTGTCGTTCTGGGAACAGTTCGGATCCATCACGGGTATCGACCCTGACTATCGTCAGACCGGCCACCTGTTTCTGACTTCCGACAAGAACAGAGCGGATCAGTTGACGCTGCAAGCCAGTCTTCTCCGCCGCCTTGACGTGCCTCATGACCTGCTCGACCAGGGAGACTTTGTGGAACGCTGGCCGTTTCTCGATTGCAAGGGAGCGATGTCTGCCGGGTATTGCGAAACCGGCGGCTACCTCGACCACCACAGGGCGATCGCGGGTTACCAGCGGCTCGTTGCAAGCCTTGGAGGAGAGATCAACACCGGCACGCGCGTCGATGGACTGGGTGTCACTGGTGACCGCGTTACAAGTATCAGCACATCAAGGGGCGAATTCGAAGCGGACTGGATCATCAACGCCGCGGGGCCCGATGCCGGCGCAGTCGCCCGGATGGCCGGCGTGACCATACCGTTCGTGTCGCGGCGCCATGAGTTGCTCATCATCCAGCCCGCTCGTCCGGTACCGGACGAAACGCCATGGCTGATCGACATGGACGAACAGGTGCATTTGCGGCCTGACGGTCAGGGTCGTGCCCTTGTGGGCGGATTCCTGGGCCGGGATGACGAGGCCGATCCGGTCGACTACGACACCCGCGCCTGCGCAGACTGGTCAAGGCGGGTCCGCAGGACAGTGGCCAGCTCATTCGGATTGACCGAACCGGACGCCAACGTGATCGAAGGGTGGGCCGGCCTTTACCCGGGCACGCCGGATTATCAACCGGTTCTTGAAATCACACGTCCCGGCCTGATCACTGCAGCGGGATTTTCAGGAACCGGACTGATGCATGCCCCGGCGGTCGGAGAAATCGTTGCCGATCTTGTCACGACCGGAAAGACGATCCGTCTGGATATATCAGGCATGAATGCCGAAAGGTTGCGCCAACCGGCCGTGATCAAGGAACGCACAGGTTTCTGACGGCACGCGATCGGACGCAGCGGTCATGTCGTGCACAACGCTCACGCCTCGGGACGCCAACCGGTTGCCGTGGCCTCGGACTTCGAATATGCGGCGGCACGGAACGGTGGCAAGGACTCACAGAACAGGCGATGGCGCTCAAGCTCCCGGACCTGGTCACGGTCATAGAGTTGCGGCTGCTTTTCCGACACGAACGTCGCGGCGGTCGCCACGGCCAGATCGGCTCGAGACAACCGGTCCGACACCAGGAAACCGGATCTGCAGCGGGATTCCAGCCAGGCCAGGCTTGACCCGATCTGGCGCTCCAGGCGCTCGACCCAGGCCATGTCCTGTGTGCCGGGCGTGCGGCGGGCGAATTCAATGCCGCGTTCATAAGTTTTTTCCGCAAGACCGATGCCCACGGCTTCCATCTGCAACATATCGACGTAACCAGCCTTGTCGGGAACGGTCAGCCGCACATCGGCATCAGCATTGCTTTCGAGATATTCGACGATCGACCGGCTGTCGAAGACCGGCGTGCCGTCGGTCAGTATCAGGGTCGGCACCTTGCCGAGCGGATTGATGGTCAAGTTCTCGTCGAGATGCGCAAAGGTCGAAATCACATGGCGTTCAAACGCGATGCCATGATGATGAAGGGCAATCGCTGCTCTGCGCACGAACGGAGAGTCATACTGTCCTACAAGTCTCATGACGGTTTTCACTTTGACCGGATCTGGAGAAGCAACGTGGTTCAGCGTTTTCGCACCGATCGCCACATCTGCGCAACCATGTCGACAAACGGTGCGACACTGCCTTGGCGGCTGCGGATAGACCATGCAGGCCGCCACGCCAGCCTGACAACCTTGGTCCAGTCGAGTTCACCATTCGTGTCCGCGATGGTCGCCGGGCGCTTTGGGTGTGTTGACGATCTCTGTTTTGATGGTATTTGAGACATTGTCAGAGAACCTGTCCGGAACGACACGGATTTGGCAAATCACATCTGCGCAATGAACCTGGAGCGTCGACACAATGGAGGAGGAACCGGCACCGGCATTCTCCGTTGTCATGCTCGGCGCGACCGGCGCCGTGGGCAGCCAGACGGCCAGGGTGCTTGAAGCCATGCCCGGGATGGAAAGGCTGACATTGCTCGGCCGCCGGCGTCTCGAAGAGGTATCGGGCGACTTCATCGTTCAACATGCCGTCGATATCTTCAAACCGGATTCCTATGCCGGGCATTTGTCGGGACACCAAACGGCGATCTGCACTCTGGGCGTCGGGCAACCATCGAAATTCAGCAAACAGGAGTTCGTCAGGATCGACAAGCTGGCCGTGCTGGATTTTGCGTCGTCCTGCAGGCAAGCCGGTGTCCGCCACTTCCAGTTACTGGGGTCGGTGGGGGCACATGCGGATTCACGGTCGTTCTACCTGCGCACCAAGGGCGAACTGGAAGCCGGACTGGCTGAACTTGGTTTCGACCGGCTGAGCCTGTTTCAACCGTCCATGATCCTGACGCCGACCAACCGATACGGGTTTTCCCAAGGTGTAACCCTGGCGGTCTGGCCGTGGCTCGAACCGCTGCTGATCGGGCCCTTGAAGAAGTTCCGCGGCATCCCCGTTGCAAAACTGGGCCGTGCCATCGCCAACAACATTCGCTTCTCAAAGAGTGGACCGGAAACGCTTCACTGGGACGATTTCAACCGGCTCGCAGAAGAACTCTGATTTCGTGCAAAAATTTCGAACGGGCTGGGTTCTGTTACGATGTCTCCAGCACAGGCAGCGGCGTGTCCCTGTGGCCGGCGAGCGCCAGGGCCACGGCCAGCGCCGAAAAAAGGCTGGCAAGCAGGAAGGCGAGCGCCAGATTGATCTCGCCCACGATGCCGGCCAGAACGGCAGCTGTGGCACCCAGTCCATCCATGAATGCGAAAGCCAGGCCAAGGCTTGTGCCTTCGCGGCGACCGGCATGGTCAACGGCGGCGGCGAGCAGGACCGCCCTGATCGCCACGAGAATGGTGAGGGCCGTGCCCAGGCAAAGCAAACTCGGCACGACGCCTGGAAACCACCATGCCCCAAAGGCCGCAAGTGCGGCGAGACTATTGCCCAATACCGTGATCGTGCGACGCCCGATTCGATCCGAGAACTTTCCCATCGCCGGTTGCGCCAGGGCCCCGAAAACCATCATCAGTGCCAGAGCGGTCGCCGTTTCACGCCAGGAATAACTGAAGGCGTCCTGCAGATAGAGAGGGGTCATGCTCAAAATAGCGAACAGTGACATGTTGTAGAACGTGAACAGTCCGATGACACGGACACCTGAGCGTGACGTCCAGGTTTGCCAGACATCGGACAGATCAGCCCGCGTCGGCTTGCTGGCCTCGAGTCGCGGGACAATACGTGCGGCAAAAAGAAAAACGATCCCCATGACAAGACCGGGGATCACCATGATCTGCGTGGCCGTACGCCAGTCGACGAGGCTCAGGAGAAATCCCGAAACGATCAGGGCCAACACCTCGGACATGTGGCCACCAACCGCGTGAACGCCAAGCGCGTAGGCGCGACGCTTGCCGTAGACCTGTGCCAGAACCCCCGTGGCGATCGGATGCCACGCGGCATCGCCCATGCCGGCCAGGGCGATCAGGATGGCAAAGGTCCAGTAGTTGTCGGCGAACGAGGCGCCGAAATAGCCGATACCAACCCAGAAGAACGTCGCGACCAGAAGCACTCCACGGTTTGCCACGTAGTCGGTCAGGACGCCGGCGGGTACATAGATGAGAGCCGACCCCAGAGCATGGATCGTGAACAGGAGACCGATCTCGGACGGCGACAATCCCATGGCAGCGCCGAAGGCGGGAATCAGCAGGTACATGCCCACAGGTGCAAAGTCATTGGCAAAGTGGCCAAAGGAAAACAGCACAAGCAACCCTGATTTCATCGGCGTGCCTCTTTATCCGGCAGATGTCGCAATGCGCACGACCAAGCCTGAAGATACCCTGCGCACCGTGGACAAGAGGCGCATTCGCTGACACATTGCAGCACGTATTTCAATATCACAGGGACAACGAACATTATGCACAAATCCGTCATCCCAGACGGCCAACCGGAAGATGGCCTTGTGATATGCTCGAACTGACTGTGGTTGCCGCTTTTGCCGTCCTGTGGGCCGTGATCGTGCCGACACCGGGTCCCAATTCCCTGATGGTAACGCACCTAGCCCTGACCCGGCCCTGGATCCATGTCTGTGTCGCCATAGCCGCCAACATGACCGCCATTGTTCTGATTGCCCTGTGCGCATTGTTCGGCATGGCGGCGGTTCTGGTCGCTTTTCCATGGCTGAAACTGGCCGTCCACATCCTTGGAGGCGCCTACCTGATCTACTTCGGTATCCGGCTGCTGTTGCGGCGGACCGTATCGGATGCGGATCGGGACCGGGCGAATCAACAGGAATTCGGCTCCGACCAGCTTCTGAATTCGGCGTCGCGAGGATTTGCGACAGGGCTGTCGAACGCACAAGCCGTGGTATTCATCACCAGCATCTTTGCCGCGTCCGGTGTTCTCAACGCAAGTATCGTCACGGGGTTGGCCTGCGTCGGCGTCATGATTGTCATGAACGTTTCCTACCTCTCGTTCCTGGGCTGGCTTTTCCTCCGGCCGGGCTCGCGCCGGATTTATGAACGCTTTCGTTCGGCAATTGAAAAAGCGATCGGAACTCTGTTTGTTATTTTCGGAGCCCGGCTGATTTTTCGGCAACTGACCGGCGGCTGACGGAACAGACCCCCTCCAAAGTCAAGAAGGACACCGCATGACCGACGATGTGAAAGCCCGTATTCTCGAAGCCGTGGACGCCGGGTTTGGCGAGCAGGTCAGGTTTATCCAGGATCTCGTGCGGCTGCCCAGTCAACGCGGCCAGGAACACACCGCCCAGGATTTCATGTACAAGGCCCTGGCCGAGCGCAGTTATGCAATGGACCGCTGGGCGATCGATCTCGATCAGATCAAGGATCATCCCGGCTTCTCGCCGGTGGATGTCAATTACGACAATGCCATCAATGTGGTCGGCACCCATCGCCCCGAACAGGAACGCGGCAAGTCCCTGATCCTCAATGGCCATATCGACGTCGTGCCGACCGGACCGGCCGACATGTGGACCGCATCGCCCTATGAACCGCGCATCGAGGGTGACTGGCTCTACGGCCGTGGCAGCGGTGACATGAAAGCAGGCCTTGCCGCCAATATCTTTGCGCTGGACGCCATAAAGCGCGCGGGCTTTTCCCCTGCGGCGACGGTTCACGTCCAGTCCGTAACGGAAGAAGAGTGTACCGGAAACGGCGCTTTGTCGGCGTTCGTGCGTGGCTTCAAGGCAGACGCCGCGATCATCACCGAACCCGAAGACGACATGGTGGTTCGGGCCAACGCCGGCGTCATCTGGTTCAAGGTCGAGATCCGGGGCGTTCCGGTCCACGTGCGTACCGCGACAACCGGCTCGAGTGCCATCCTGGCGGCGTGGCCGGTGATCGACGCGCTCAAGGGGCTCGAGGCGGAATGGAACGATCGCAAGGACCAATACCGGTACTACGAAGATGTCGACCATCCGATCAATATCAATGTGGGGAAAATCGCCGGTGGCGACTGGGCGTCAAGCGTCCCGGCGTGGTGCACGATGGACATCAGGGCGGCAATCTATCCTGGCGTCGATCCTGCGGATGCGGCCCGCGAAATCGAGGCCTGTATCGCCGCGGCCAGCCACAAGAATGCGTTCCTGTCGAACAATCCCCCAAAGGTCACCTACAACGGATTCTTCGCACAAGGTTATGTGCTCGAAGAAGGCAGCGAAGCCGAGGCGACGCTGGCCCGAGCGTTCGGGAGTGTCTATGAAGGGCGGACGCTGGAGGCCGTCGTCACACCGGCTTATCTCGATGGCCGGGTGTTCGTTCTTTATGGCGACTGTCCGTGCCTGGTCTACGGGCCGCGGTCGGAAAACATCCACGGCTTCGACGAAAGAGTCAGTCTCGATTCCATCCGGCGCGTAACCAAGACCGTCGCCCTATACATTGCGGACTGGTGCGGGCTCAACCCGTTGTAGAATTCGTGACCGCGCAATTTGTGTGCCTTCTTGTCATCCGGCCCGACGGCGGTTGAACGCGATCCAGTTCTGGTCGATGAACTTGTAGGTTGCATACCAGGCGCGTGCCAGCGGATCGGCCCACACCGGGAAGTTCGGGGGGAGTTTATTGCGGGTCGACATCCACGGCATCGGATCAGGCGCGCTGATATCGATGAAATCCTCATTGAGTTCCAGAATACCGTTGTGTCGGGCGGTCAGCACAAGTCCCGAGAACACGGCCTGGTCGTTCATGTGGCGCTCGATGGTGATCCCGTCTGGACGGATGTTATCCTTGATCAAGGCATGCGCGCGCCACGACCGGGCAAGATCCAGCACGTCCGATTGCCCGGCGTCCAGGCCCGCGAGAGTTGCAACCCGTTCATTGTCGTCGAGGATCTCCGGCGGCAGGTCCAAAGCCTTCACGACCAGAGGATCGCAGCGTTCACGCAAGCACGCCTGGCCCTTCAGCGTGAATGTGCCCAGTTTCCCAATCGTGGTAAAAACCGGCTCTAGGGATTGTTTGATGATCGTGGAACTATCGAGCCAGAGTACCGGTCCGCCCGCCCGCTCCATGACTTCGGCAATCAAAATCGGTTTCCAGGCGTAGGACCCGGCCTCGATACGGACGTGCGGTGGATGGCGATCGAAGTCGAATGGCCGAATCTCGCACCAGTCAAACCGCCGCCTGAGCTGCGAACTGCTGGCTTCCGTCATACCAAGATCATAGGCGATGACCGTCACGGTGGACTGAACCCCATGGCGTTCGATGGACAGCAAGAGCTGGTAGAGGCAGCGCCAGAACCTATCGTCTGCGCCGGTTACAATTGTCCTGTCCATAAGGGCTTATCACTTAAAATGCCGCCGCCGTCTACGCTGCGACGCCTTAAGCGCGTCCGGCACAGCCGTGTCACACGGCCCAACTATGGCGGGATCGCAATGCCTCCTCCCAGACCCGGACGTAACGCAAACCGTCATCGGGCTTGAGATCGACGAATTCTGCGACCATGGAGGCCGCCATGCCCGTGATGTCGGCGATGGAAAACACAGTCCCGGCCACGAAGGCGCGGCCGTCCGACAGTTCGCCGTCGAGCCAGGCCCATTTGGCCCGGGCAACCTCACGCTGTGCTTCGGCGAAGGCCGGCACCTGGGTACCCTTGTCCTTGAAATAGGGCAATGTGTGCATGGCAACATTGGCCAGCGTACCGAGGATTTCGTTCTCCATCCGCCGGTTCCACATTTCAACATGGGCACGCTCGATCGCACTGCGACCAAACAAAGCAGGTTCGGGGTGAAGTTCCTCAAGATAACGGCAGATCGCGATGCTCTCGCTGATCGCGGTACCGTCGTCCAGTTCGAGGAGCGGGACCTGGCCCAGGGAATTGAGTTTCAGGAAGTCCGGATGCCGGTTGTCACCGAGGGTCAGGTCGAGCTCGACCTTGGGAATGTCGAGACCTTTTTCGGCGATGAATATCCGCACACGCCTGGGACTCGGCGCACCACCATCATAAAGCTTCATGAAAACCTCCCGATTTCCCCGCGATCGGCGGGCGAGACAGTCTTCCTTATACGACGGAATTCAGTTCAGGGCGATCCAAAGCCGTATTCTCGAGGGCTGAAGGGGGCACCTGATAGAACTGACGCAGGGCAATGCGTCGGTCGGACCAGCGAACGAGACCATTGATGACAATTTTCACGAGATCCGTGCCAGGTGTTGGGATCTGGTCCCAATGGTTGTCTGGTGTGTCAATCTTGTATGCCGCGATGTTCATGGTCTTCTCCCGGTTCAGGGTCTTTGCCCTGTTGAGTGTGAAACGTTGATTACGTCGCCTCACTTCAGGAGATGGGGCGGCCTCGTCACTGGACCGTCACCATGGCGTCAAAGCAGCGTGAATTGTGATGTACTATTGTAAGAATGGCTGATTTCTGCTGTTTTTTTTGCTCTATTTTTCGCGCTTTCTTCTGCGTCCGGGATTTTGAGCCGTGTTCCGATGGTGCATTCGCCAGTTTTGCGCAAGGGCTTAACACCGTGGTAACACTGACAGACTGTCAACCGGGCGGGCCTGCATGACGAACAACAACACTATCTGGCTGAACTGGATTGCCCCCTTGGCGATTGTCGGCCTGGCCGCTGTTCTGCGATTCTGGGACCTGGATCGAACGAGCCTCTGGCTTGATGAAGTCTGGACCTGGCAGCAGGTGCATTTGCCCTTTTGGGCAATGATTTCCGCGATGACGGAAGACTTTCATCCGCCTCTCAACAACCTTATTACATGGAGTCTGGTCCAGTTTTTCGGCGATAGTGAAACGGTGCTGAGACTTCCGGCCGCTGTCTTCGGTACAGGCGCCGTCTGGATGCTCTATCGTCTGGGGAAAACCCTCTGGAACACTGAAACGGGCCTTTTGGCAGCCTTTTTTCTTGCCATTTCCCCCTTCCACGTATGGTACTCGACGGAAGCGCGCATGTATGCGTTGCTGTCGTTCACCGCGACGGGCTTTATCTGGTCGCTGGTGAGACTGTTTCAAATCCCGGGTCACGTTCGGTCAGTACTGGCATCTGCCGCGGGATTGGCGCTGATAGCCAGTCATGTGTACGGATCGTTCACATTCATTGCCGTGAACGGGTTCATCGCGTTCGCCTGCGTCTTTACCGCTGTTATTCCCCGCCGCGTACAACGGGATTGGTTAATCTCGCAAGTTGCCGCAGTTGTCTTGTTTGCCCCTTGGATGTTTGTTCTTGCCGATCGCGTTCACCACGTCGTCACCCAGGGGTTCTGGATTCAGTATCCTGACCTGAATTCTCTGATGTATTGGTTCGGCAAGGTGGCCGGCAGCCTGACGGTGTTGGGATTCTTGACCATACTGGCTCTCCTGTCTTTTCTTCCGCGCAAGGAGATCCTGCAACGGGTGCAGGAACGTGCGTGGAAACCACAAATTTCCTGGCAGGTCGCCTTGGTCTGTGTCTGGGCGTTCACGCCACCGGTTGCCGGATACCTGTTATCGATCGCGCTGCAACCGATTCTGTTCGACAGATATATGTCGGGGGCGTGGCCTGGTTTCCTGTTGCTGGCGGCGGCCGGCGCCACAGCCGCCTCGAGGCATTTTGTTCCCTTATTGGCCGCAGCTATCGTGTTTATCCTGCTTGCAAACAAACTCGACCAAACAGTGCGAACCGCGCCGCGCAACGATTGGCGCCAGATAGCGGGCATTTTTGAAACCCACCGTAACGACAATGACGTTCTGACCTTCTCATGGAATCAACTGCCACGAAACTTGTCATATTATGTCCGCGACCTCGAAAGACACGAAAGCGTCGACTTCAAGGAGATCGGAAATTTCGGCGGAGACGGAACTGAGAGGCTCTGGTTGTTTTCGTGGACAGATCGCGTTCCACAAAGCGTCGCCGTGCTGACGCGAACATGGAAGATCGAGCAACAGTGGGACGTCTCAGGTGTTCACGCGTTTCTCTTTGTCAGAAAATGAAGATACCGGGTCTGCTGCATACCGGTCATATTCATAACATTATGTAATATGAAATGACCTTTAAATTCCTTGACCATATACAAAAACGCAGAAACAATAATCGTTCTGATTTGCAGGAACGCTAGGCCGTATCGGGGGATCAAGGTGCCAAACTACGGTGACCGCGAGACATTTCTTACGTTTATGCACCTGTCGCCCCCGCCCCACGGCCAAGGATGCCGTGCCGATGGCGCCCGGACGATCCGGCGTGTTGCGCCTGAAATCGAGGTCTGAGCGATGTGGGTTCGTTGGTGGCTGCTTCTGGTGCCTCCATTCATGGTGAGTTTTCTGCTGGTTGTGGCCTCCCAGTTCGTGTTTCTGGAATCTAGCCTGTTCGAAGACCTGGGTTACGGGCGCGTGGGCGACCAGGTCCTGATCGACAATTATGCCCGGTTTTTTACGGATGGCTTTTATCTCGGTGCCCTGTGGGTCACCGTCAAGACATCGGGTCTCGCCGCCCTGTTCACGCTCATTCTGGGTTTCCCGGTTGCTTACCTGATTGCCCGCATGCGGTCGCAGTGGTCGATGATCCTGCTTGCGGGCATCGTGGTTTCCACATTCGTGACGATCGTGATCAAGGTCTACGGCCTGATCGTCATCTTTTCTGCAGACGGGCTGTTCAACACAACGCTTATGAACCTGGGGCTCCTGTCAAAACCCTATACTGTCTTCGGCAACATCTCGGGTGTGGTGGTCGGCCTGATGCATTTTACGCTCGGATTTGGCGTCCTGCTGCTCTACAGCGTCATCCAGACGATTCCGCGATCACTAGAAGATGCCGCACAGATTCACGGCGCCAGCAGGTGGCGTGTCTATTATCGCATCATCTTTCCGCTTGCCCTGCCGGGCGTGACTGCGGCCGCCCTCATGGTTTTCAACATGAGCATGGGCGCGTTTACTTCTGCCGCACTGCTGGGCGGCGGGCGGGTGTTTACGCTGCCGGTCCTGATTCAGAGAACCATCATGATGGACATCAAGTACTCCATGGGCGCCACCCTGGCTGCAGTACTTCTCGTATCGGTCATCTGCATCAACGTCCTGTCGATTTACCTGCTGCGCCGGATGCGCGCCGCCCATCTGGTCATGGTCTAGGGAGATGGCCATGAAACCTCTCATCTCATACAAGGCGCGGCGGCGGACGGGTGTCTGGCTCTATTGGGCCTATTGCTCCCTGTCCTACATATTCCTGCTATCGCCGATGATCGTGGTCATCGGCACGTCATTGAACGGTCCGACCGTCTCCCATGATGCATCCTTTCGATTTCCACCTGAGAACGTTTCTCTCTACTGGTATTCCCGTATTCCTCAGGCGCAATTTGAAGCGCTGGGCCTGAGTTTCCTGCTTGCGGCCGTGACAGCGGTTTTCGCCTGCCTGCTTGGCGTGCCCGCCGCCCTGGGACTTGTGCGCAGTAATCTTCCGGGCAAGGCCTTTATCGCGTCGGTGTTCAGGGCGCCGCTTCAGATCCCCTCGATCGTGACCGGTATTGCTTTTCTGCAGTTGTTTTATGTTATTGGCGATGCCACCGGAATTTACTGGCAAGGCACTTTGCTCGGGCTGGCCACCGGGCACATCTTTGTCGCCACCCCTTACGTGGTGGGTACAGTGACCGCCATCCTGCAGCGCTTCGACACACGGCTTGAGGAGGCAGCGCTCATTCATGGCGCATCGCCGTGGAGTGCCTTCCGACGGGTGACCCTGCCGATGATCATGCCCGGTGTCTATGCCGGTGCGCTCTATGCATTCATGGTTTCGTTCGGCGACGTCCCGATATCCATTTTTCTCACATCGCCTGGATTTGTGACCTACCCGGTGGAACTGTTTTACGCGCTTGAAAACGATTTCGATCCCAGCTTGATGGCATCGGCCTCACTGGTGATCGTTGTGTGTCTTCTGTTTCTTCTCGTGGTCCAGAAGGTGGTCGGCCTCGACACACTGCTCAGGACCGGGGGCGGCAGCAGATGACAATTTCGACCTGACCGGTCGCAAAGAACCGGCGGCATTTTTTGTATCGGGAGAGCAATACGCTCATTGAAAGGAGAGTTCTCATGACCAGACGCTTACACTCAAACCGGGGATGGTCCCGGAGGGGGCTGCTTGCAGCGGCCACCGTGGCGATAACAGGACTTGCCGCCAGCACCGCCCTTGCCGGGCAGTTCGACGGGGTCACCCTGCGGGTCGGAACCTGGGGCGGCTCCTGGAAGGCCAACATCGAAGAAAGGATCATTCCGAAGTTCGAAGCCATGGGCGGCAAGATCGAATTCGTGACCGGTAGCCCGCAGGCCAATTTTGCGAAACTCGTCGCAGCCCGTGGCAATGCACCATTCGATGTTATGGAAATCCTCGACGCCCAGGTTGCCGATTTCAAGGCCGCCGGCTATCTGCAGAAGATCAACCTCGACAAGATCCCCAACAAGCAGCACATCGCAAGCTATCAGTACAATGAGGATATGGTCGGATCCTGGCACACCCAGGAAGTGATCTGCTATCACAAGGACAA
>JAJFHC010000268.1 GCA_021775835.1 Hyphomicrobiales bacterium | reverse complement strand
ACCGGCATCCGTCACCTGGACGGTGACACTGTGGCTGTCAGCACCCTCATGATCAAGGTCAGCACCTTCCGCAACCCGGATCTCGTTGCCGACCACTTCAAAAAGCCCACCGGCATCGTCGGTGAGGGCATAAGAGAAGCTCTCGCCGGAGTCTTCATCAGTCGCACTCAACGTTGCGACGGCGGTTCCGCCTGCAGAGTTCTCATCCACTGAGGTTGCACTCAACGCAATATCAGTCGGGCCTTCATTCAGGTCATTGACGCTGAGCGTCACGGTCTCGGAGTATGTATTGCCGCCGGCATCCGTCACCTGGACGGTGACACTGTGGCTATCAGCACCTTCATGATCAAGATCAGCGCCTTCAGCGACCCGGATCTCGTTGCCGACGACTTCGAACAGCCCGCCTGCATCGTCGGTGAGGGCATAAGAGAAGCTCTCACCGGAGTCTTCGTCCGTGGCGGAGAGGGTGGCGACGGCGGTTCCGCCAGTCGCGTTCTCGTCAACAGAGGTCGAACTCAGCGTAATGTCAGTAGGCCCTTCATTGAGATCGTTGATGCTCAGCGTCACCGTCTCGGAGTATGTATTGCCACCGGCGTCCGTCACCTGGACGGTGACACTGTGGGAATCGGCACCCTCATGGTCGAGATCAGCACCTTCGACGACCCGGATCTCGTTGCCAACCACTTCGAACAGCCCACCGGCGTCGTCGGTGAGGGCATAGGAGAAGGTCTCGCCGGAATCTTCGTCCGTGGCGGAGAGGGTCGCAACAGCTGTTCCGCCCGTCGAATTCTCGTCGACGGAGGTTCCCGACAGAGCAACATCCGTCGGGTCCTCGTTTACATCGGCGACTCCGATGGTGATCGCTTCCTCATAGGTGTTGCCGCTGGAGTCGGTGACCTGGACGTTGATTTCGTGGCTACCGGCGTCTTCATGATTGAGGCGCGAACCGTCTGCGACGAGTATCTCTCCGCTCGTGGGATTGATGGCGAAACGCCCGCCGGCACTGTCCAACAGTGTAAAGATGAAAGTGTCGCCGGGATCGGCATCGACCGTGCTCAGCGTTGCCGCAACACTCCCGTTGGCGGCATTCTCCGGAATCTCCCCACCGGATACGGCTAAGTCCGTCGGCGCTGAATTATCCGACGGTTCGGGGTCGGTTTCAGTTTCGGTTTCGCCTTCGCCATCGGGGTCTGTTGAACCATCGGTTGGTGCAGACGCTTGCTCCGTGTTGTCAACCGGTGCACCGGAAGGGTTGGACTCGGGCGCGTCCTCACTCGAAGTTGAGGTTGCCGCGGGTTGCGGCAATGGAGAATCATTCTCTTGCGTTGCGGGTCCCTGAAGGCCTGCGCCGGATACGCCTTCGGTTTGCCGGGGCTGCTCGCGTGAGTCTGCTGGCTGTACGCCGCCATCATCGGCACTCTGTGTACCTTTCTGAACCGTTTGGGCGTCTTCGTTGGCTGCGTTGTTTTCGACTGTTGTCTGGGGTGTTGACCTGGCGGCATCGACAGGGTCGCCGTCCTGAACCGCACTATCCTGCTGGACCGTGTCCTGCTGTATTGCGGTCCCGAAGTGAAGATTGGGGTAGTCGAGGTCCTTGCGGACGACGGAATCGTCTCCGATCGGCACATCGTTGGCCGCCGGTTGGTTTTTTTGTTTTTCGTCACCGGATTCTGAAACCGGATTTTCGAAGAAAGGATCTTTTTGGTCACTCATGTCTTGCCCCAGCCTCCACCGGGAATTCTGGATGATTTCACGGATTGCGAAACGGAAAATGCACACCGATTCCGTTCGCGATCTGGTCCCGGTCCTTACAGAAGTAGGCCCTGCCCGTTAATTTCCCGTAACGGGCCGCCACTTTTTCGCCGTTATTGCGACACGCTGGTGCACTTTTGGAGGCACGGTTAACGGAACAATAAACATTGCCGCGGTATCACGGGTGTCAGCGGGGGCATGAGATTGGTAGTGGGAGTAGCCGAGTGGCGGCGACCGATAATTCCGGTGTGGGTGACGTTCCGTCATCGGCAGTGCCTCAAAAAGGCGCTGAGAGCACCCTCGACGACACTTCGCCTGTAAGCCGAATCGAAGGACTTCTGCGGGACAAAAACTGGTTGCCGGGGGCCACGAGCAGGCCCGACACTGCACCGCCTTTGCACGCAGCGGTCATGATCAGTTCGGTTTTTATCAACCTGCTGGCCCTTGCCCTGCCGTTGGTCATCCTTCAGGTCTATGACAGAATTCTCCCCAACCAGTCCTACGACACATTGGGCCTGCTTCTAATTGGTCTTGGTGTCGTGGTTATCCTGGACACCGTCATGAAAGTGGCCCGCGCCTATCTCGTCGGATGGTCCGCGGCCCGCTACGAACACCATGTCGGTATCGCCGCTGTTGAGCGAATTCTGAACGCGCCGTCAAACCTGATCGAGAATGACGCCCCGAGCGTTCACGTCGACCGCCTTAATGCCGTGGACGCCATGCGCGAGTTTTACGGCGGGCAATCCAGATTGTTGCTGATCGACCTGCCGTTCATTTTCATATTCCTGGGGCTCATCGCATTTGTCGGCGGTTATCTCGTGCTGGTGCCGCTGATTTTGTTTGTCGTTCTGGGAACCGCCACGTTGATGTGTGGCCGATCGTTGCGCGAAGTCCTGCAAAACAGGTCCGATTTCGACGACCGCAAGTATGACTTCATCATTGAAGCGTTGAGCGGCATCCAGACGATCAAGTCGATGGCCATGGAACCACAGTTTCAGCGCCGGTTTGAACGCTTGCAGAAAACCGGAGTCAACGCCGCCTACAAGACCATTGTCCTGGGAAACGCGGCCCAGAGTTTTGGCAACCTTTTTGCCAATCTGACAATGATATCAGTGGTTTCTGTAGGTGCGATCTTCGTGATCCAAGGCTCGCTTACCGTCGGTACGCTCGCATGCTGCACGCTGTTGTCCGGACGCACGATCCAGCCCCTGCTTAAAGGGCTTGGCCTTTGGACACAATTGCAGAGTCTGTCTATTGCCAAACGCCGGATCGAAGAACTGTTCGCGCTGCCGACGGTCGTGGAATCGGGAATGGGGCCGATTGCCGACTGCACCGGTGAAATCAAGGTTCGGAACCTGAGTTTCTCCTATTCTCCGGACAGCCCGAAGTTGATGGACGACATCAGTTTTGAAGTGGCGCCGGGTGAAATCATTGCCATCAAGGGCGACGATGGATGCGGCAAGTCGACTCTGGTTCGAATGATGGCCGGGCAATTCGAGCCGGGCGAAGGAGAAGTCCGGATCGATGGATACGACGTCTGTGGCCCTTGGAAAAAGGCGCTTTCCGAATGGGTTGCCTACGTGCCTCAGACCTCTTCGATGTTCCACGGCACGATTTTGCAGAACATTACCATGTTTCGAACCGGTGAAGCCATTGACGCGGCCCGTCAGGCAGCTCAGCTCATTGGCCTGGAAGCCGATATCCACAGATTGCCTGAAGGCTACGACACGCCGATCAGCGAAGGCATTACCGAAGAACTGCCTTCCGGGCTGATGCAAAGGATCGTGATCGCCCGAGCGCTGGCACGGCAACCCAAGGTTCTTGTTTTTGATGAAGCCAACGGCTCCCTCGATGCCCGTGGTGACCGTTTGCTGCGTGAGGGACTGGACAAGCTCCGAGGTGAAATGACGATTGTCATCGTGTCGTTGCGCCCGTCGTTTATCAAACTCGCCGATCGTGTGTTCGAACTGGCCGATGGACGGCTGCAGCTTGACCACGCGTACACACGGCCTGCAGACCCCTCGACCGAGGCGCAGAACAACAAGGGCGCTTCGGCATGAAGGACGTATCCGAATTGAAAGAGGGTGACCTCAGCACCGAAGCCGAAGCGGCCGTGAACGCTGTTCACAAACAATATCAAAAGCTTAACGATGTTTTTGGCAGCGAAAAACTTCACGAGATTGATGAGGGGAAAGGCCCTGGGGCGTGCGTTCATCCGTTGCTGGCCGCGTTGGGTTGGCGCGGTGAAGGCCGGCACCTGCTGGAAGCGCTGCCGCATTTTGACGAAATCGACACACTCGGTGAACTGCGCGCTTTTCTCGCGCGCGTGAACTATGACACGGTCCGTAAGAAGCTTGCCCTCTCCGACGTGCACGATGACGCGCTTCCATGTCTGTTCGAGACCTCAAAAGGCGCGGTGTTCGTTATCCTCGAAAGAGTTGGAGACGAGTTGCATGTCTTCGATTCCGAGCAACACGAATTCCTAAACATCGATCCCCGGAAATTTTCCGGCAAGCTCTATACTGTTTCAGAAATTGACATTGAGAAACAGCAAAAGAACGTTCTCAAACACGGTTACCTGTTTGTTCTGGCGAGAAAATTTCGCCGACTCGCCGTTGTTCTGCTGGCCATCACGTTTGTTGTCAATCTGTTTGCGCTGGCCATCCCGATCTACGTCATGAATGTCTACGACAAGGTCATTGGCACCCGATCGCCCGATGTTCTGCTGTATTTCCTGGGCGGAGTCCTGATCGTGGTCGTGGCCGAACTCGCGCTTCGGGCGGTCCGGGCGCGGGCACTCGCCTATGTTGGTGCCCGGTGCGATTCCCTGCTTAGTGCCGCCGCTTTCCAGCAGATTCTGCATCTGCCCATTGCCATGTCGGAGCGCGCGGCGATCGGGTCCCAGATCACGCGGCTCAAACAGTTCGAGGGCATTCGGGATATCTTCACCGGAACAATGGCAAGCGCCGTTCTTGATCTGCCGTTCATGGTGGTGTTTCTGACCGCGATCATCATCTTTGGCGGGGCGGTTGCTTGGGTGCCGATCAGTCTCGTGGTCATATTCGCCATTATGGCCGCTCTGACTGTCCCTTTGACCAAGATGAACGTGACAGCGACCGGCGAAGCGCGGTCCCGGATGCAGAATTTTTTGATCGAAATGGCGGCCAAACACCGCGCGATAAGGGATTCAGGAGCGTCTGATATCTGGCTTGACCGCTATAAGGATCTGGCGGCCGACTCGATTTCACGAAACCTGAAGTCGCAACAGTTCAGCCATCTGATCCAGACCGTCGCCCAGTCGCTGGTGATGTCCGCCGGCGTTGCGACGCTTGGCGTGGGCACCTTGCGTGTCATGACAGGCGACATGACCATTGGCGCCCTGATTGCCGTCATGGCCCTTGTCTGGAGGGTTCTGGCCCCGGTTCAGGCAGCCTTTCTGAGTCTCAATCGCCTTAGCCAGGTGATCCAGAGTTTCCGTCAGGTCAACCAGCTTATGCGCCTCCAACTGGAGCGCGAACCAGGTCAGTTGCCGTCCTTTTATCGCTCGTTCGAAGGCGCCATCTCGCTGACGAGGGTAGGGTTCCGGTATTCGCCACGCTCCGAACCCGCTTTGATGGGGGTTTCTCTGAACATACCTCCCGGCCAGATTGTCGCCATTACCGGACCGAGCGGTGCCGGCAAGTCGACTTTGCTGAAGGTGATATCCGGTCTTTATGCACCGCAGGCCGGAGCGGTTCAGATCGATGGCCTCGACCTGCGCCAGCTCGACGTCGGAGAGCTCCGTCATGCCATTGCATATGTGCCTCAAATGATTACGTTTTTCTATGGCACCGTCGATCAGAACGTGCGCCTGTCCCACCCAACCGCAAGCGACCGGGACATTGCCATTGCCGGCGGCGAGGCCGGCATGCAGCACTACGAGGGCGCCCTGCCGGAAGGCCGCTCCACGAGACTGACCAACGAGTTCCAGCGCATGATGCCCGACGGCCTGAAACAACGGCTGATGCTGACCCGAGCCTATGTGAAAAAGGCCGCCGTCTACCTGTTCGACGAACCGGCCAACAACCTGGACCAGGCCGGCGACCGTGCCCTGATGAAGAAACTCCACAAACTGCGCGGACACTCGACAGTCGTCATGACGACTCACCGGCCCAGCCATATGAAACTTGCCGATCGCGTGATCTATTTCGAACATGGCGTCATCGTCCATGACGGAACACCCGAGCAGATACTGCCGCTGATCATGAAATCGGCCGCCTGATCTCCGTTCCTGACACTGGTGACGTGTCCTAACGCCGGGCTTGGCAGCCTCCTGAAAATTTTACGGAAACCGGTAGCAATTCGTTCAGAGTAAACGAATTCGTAAGTGGCTTGGTCTAGTTTAACGGCAGGGGCGAGTTTTGTTGCGTATGGAGCTGTGGGATGAGTAGCGAACAAAAGCAAGGTGCGGGAAGTTTAAACTCTCCTTCCAAGCACTTGACACTGCCCCTGGTGCTTGAAGAAGGCAAAGCACCGAATATTTCCAAGGCATTGCTTCTGATCAGCAGTTGTTTCATTACCGCCTGCGTGATCTGGGCGTCGGTTACCCAAATCAGGGAACTCACGATCGCACCGGGTCAGGTCAAGCCATCGGGATCGATCCAGCTGGTTCAACATCTTGAAGGCGGCTTGGTTGCCGACATCGTTGTCTCGGAAGGCGAGATTGTCGAAAAAGGCGCGCCACTGGTCCGGCTTCAGCCGATTGCGGCCCAGTCCGATCTTGGACAGGTCATGGTACGCGCGGCAAATCTGGCCATTCAAAAGGAGCGGCTTTCGGCCTTGATCGACGACCGCAAACCCGATTTCTCCAAATGGGAAGAGGACTATCCCCACCTCGTCAGCGAACAGGTGACGGCCCTTGAGGCGGTTCGCAACCAGCGTGAAACCGAGCGGCAAACCCTGGTATCACGCGTGGAGACCCGCGACGGTGAGGTTTCCTCCTATGTGGAACAGCTTGCGAACATTAACAAACAAGCCAGAATCCAGGCCGAACAGCTCAAGATCAAGCAAGGCCTGCTTGATGAAGGATTGACGTCCAAGGCCACGTTTCTGGAGTCCCAGCGCCTACATGAACGCGCCCTGGGAGAAAGCATTTCGCTCAAGGGCCAGCTCAAGACCGCCCAGGAGGCGTTGAACGAAGCCAGGATCCAGCTTCTTGAACTGGATACCGAATACCGCAAAAAGATGACTGAGGAGCGTACCCGCGTTAGCGGCGAACATTCTGAACTGGCACAAAGTTTGGGCAAACACGAGGACCGCGTCGCACGCCTGCTGGTTCGTGCGCCCATCAAGGGCATCGTGCAGGAACTTGTCCCCAGTGCAATTGGTGAAGTCATCAAGCCAGGCGGCATGGTCGCCCAGGTTGTTCCGATGGACCACGAACTCATTGCCGAAGTTCATATACAGCCCAAGGACATCGGTCACGTAAAGGTGGGGGATCCTGCTGAAGTCAAGGTGACCACCTATGATCCTGCCCGTTTCGGCGGAATCGATGGCAAGGTCAGGAAAATCTCAGCGTCTACCTTCCGGACCGAGAAGGGCGAACCCTACTACAAAGCAGTGATTGGCCTCAGCCGCAGCTACGTGGGTCTCGAACAGGAAGCTCACCAGGTATTGCCCGGCATGGTCGTCAACGCAGAGATCGTCACCGGTGCGAAGTCGCTGACGCGATATCTGCTGAAACCGGTCTACCGCTCTCTGGACTCAGCATTCTCCGAACGCTGACGCAACAAGTCTGATCCGCTGAGACGCCCGGATAACGAACTGTCGCGTTTCATCCCCACAAATCAGGACTGCCACACCGGCACTGGCTTTTAGACTTTCGTCCTAGGGCGAATCCCAGACGCCTCTTTTATGTGAACAAAATCAATTGTTAAGCCGATCATCAATCGGAATTGGACAGAGACCTATCCGAAAGTAGCGTGTCCGGTCTGCGAGTCCCGCCCTTATAGTCGCCGGAAGTCCAGCCTTGTTTTGCGTTGCCGGTCCAGAAAGGGTATTTTGTCGATGATAGATGTGGTGGCGACAATCGGACCGAACGGGGATCGGACAAGGTTGGATATGGCAGGCTATAAAATCGTTATCGCGGACGATCATCCGCTGTTTCGCGGAGCCTTGCGACAGGCTCTGAGTGATGTTTATGTCGACCTGCAGATCAATGAGGCGGGCTCCCTTGACGACGTCACAGCCATACTGGACGGCGGCGAGGAACAGGACCTGATCCTGCTTGATCTGAAGATGCCCGGTGTCCAGGGTTTCTCCGGATTGATGTATCTCAGAGCGCAGTATCCCGGTGTGCCCGTGGTCGTGGTCTCCGCAAATGAAGACCGGCCGATCATCCGGCGCTCCCTGGATTTCGGTGCCTCTGGATATATTCCCAAATCAACGCCTGTTGAAGATATTCGCAACGCCGTGAGCGACGTGCTCAACGGAGAAATCTGGGTGCCCTCGGAACTCGACCTGAGCGGTACGGACGATACTGAAGATGCGGAAATGGCATCGCGGCTTGCCACCCTGACACCCCAGCAGGTCCGGGTCCTGATGATGTTGAGCCAGGGCCTACTCAACAAGCAGATCGCTTATGAGCTGAGCGTTTCGGAGGCAACCATCAAGGCGCACGTTTCGGCAATCCTGCAGAAAATGGGCGTTGAAAGCCGGACGCAGGCGGTCATTGCCGCCGGCCGTATCGATGGCAGCCAGTGGCAGAACCCCGATTCCTGACGTGCCGGATTCGACGTTGTCCCCGAGGGATTCATCAGCCACAAGGCAATGTTGAGCGCGAACCTTGCTCTCCGGCTTCCATTGCGAGCAGCAGATCCCGGGTCACATCGTCGGCGGGAAACATCATCTCGATCCTCAGTTCCGCCAGGGCAATGTCTTCGGCCGTGCCGAACTGTGCGAGGGTGGAGAAAAAGGAAAGCACCATGCCGTTTGCGCGGTAGCGTGCTGGAATGACCGCTGGCAGGACACCGTTCACGTGAACTTCCGCCGCGCTCAGTTCACTGGCCAGCTTTTGGGCAGCGGAGTCGAGCGCTGCGTCGCCTCCCAGATGAGCGCTTTCGGTGCGCAGCCGGACCATCATGTGTTGGGCCACTTCCTGCCAGTTATCGAACAAGAGCTTCATGCTCTGGATATCGGCCATCGCTTCCAGCAAGCTGTCGCCTTCCGACAGGCCACTTGCGCCGATCAGTCGCCCAGCGGAGCGGTTTGCCTTGACGATCGTCCAGTGGCGGTCGAGCGCCAGGGCCGGGTAGGGATCATGGCGCTCGAGCATCCAGTCCACCGCGTCACGCACATGGACCATGTCGGCCTCGTTCAGCTCGCGGCGTCGGTAGGCCGGGGAATAACCTGCGGCATTCAGAAGAACATTGCGGGCTTCACGCGGCATCTCCAGAGATTCGCAAAGGTTCATGACCATGGCGCGGCTCGGCTTCGAACGCCCGGTTTCAAGGAAGGATATGTGTCTGGCGGAAACGTTGGCTGTCAGCCCGAGGTCAAGCTGACTCATGCGCTGTTGCGACCGCCAGTCCTTGAGTGCTGCACCGAATGACTTGTCCATCGGTAATCCCCGGCTCTTGAAATTCGAAGACAAGTATAGAGCAAAATGAACGGTCCACACTTACCTCCGAGGTAATTGAACAGCGGCAATCCGATCGCCATTGTCCTGTCATCCGCAATCAACACAGGAACCAGGACAATGCCAAGTCAATCAACGATCGCATGGCTCAGGATCGCTTCTGCCACCGTTGTCGGGTTCGGAATTCTGGCGGCTTTGGCAGCCCTGCCGGCAACGTCAATGCCGATACAAATGATGGTCGATCTCATTTTCTGGCCGGTTGACGGCGCGCCGGGAGAGTGGGGGCCGCAGACCCGCTTCGTTTCAGGCGTGGGCGGAGGCGTTATGACCGGCTGGGGCGTCATGCTGTGGCTCGTGTCCACACGCCTCTACCCCCGCGATCCGGAGCTGGGACGCACGCTGATCCTGACCAGCATCGGCATATGGTTCGTCGTTGACAGCGCCGCATCGATCGCCGCGGGTGCGCCGCTGAACGCATTCTTGAACGTCAGCTTTCTGGTGATCTTCTACGTTCCGCTCCGGCGCCCTGTGCGAACTGTCCCAGGATAGTGCCGCATGGATCCGGCTGGTACCGCCTCCGGCCGGATCCGGATCCCTGACATTGTTCGTGCGGTTGCACGGACGCGCGAACTACCAGCCTTCAAACCCGGCAACGGCAGCATCCGGGACCTTGCCGTCCATCACGTCGCGGATGGCCTGATCGAGTATCGAAACAGCCTCATCAGCCTGGGACCGGGTCAGCACCAACGGCGGCGTCATCTCAAGCACATTTGAGTCCATGCCGACATAATAGAGCACCAGGCCCAGTTCGAAGGCACGGTAGACAACTTTGGCCGTTTGATCCGAGGCTGGGGCTCTGGACATCCCGTCCGTGACAAGTTCCACTCCAATCGCAAGACCGCGTCCGCGAACGTCGCCGATCAATTCGTGTTGCAACGCAAGATCCCGAAGCCCGTTCATCAGATGTGCTCCAACGTTGGCCGCGTTTTCGGACAGATTCTCAGATTCGATCACATCCAGGACCGCCAGCGCCGCCGTGGCACAAACCGGATTGCCGTGCAGCGTCTGCATTGAAAACGACGATGCAAAGTTCATGATTTCGACGGGGCCGATCATCGCCGACACCGGCAGGCCTCCTCCAAGGCCTTTGCCCATGACGACAATGTCCGGCTCAACGCCCTCATGCTCGATACAATGGAAACGGCCGGTGCGACCCATCCCGACCTTTACTTCATCACTTACAACGAGGATGCCGTGCCGCCGGCAGAGGTTGGCGAGCCTTGCCATGAAGCCTTTTGGAGGCACGATCAAACCGCCGTCGGACTGGATTGGTTCGAGGAAAACCGCGGCGACGTCGCTGGGCGGGCAATCCCGCTGGAAAGCCAGTTCCAGTTGCTCGATAACCGCATCGCCGGAAGTGTCATTGCCAACCGGACGATAGGGATTGGGATAGGGAACTACGGTCAACCCTTCCGCCTTTTCTGCATGTTCCTGCACACTGTGGGCCGATATCGCCATCGACCCTGCCGTGCCGCCGTGATAGGCCCCCGCGAAGGTTATGATCCGTCGGCGCCCCGTGGCGGCAATGGCCGCCCGTGCCGCTGTTTCATTGGCATCAGATCCCGAGTGTCCGAGCCATACCCGCCTGTCGCTGGTTCCGGGAGACTTTTCAAGCAGGCGTTCCGCCAGCCGGACCGCCGCCTCGTTCGTGCCTGACAGAACACTGGCGCCGGCCTGATCGGCGAGAGCGTTGTCGACGGCATGCCGAAGGGCCGGATGACCATGGCCCAGGCTAACCGCGCCCCATGATGCCGACAGGTCCAGCAAGCGACGGCCGTCTTCACTGGTCAGGTAACATCCGTCCCCGCCTCTGACCGCCAGCGGAAAGAACCGCAGCTTCTGCAACCGCGAGAGGGCCAGTTGATCCCGTTCATAGAGCGATGTCATGACATCAACCCACCTCTCTCACAATTGTGGCGAATCAGCGGCCCCATTTTTGGGATCCGAATTCGTGGAAGTGTGGTGAAAATGTGCTCTCGACACAACACTTGAAGGCAGAAAAGTGCCGTCAAAATGGCGTGCCGCTCACCGCGTCGCTGACCGGGCATCAATCTTGGGAATGAAAAAAGTAATGTAATACCAGTTGTATAGCCGGAAAAACCTGTTGGAATAATTCAGAATGTCTGTGGTGTAATATTACAACGCGAGTTCTAAAAACGGCGAATGGCCGTTGACATTGAAGCATCTCAGAAATAATTATGATCACAGAACTGCGGCAAGGTATTAGTATTATGAGTCAGAGGCCAATAAGTATTGCAAGAAATTGCACAATTGTTGCAATAATGTCATCTATATTTGTTTATTCAGGTGAACTTCTTGCAAATGAGGCAAGTCAAAACATTCACCTTGCTCTGCTGACCGAGACGTCGACGCCGTACACAGTTGTGATAAACGGTGGGAAAATGGCCAAACGGCACACTCTGCAAGGAAAACTGCACTACCACGCAGGAAATTACAGTGCTGCCATAAATGAATACTCGCTCGCGATAGCGCATCGGCCAGGATTTTACAGAGCGTATGTTTTTCGTGGCGACGCCCATTTCAAGTCAAAGGCATTCCGGCGTGCGATCGGCGATTATACTGCCGCCATAAACTTCGAACCGGATGAGGTCCGCGCCTATATCAAACGGGGTAGTGTCTATGCCTTTTCCGGGGACGATCGATCGGCGTTGAAAGACTATACCACCGCTATTCGCAAGAAGCCGGACTACGGGGTCAGCTACAAGCAGCGAGCCTACGTTCATTTGCGGCGGCGTCACTATGACAAGGCC
>JAJFHC010000267.1 GCA_021775835.1 Hyphomicrobiales bacterium | reverse complement strand
GGCTTCGGGCGCTACGTCGGATTCGGTCGCCAGCCGGACATGGCCGATACCATGCGTTCCGTGAAATGAATCCACATCATAAGTGTCGTCAACGTCATGAGCCCCGCCGATATCCTTGATGATATCGAGGCTTTCCCCGATGGAAACCACTTTGGCGGCATGTTCCATGGCATAGGAAAACCGCCTGAGATCGCCCGTAAACTCGACTGTTACGCGATAAGTCGTTCCCACCCGTTCCTCGCGGATGATCTTGGCCTGAAACTCTTTCAGCTTGTTCTGAATACGCTCGATGGCGTCATCGGCTTCAGATTCGTCGCCAACAAAGAACCGCAGCCTCAGATGTCCTGGAATCGGCTCGTGATAAAGCGCAAATCCCGTTGAATCGGGCCCGCGGTGCTGACATCCGTCAAGCATGGATATCAACGATTTACCGACGTCTGCATCGGCAGAAAGGTTCTTGTACAAAATGCCAGCTATACCGCACATGGGGTTCCGCCTCATTCCAGGAGAGTAAACAAACCGGCAGCGTGGCTCTTAACCGAGCCATCACCGCAGCACTGCCAGTGGTTGTCATTTTAGATCAAAACCAATGCACGCGCAAACTACGAAACAATCTTTCCTCTCAGGAAACTTTGTGTCGGAAGAACGCGGCACTCGCAGACGGGACCATGTCACCCCCGTGGAGACAAATCATTCACTGCGGCTTGTAGGCAACCACTTCTATCTCGACCCGCACGTCGACCAGAAGGTCGCTGACCACGCCTGATCGTGTCGGCGGATTTTGTGGAAAGTACTCTCCGTAGACCGCATTGAATCCCGGAAAGTCAGCCCGGTCCCGAAGCCAGACCATGGACTTGACCACATCCCCGTAGTCACATCCCGCCTGTTCAAGGGTTTCGCCGATCAGATCGAGCGTCACCCGTGTTTGCTCTTCGATCGACCCTGTCGTCATGGGCACGCCATCCTTGAACGGCACCTGACCGGTGAGAAACACGAAATCCCCCGCCCGCATCGCCCTCGACAGGGACAGGGTACGCCCGCCGATCACCACTGGGTCCCCAATCACCTCCGCCTTTTTCGCCATCTCTGCATCACCTTGTGCTAACTGAAATTCAAACCGTGGCAAGCATACGTCATGACAGGCTTGCTGCAATCGCGAACCTCGTCATATGCTGCCCGCCAGCAAACAACACCATCGCAACAGGGGATAAGCCATGACAGGTCTCAAACGCTACCAGATGCTCATCGACGGGAAATGGGTCGATGCCCAGGATGGCAGCACGTTCGAGAGCATCAACCCGGCAACCGAGCAAGCCTGGGCCGAAATCCCGTCGGCAACCGCCGAAGACGTCGACCGGGCCGTTCAGGCCGCCCACCGGGCCTTCACCGAAGGGCCGTGGTCGAAAACCACGGCGTCAGAACGCGGTAAACTCCTTAGAAAACTGGGAGATCTTCTGGCGGATCAGTCTGAGCATCTGGGCCGGACGGAGACCATCGACACCGGCAAGATGTTCAAGGAGACCCGCTGGCAGGCCAAGTACATTGCCGACTTTTTTCACTACAACGCTGGCCTCGCCGACAAGATCCATGGCGACACGTTCCCGATCGACAAACCCGATCTGTGTGTCTTCACAAACCGCGAACCCCTTGGCGTCGTGGCCGCGGTCGTGCCCTGGAATTCACAGCTGTTTCTCACCGCCGTCAAGGTTGGCCCGGCATTGGCGGCCGGCAACACGGTCGTCCTGAAAGCCTCCGAACATGCCTCTGCACCGGTGCTTGAATTCGGCAAACTGGTTGCCGAGGCGGGTATCCCCGACGGGGTCGTCAACATCGTGACCGGCTTCGGTGACCCGTGCGGCCGGATATTGACGTCACATCCCAAGGTCAACCGGATCAGCTTCACCGGTGGCCCGGGCACGGCGCGCAACATCATGCACAATGCTGCGGAAAACTTTGCTGAAGTTTCCCTCGAGCTGGGCGGCAAATCGCCCGTTATGGTGTTCGAAGACGCAGATCTTGAAAGCGCCTCCAACGGCGTGGTCGCGGGAATTTTTGGGGCGACCGGGCAAAGCTGCGTGGCCGGTTCACGCCTGTACGTTCAGGAAAGCGTCGCTGACGGCTTTATTGACGGCCTGGTCGAGAAAGCCAGCAAGATCCAGATTGGAGATCCGCTGGAGGAAGACACGCAGATGGGCCCTCTGGCCACACGCGCCCAACTCGATCACATTGAAACCGAAGTTGAAAAGGCGTTGGGCGAAGGCGCCACGTTGCGCCACGGCGGTGCCCGGCCCAAGGAGATGAATGCCGGCTACTACTATCAACCGACGATCCTCGACTGCCCCAGACAGGACTTGGGAATCGTCGATACCGAGTTGTTCGGACCGGTTCTCAGCGTTCAGCGCTTCCGTGACGAAGACGAAGTGATCAGACTGGCCAACGATACGAAATACGGCCTGGCGTCGGGTATCTTCACCCGGGATATCGGAAGGGCAATGCGCGTCTCCAAGGCCGTTCGTGCCGGCATCGTCTGGATCAATACCTACCGGGTCGTGTCTCCGATCGCCGAATTCGGCGGGTTCGGAGACAGCGGCACCGGGCGTGAATCCGGGTTCCAGGCGATATTTGATTACACCCGGCCCAAGACCATCTGGATCAACACCTCATCGGAACCAATGGGCAACCCATTCGTCATGCGCTGACCTTGCGGTAGGAAAACCTAGTTGGAAATAACCACAAACCGACCGGCGCGAATGTTGGTGATGTCGTCACCGGTGTACCCCATTGCCGTCAGCTCGGCATCACTTCTTTGACGGAGAACCTGCACGATGTGAACCCGTGCTTCGTTCATGCGGGCATTGACCATGGCCTGGAAAATCTTCTGGAACGTGGCGCTCAAACCACCGGACTTGCTGTTGCTGCCGTGCAGCGCGGACTCGAATTCGTTAGCGTTCGTGACGCTCATTGTTAACTCCTGTTGTGTACCTGAATTGAGTTTGAATGTAGGGACCCGTCCGCTGTTTGGGCAGGGGTGTTTGGGCGCAGCAGCATTGCGTTGAACGCATAACACTGTCACAAAATATTCAGACAAACATGCAAGGTCCTTCCGACGGAGAGCGGAAACCTTCAGGTGCCGGAGAATTGTCTCAAAGGGAGTATCCCCATGTCGGAAAGGCCGCAGCCGTCGCGCGATCTGGTCGGTTATCGCGGCGCCCCGCCCAGGGCCAACTGGCCGGATGGAGCCCGTATCGCCGTCAACTTCTGCATCAACTACGAGGAAGGCGCGGAGCTCTGCATTCTGAACGGCGATGACCGCTCGGAATCCCGTATCTCCGATGTCGTTGTCGACTCTCGCATCGGCGGGCGCGATCTCAACATTGAATCGAGTTACGAGTTCGGCAGCCGGGTCGGCTACTGGCGCCTCCTGAAAGCCTTCACGGACCGGGGTCTCACCGGCACCGTGAACCTCGTGGGCGCCGCGGCGGAAGCGAACCCTCATGCTCTCGACGCCATGATCGAGGCCGGCTTCGATCTCCAGCCCCATGGCTGGCGCTGGATCGACTTTTCAGCGCTGAGTGAGGATCAGGAGCGCGAATACATAGCCCGTTCAGTTAAACAGATCGTCCAGCTGACGGGAAAGCCACCACTTGGCTATTACGCGGGACTGCCAAGCATGAACACCCGTCGGCTGCTCGTCGAACAGGGAGACTTTCTATACGATTCCGATGCCTACAATGACGAGCTGCCTTACTGGACGACGGATTTCGGTCGCCCTCATCTCATCCTGCCCTACTCGCTCGACACCAACGATTCCCGATTCGCCCGCTGCCAGGGCTACCAGGTCGCCGACGAGTTTTTCACATATGTGAAGGACTCTTTCGACTGTCTCTACGCTGAAGGGGAGACCAGTCCGAAAATGCTGACAATCGGTCTCCATGCCCGGCTTCTGGGCCGGCCCGGCAGGATTTCCGCATTGACTCGGATGCTCGACTACATGATCGGTCACGACAACGTCTGGATCTGCCGGCGCGACGACATCGCGCGCCATTGGGCGGAACATCATGGGTTTGAAGGAGACGGGTAACTGTTGCAATTGCGTCGACAAACAGAGTCATGACAAGCGAACACAAACCTATTCACAAGGCAGCAGCCCGGGGTTATGCCCGGGCATCCGCTGCTTATGAAAGCGGTCGCCCCGATTACCCGGCCGCCATTGATACCTGGCTGCGGGACACTCTCGGGCTTTCCACACAACGCGCGGCACTGGACCTCGGCGCCGGAACGGGAAAATTCACCTCACGGCTTGTTGCCACCGGTGCCGACGTCTCGGCCGTCGAACCGGTCGACGCCATGAGAAAGACCCTCGAAGCAAACCATCCCGACGTCCGCAGCCTGGCAGGGTCAGCCGAAGCGATCGCCCTGGAAGACGCATCGATCGATGTGGTGGCATGCAGCCGACCGCGGCACCCATGACAGGAGCATGCCATGATTGACCATGTTTCAATTGCCGTTACTGACCTGGCCGCAAGCGCCATGTTTTACGAACACGTACTGCAACCGCTGGGATTCACGCGTCTGGCGGACCGGGAACGCACTGTCGGATTCGGCAGGAGATATCCCGAGTTCTGGCTCAACGCCCGGCCACACATGACATCGGTGACCGAGGACACCGGCAGCCATGTTTGCCTGCGGGCCCAGAACCGCGAGGTTGTCGTCGATTTCCATAAGCGCGCCGTCTCTCACGGCGGCCGAAGTGACGGTATGCCCGGCGTCCGTCAGGGTGAACTGACATCCTACTTTGGGGCTTTCATTCGCGATCCCGATGGCAACAAGATTGAAGTGGTGACCTTTCCGCGCGAAGGCAACAATTCACCCTAAAGGACTATCCATCACACGGTTTTGCATGCAAAAGACATGTGTAGCGAAGTTGTCCCTGCAAGGCTTTTCTGCACCGGAAGACACTGTCTTTTGCCTTATTCCAGTTGGCAAACCTTCTGCCGAACTGAATGTCAGCCTGCTCCGACCAGAGATGGGCCGCTTTCTTTTCGGCATCGGTTTTTGAGGTACCGCGCATACCTACCACCAGTTCGCGTTGGCATTTGGGCCTTGCCAGGAATCGATTGAAAACCCAGCGATTCGAAGAAATCACAGTGTTCCCGTTTTGGCCGCTGGGCCTCTTGCAATAAACTGTCAGGTTCAGGGGTCCGAAAAGTGTTTTCGAATCGCAGCGGCCTTTGCCGCCGCCTTGATATTTGATCGCAACCTGAAAACGGTTGATCACACGTTTGTCGAGTCTGATGTCCGCTGCTCTGCGTTGAAAATCTGTTCCCAGCGTCCGGCTGCTGCAGATCTGATCCATCAAAATGGTACGCCCTTTTGTTCGTCCCCTGAGTTTGTAACCGGCGAGACCTTGCCCATAACGGCTGGAATCTCCGTCAGCGGATTTCGCAACGCAACGACCCACAGTTCGGATACAGCGCTTGCCCGTGAACGCATCGCAACTGCAGGTTTGGGCTAGATTGTTAAGTCTGTCGTTTGCCTCACTTGCATAGGATTGTCGTGCCCAAGCGACAAAGTCGGAGTCGGGAAGAACGCGTTTCGTCAATCCTGCCCCACTCACCTCCAGGTTGAAGGGGCATTTGCGATATTCCTTCGCAACCGTTGGCATGGCGAAGGCCAAAACCATGATCACAGTTAGCAGGATTGCTTGAAAATATTTCATTATTTCCCTCCAGGATTTCGGCGACGGTTCCCTGTATGCGACCTATCCCTAGTTGAGTGGTTCGTGGGATATCGTCAGTTGCGATTCAAGACCGGACAAGCGCCGCGCAGCGGCCTGGATCGCTGGTACCCGACCCGCGACATCGTCATCAATGATCATCTGTGAAGCAAGTCTCGTAGCTTTGGTATTGTTTGCTTTTCTTGATAAGGATCGAATAACCCCGGCATGACCACGAATAGTCTTAAGCGAGCGTTTCAGGGATGCCTTGAGGTTCGGTGTGAGACCCCGTTTCGCCTTCCGTGACAACAGGTTGAACCGAGCTATAGCCTTACGCAGCACTATTCGGGAACGCTTGTACTTCGCGGCATCGACCCGGTTGAGGACAATGCCCTGACGGCTAGGGAAGTTATCTGTTTGTATAAGCGTGCCGGCTCTGGAGTTCGATGGTGATGTCGTCGTGCCGCCCGAGGACCCCTCGTCACTCGCCTCGGCCGTAACAACGGCGCCGGCAATGAAAATGACGGCAGTTATCAAGACTCCTGGGTGAATTCTCATGGCCTGGCCCTCCGTTGAAGTTCTCCTATGCCGTTGCATTGGCACGATTCAAACATGGAGGGCCGCAATCCGAATTACATGACGCAAATGCGTCATATTCTACACAGCATTGTAAAGTGGTCTTGGGGACGCCTGACCACGTCAGGCGGAGTTCCTAGGAGTCAAATGCCTCGAAAGGCGATGCCAGTTGATGCATCAGGCGGACGAAACTAGCCTGATTTCGTGAATCCGTTTTCCGTAGCAGAACGCGCATGTGGTTGCGCACCGTATGCCGGCTGAGATTGTTCGTGTCGGCGTAGTCATAAAGCGAAAGTCCGTCGACCAGAGCCTGCGCAAGCCGGGCTTCGGCGGGTGTCGCATCGAAGGCTTTTGCTATCTGTTCATGCGAACGGGCACCATCCACCCCGAATTGCCCGGCGATCACAATTGACCCGGCAACCGGGTCCGTCCACGCCGTACAGGGGAAATTGTGTTCGGCATCGGCGGGAAGTACATGAGTGTGAAAAACACACAGTCCGAAGGGTGCGATGGTCACGGCCAGCGGTTCGGGAACACGGTCAAACCGGTTCTTGCACATGGCGGCAAGCCCCGTGTCCAGGAAAGCGCGCAGGTTTTCGTTCTGTGTCGCCAACCTGTCTCCAAGCCTCAGGGAAACCACGCCGGATTGTGAGATAATCCGCTCTGCAACAGGATTCACATATCCGATCCGGCCGCTTCTGCGCACCAGAATGATCCCGTGGCGGCTCGCTTCCAGATGCTGGAAAGACACCACGCCGTCATCGGACAGCATCGTCGATAACCTGATCGAGCGCTCCATATGAGGCGCCAGTTCCTCAAACAGGCTGTGACTGTCGGGCAGGGCCTGGTCGATTTTTCGCGCGGGGCAAGCTGCTGCCATGGCCACGAAGCTGTCGTCGGACCGGTAGCACATCATGGCGGGACCCCCGACGATATCCTCCTGAGGGCGGAGCCAGTCATTGTAAAATTCAGTCTTGAACAGTTTGTCGCGCGCCAGAGCCTGGTCCGACACGCCAACCGCCCCCATCGGCATGACCATGTTCATGTGCATCCAGGGGTTCTGATCGGCAAAATGCTGGTGGTACCGGTCCAGTTCTACCGGATCCAGCCCGCCGGCAATAATTCCAAGGCTTTCATTGGTACAGATATTATGCCCGAACATCATGATCGGAACGGTGGTGTATGCGTTCAGCTCGTCACAGAACATTCGCCATTTTGAACGGTCCGTGGTCGTCGCATAGAGCAAAGACAGAATTGATTGTGGAATTTCCGATTGTAGCAAGGTCTAGGCTCCCGCAAGGCACACATAGAATTGCTATTATCTGCAACACGAGGCTAGCATTCGGTCCGCGCCGGGTAAAGATGTTCAAATTATTGCCAAAATTGGCCTAGAGTGTGGCGAACCTTCGTTGCCAATGGAGATATCTCCGCCGAATTGGCGCCCTTCTGATCAGCAGGTAACCATTTTGGCAGAGACGCACGCACCATCTCCCCCCATGCCGCGCCAGGGTTTCGGCATCGGTGTGATCCTTGTCGGGGCGGTTTTTGTCGGTCTGATGCCGAATGCCGCGAAGATCGCCTACCAGGAAGGTGCAAATCCGCTTGGCGTCATCACGATTCGCTGCATCCTCGGCATGATCGGCCTCGGGTTGTTTCTCGCCATACGCGGGCAATTCAGATTCAACTGGCAGATCTTCCGCGGCAGCGCTCTGACCGGCAGCGCCCAGGCTCTGTCGTCGATTGGCATGTTGGGGGCCGTCGCCTACATCGATGTCAGCCTGGCCATACTGATCATCTTCATCCACCCCGTCCTGATTGCCGTCGTTGGCCATTTTACCGGCGAAAACCGGCTGACGGTCCCCCTCGTTGTCTGCATTGCCTTTGCCATGGCAGGATTGATCCTGGTTCTGACCGTGGACTTCGCGAACCTCAATCCCATTGGCATCGGCCTGGCATTGCTCGGGGCCATCGCTTTGACGTTCCTTGTATTCCTGGTTGTCAGCGCATCAAGACAGGTCGGTCCTGCAGCGGCCAATTTCTACATGACGGCATGGGCATCTCTCTGTTTCATTGTTGTTGCGACGATCGGGCCAGCCCTGGGACTGATCGACGCCGCTGCCGTTCCCGAAACCCTGAGAGGCTGGATCGCTCTCCTGAGCACAGGATTCTCATTCACTATGGGTTACTTGTTGTTTTTCATCGGCGCCGCCATCATCGGTACAACCCGCGCTTCAATGCTCAGCATTATCGAGCCGGTGCTCACGATCCTGTTTGCCATATTGCTGGTCAATGAATGGCTGACAGCCGTGCAATGGCTGGGAGTTGCCATTGTCGTCACCTGCCTGTTCGTCATGGAGTTGCCGCAGAGGACACGCAGGCAGAAGGTCTAGCCGGGATCTGCCGTGAACCCTGCCGCTTCGATGCCCGTGATAGCGCAGATCTCGTCATTGTCGGACGAGTCCCCGGTAACACCGACCGCACCCACGATACCTTCATCGTTACGGATCAGGACACCGCCGGGCACAGGAACCAGATAGCCGTCGGCAAGAGCATTCATGGACTGGATGAAAAACGGCTGTTCCTGAGCACGCTTGAACAGCGACCGCGACCCCAGCCCCATGGCAATTGCCCCGCCTGCCTTGCCCCGGGCGATGTCCGGCCGAAGCGTACTGGCGCCGTCTTCCCGGGCGAGAGCCTTAAGGTGCCCGCCGGCATCGAGCACCACAACGGTCAACGGTTTCAACCCCAATTCCCGACCCTTGGCCAGTGTTGTGGCAAGAATTTTCTGTGCGGCATCCAGGGACAAATTCATTGGCATTTCCTCCAAACCGGTCTGTCGATTTCGTTGAATCTAACAGACTTTGGGCGTCGGGCCCTTATCGATAAAAATACTCGACCAGGAACATGGGGATCGCAGGCACGTAGGTACAGATGAGCAGGACCACCAGGAGCACGGCGACGAAATACACATTGACCTTGGAGACCTCCCAGATGTTTGCCCGCGCCACTGCGCACGACGTGATCAGGACACTGGCAACCGGTGGGGTCTGTTGTCCGATGGCCAGGTTCAGCGTCACCACAAGTCCGAAATGGACCGGATCGATCCCGGCCGCCGCAATCAACGGCACGACAATCGGCACCACCAGGATGATGGCCGCCGCAGAGTGCAGGAAGAAGCCGATGATCAGGAAGAAGAAATTGAGGATCAGCAGGATCATCCACTTGTTGTTTGTAATATCGAGAATACCGGCAGCCAGCTGCTGAGGCATCTGGGCCCGCGTCAGAAAACCGCCCATCAACACGGATGCTGCAACAAGAAGCATGACGACGGCAGTCTGCATGCCACCGTCCAGCATTGCCCGCCGGAGGTGTTTCATGTCCATCTGGCGGTACCACAGGCCGACCAGAAAGGCCGCGATGACCGCAAGGCCTGCCGCTTCTGTCGCCGTTACAAAACCGCCGAAGATGCCGCCGAGAATGATCACGGGCAGGGAGAATGCAGGCAACGCTTCAAGGAATGTTTCGCGCAGCCGTTTCATGTTGAAGGCTTCTTCCACCGGCAGGTTGTACCGGCGCGCAAACATGTGCGCGACACCCATCAGCCCGGCAGCCCCCATCAGACCCGGCACGAAACCTGCGACAAAGAGCTGTTCTACGGATGTGTTCGCCGACGTTGCATAGAGGATCATCGGAATCGACGGTGGGATAATGATGGCAAGCGACGCCGACGATGACGTCACCGCGGCTGAAAACGGCGCACTGTATCCGCGCTTCTTCATCTGCGGAATCAGTATCGAGCCTAGTGCTGCCACATCGGCGACCGCCGAGCCCGAGATTTCAGCAAAGAAAAGGGACACCCCGATGTTGACCATGGCAAGTCCGCCACGCACGAAGCCTACCATCGCAGAGACAAAGTTGATCAGCCTGTCGGTGACGCCGCCGGCATTCATGATCGCACCTGCGAGCACGAACATCGGAATCGCAATCAGGGAGAACTTGGTCGACCCGTCGTACATGTCGAGCGCAACCGTCACCAGACTGTCGGTGCCTTCAGTGGCCAGCAAGCCGAGAATGGCCGCCACGGCGAGCGCCACGGCAATCGGCACATTCAGGCAGATCATGGCAAGGAGCGCCAGAAAGATGAGCAGCATGAACATCTAGGGCCGCTCTCCCGCTTTTTGAAGTTCGGTTTCGACTTCCTCCTGGATTTCGGCATGGTCGAGCGAGATCCCGGCCGCGGTCGTCCGCCAATAATGCGGGAAGCTCAAAAGTTCACACAAGACGAAAAGCGCACCCCCGATCGGAATGACGGACTGCGTGACTTGAACCGGCATCCAGGTGAGCGACACGAGCCGATCGCCTTCAAGAACCTCTAGTACCTGCCACCCGGTCACGGCCAAGGTCACAAAGAAACCCAGCACAATGATCTCGGCAATTGCCACACAGATCATGCGCGCGGGCATCGGGATGGAAAGCAGGACGCTGTCAAAACCAATATGCCGGCGCTTGAGGGCGGCGAGCGCGGCGCCGTAATAGGTAATCCAGGAGAGCTGGATTGCCGCAATCTCGTCGTACCAGGACAGCGAGTCACCGGCGAGACGGAACAGGACCGCCACGATAACGACGACGGTGAGCATCACCATCAGGACAATCACCACCCATTCCAGAACGGTTTCGAGAATACGGCTGATCTGAACGGACATGACGATCCTGGTCGTTTTGGGCGGGTGGGTGAGCAGCCCGATCGATCTGATCGTATCCAGGCTGCTCAAGATCGCGAAGACAAGATCGGCGGAAAGTTCACCGCCGATCCCTTAATGCTTCAAGAACCACTGGCCAGTGCCTGAACTTTCTTGATCAGGTCGCCGCCGCCTTCGACCGAGCTTGAGAACTCGTCATAGATCGGTTTTGACGCCGCGATGAAAGCGTTCTTGTCGGCTTCGTTGACGGCAACACCAGCCGCCTTGATCACGTCCAGAAGCTCGGTTTCCAGCTTGGCCGCGAGGTCATAAACAAAATTTTGCGTTTCCGCCCCACATTTCTCCAGCCCGGCCCGCACATCTTCAGGCAGTTTGGCATAATGCTTGTCGGAGACCAGGACATAAGCCGGTGTATAGACATGACCCGTGATCGACAGGTACTTCTGGACTTCCTGGAATTTCGCCGAGGCAATCTGTGCGTAAGGATTTTCCTGTCCGTCGATGACGCTGGTCTGCAACGCCGTGAAGACTTCGGAAAAAGCCATCGGCGTTGGATTGGCACCGTAGAGCTTGAACATCTTCACCCGCCACGCGCCCTTGGGGGTGCGCAGTTTGACGCCCGCCAGGTCGGCTGGTTTGTTGACGGCCCGCACATTGTTGGTGATGTGCCGGAAGCCGTTCTCGAACAGACCGATGATCCTGTATCCCTTGGCTTTGGCAGCAGCCTGGAAGGTGCCCATCAGCTCGCCCTGAACCCGGCGCATGTGGCCACGGTCCTTGATGATGTAGGGCATCTCGAAGACGCCGAACTCGTCGGCAACGGAAGACATCACTGACGACGGCAGCGAAAACGTGATCTGGCCAAGCTTGAGTTTCTGCAACAACTCCTTGTCCTTGCCAAGTTGAGACGACCCGAATGTCTGAACTTCAGCCTTGTCGCCCAGAGCCTTGTTGGAACACTCGGCAAAAGCGTTCACGCTTGATTCAAACAGCGAGCCGGGCTTGCCCACATGCCCGAACTTGAGGGTCAGTTCAGCAGAATGGCCGGGTACCGCAAACAGGGCGGAGACGGCCGCGCTGATCAGAATGGTCTTGAGTTTCATGTTATTTACTCCCTTGGATTTAAGTTTGGTCCGGACTGTTATTTTTCCGCCGCCTTATACCGCCCCTGAGGACGCTGACGGGGTTTGCAATAGATGTCCCATGGCCGCTTGAGCACCGCCGTTTTTGTGAGGAACGCCGGCTTTGACCAACCCCATTTCGACACCTGACAGGGTCGCCATCAGGGTGAGGTCGTTGAAGTCACCGAGATGACCGATACGGAAGACCTTGTCGGCGACCTTGGAAAGCCCGTTGCCGAGCGAGAGGTCGAAGTTTTTTAGGGTCGTGGCCCGGAAAGCATCGGCGCTGTGGCCTTCGGGAAGCATGACGGCTGTGAGCACGCCGCTTTCCTGACCCTGGCGGTTGCACAGAACCTCCAGATCCCAGGCCCGCACAGCCAGTCGGGTGGCTTCGCCATGACGTCCGTGCCGTGCGAACACGGTGTCCAGCCCCTCTTCATGCAGCATGTCGATGGCTTCGTTGAGCCCGTAAAGCATGTTGGTGGCCGGGGTGTAGGGAAAATAGCCCTTTTCATTTGGCCCGACCATGTCGTCCCATGACCAGTAGGCGCGCGGCATCGCCGCCGTCTTCGAAACTTTCATGGCCTTTTCGCTGACCGCATTGAACGATATTCCCGGCGGCAGCATCAGGCCTTTCTGTGAACCCGACACGGCCACATCGACACCCCACTCGTCGTGACGGTAGTCGATGGCCGCGAGGCCGGAGATCGTATCGACCATGAGCAAAGCCGGATGGCCGGCGGCGTCAATCGCCTTGCGGACTTCAAGCACCGGCGTCACTGAACCCGTCGATGTTTCGTTGTGGACGACGCACACCGCCTTGATCTCGTGGCCTTTGTCTTCGCGCAACCGTTGTTCGATCCGATCGGCTTCCGCGCCGCCGCGCCAGTCGCCTTCAATGAATTCCGGCTGCAGCCCGATGCGCAGGGCGAGCGCCTTCCAAAGTGTCGCAAAATGTCCGGTTTCGAACATCAGCACCCGGTCGCCGGGAGACGTGCTGTTGACCAGTGCCGCCTCCCACGCGCCGGTTCCTGATGATGGATAGATGAAAACATGGGAGTCGGTCTTGAAGATCGACTTCATGCCCTCAAGCGAACGCCGGCCCACATCCGCGAACGCCGGTCCGCGGTGATCGATGGTCGGCATGTCGATAGCCCGCAATATTCTGTCAGGCACAGGGCTCGGCCCCGGGATCTGCAAAAAATGACGCCCGGCCGTTCTCATCAATGAAGTTTCCTGCGTTATAGGCCTTCGGTCGAGGCGGAATGGTGCGCCGACCATCTGATCCGAAAGCATCTTAAGGATTGTACAAATTGAATTATGAATTCATAATTACGTCAAGCGAAAACATCGGAGTGGAAAGATGACCGTGGTGGCAAGCCCTGGTCTTGAACGTCGGTTACGACGTGAAATCTCGGGCGACGTCATGTTCGATGCGTTCAGCCGAGGCCGCTACGCCACCGACGCCTCGATCTACCAGATGATGCCGGTTGGCGTCGTGGTGCCAGGAACAATCGACGATGTTAGAGCCTGTATCTCGGCCGCCCGCGACGAGAACATGTCCATTCTTGCCCGCGGCGGCGGCACCTCCCAATGCGGACAAACCGTCAATCACTCGATCGTCGTCGACACCTCGAAACACCTGAACCGAATTCTCGAACTGGATGTGGAAAACAAACGGTGCCGCGTCGAGCCGGGCATAGTTCTCGATGACTTGAACCGGGCGTTGAAACCTCACGGCCTGTGGTTTCCAGTCGATGTCTCGACCGCATCACGGGCAACAATCGGTGGCATGGCGGGCAACAACTCCTGCGGTGGGCGGTCGATTCGGTATGGCACCATGCGCGACAACGTTCTGTCGATTGACGCCATTCTCGCCGACGGTACGAGCCAACGGCTGGGCCCTCTCGGCCTGGACAATCTGAAACCGGGGTCACCGGGCCATGAGCTGATCTCCCCCCTGTTGGCGCTGGGAAAGAGGGAGGTCGTTGAAATCGCGGATCGCTTCCCCAATGTCCTGCGGCGCGTCGGCGGGTACAACATCGATGCCCTTGTCCCCGCCAACATTCCCAATAACCTGTCGCACCTGCTGGTCGGATCGGAAGGCACCCTCGCCTACTCTGGCGCGATCGAACTGAAGCTATCGCCCCTGGTGACCAGCAAGGTCATGGGCGTTTGCCATTTTCCGACATTCTATCAGGCCATGGAGGCCACTCAGCATCTGGTAAAGCTGGGCGTCCAGGCCGTTGAACTGGTCGACTCCACGATGATCGCTCTGGCACGGGAAATCGACATGTTCCGGCCGACCGTGGAACGGTTCGTCCGCGGCAATCCCGAGGCCCTGCTTCTGGTTGAATTTGCCGAAGACGACGCCAAGGAGAACCTTCGAAAACTTCAGGACCTCGACGATGCCATGGCCGGCCTTGGCTTCTCCTGGGAGGCCGACGATGCACACCGGGGTGGTGTTGTCCACGTGATCGACAATGACCTGCAGGCCGCCATTGCGGAAGTTCGCAAGTCCGGCCTCAACATCATGATGTCGATGAAGGCCGAGGGCAAACCGGTCTCCTTTGTCGAGGACTGCGCGGTCGAGCTGCCGGATCTTGCAGACTACACCGCCGGCCTGACGGAGATTTTTGAAAAGCACGGCGCCAGGGGCACGTGGTACGCCCACGCCTCGGTCGGCTGCCTGCACGTGCGCCCCGTGCTTAACCTGAAACAGGACCAGGACGTGGCAACCATGCGGACAATCGCCGAACAGGCTTTTGAACTTGTCCGCAAATACAAGGGCTCCCATTCCGGCGAACACGGGGATGGCATCGTGCGATCGGAATTCCATGAATCCATGTTCGGGAGCCGGATCACGGCAGCATTCGAAGAGGTCAAGCAACATTTTGACCCGGCGGGCGTTTTCAATCCAGGCAAGATCGTGTCTCCACCACGCATGGACGATCGTTCCCTGTTTCGGTATGCGCCCAACTACAACGTCGAAGAATTCGACACCCATCTCGACTGGTCGGCCTGGCCCGGAGCCGGAGGCGGCTTCCAGGGCGCTGTCGAGATGTGCAACAACAACGGCGCCTGCCGCAAGCTGACCGGTGGCGTGATGTGCCCGTCATACCGGGTCACGCGCAACGAACGTGACCTCACCCGGGGACGCGCCAACACTTTGCGGCTGGCGATTTCCGGTCAACTGGGCAAGGACGCTTTTTCATCCGACGACATGATGGCGGCCATGAAGCTCTGCGTCTCGTGCAAGGGGTGCAAGCGGGAATGTCCCACCGGCGTCGACATGGCACGCATGAAGATCGAGGTGATGGCCGCGCGTGCTCGCGAGAAGGGCATCTCCCTCCACGATCGCCTGGTCGCTTTCCTGCCGAGATACGCGCCGTCGGCATCAAGATTTCCGTGGTTCATGAATGCCCGAAACACCATTCCCGGCCTCGCCCGGGCACTCGAACAGCCGACCGGATTTACGGCAACTCGCAGACTTCCCCGTTGGGACTCGAATCCCTTTCGCGACGGAGAACTCGGCACAATCGGAAATCCGGAAATTGTCGTTTTCGCCGATACCTTCAACCGGTACTTCGAGCCGGATAATGTGCGGGCTGCCGGGCGGGTTCTTGAGCGGACCGGCGCCACCGTTGGCGTTGCAAGCCCGCGCGATAATGACCGGCCATTGTGTTGCGGCAGGACCTTTCTGTCCGCAGGGCTGATCGACGAAGCGAAAGCGGAAGCCCGGCGGCTGGTCACGGCGCTCCTTCCCCATGCCGATCGTGGCGCGTCCATAGTCGGTCTTGAGCCGAGTTGTCTCCTGACGCTCCGAGACGAAATCCCGGCACTCCTGCCCGGCAAGGAAACCGAACGTGTCGCCAAGAGTGTGTTCATGTTCGAAGAATACCTGTCGCAAAAGGCGGCGGAAGGAACACTCGATCTGCCCCTCAAGTCTCCAGCGCCCAGAATCTTGTTGCACGGGCACTGCCACCAAAAGGCCTTCGGCATGATGAGCGACATTGAGAAGACACTGGACCTCCTGCCCGATACGGACACCACGATCATCCGGTCGGGATGCTGCGGCATGGCCGGTTCATTCGGTTATGGCACCGACACACACGAGATATCCCTGGCGATGGGTGAGCTTGATTTGTTCCCCGCAATTCGTGAAGAACCCGACGCTTTGCTCGTGGCCGACGGGACTTCCTGTCGCCATCAGATCGCCGACGCCACAGGCCGGCCGGCCGTGCATGTTGCACGACTGCTGGAAATGGCGCTCGAGCCGAACTAACATTGAACCATGGATATTGCCCAGCCCATCGAATCGATCGCCAGACGTTCACTGCACGTCGAACTGGTCGACCGCCTGCACACCATGATCGTTGAAGGCACCCTGCCGCCTGGCGGCAAGATCCCGGAAAAGGCCTTGTGCGAACGCTTCGGCGTCTCGCGCACGCCCATGCGTGAGGCGCTGAAGGTGCTTGCCGCCGACGGACTGGTATCGCTTGCCCCCAACCGGGGTGCCTGGGTCAGCAAGATGACAGTCGCCGAACTCGAGGAAGTGTTTCCAATCATGGGCGCACTGGAAGCCCTGTCGGGAGAGCTGGCCTGCGAACGCATCACGGACACCCAGATCGAGCACATTCGGAACCTTCACAAGGAAATGCTCACGCATTACCGAGCCGGCGATCTGACCGGGTATTTCCGGGCCAACCAGAAGATACACGAGGCAATTCTGGAAGCTGCCGACAACGCAACTCTTGCCACCCAGTATCGCACTCTGGCCTCACGTGTCCGCCGGGCGCGCTATCTGGCCAACATGTCCGATGAGCGCTGGGCCCGCGCCGTTGCCGAGCACGAGCAGATCCTTCAGGCTCTTGAAAACCGGCAGGGCGCCCAGTTGGCGGTCATCCTCCGGCAACACCTGAAGAACAAGTTCGAGACAGTGCGCCAATGGCTGGCGACCCATGGCGAAGACTTCTGATATCTTTTGATCTCCAGATCGTCCGGGAGCGACCCAACCACGGCATTGAATTTTCTGGACATTGCCGGCGAGCCGCGCGATTTTTCCGGTGTCGTCAAGATTCCTTTGCGTTGTTTTCCCCCCGCACTGACTAATCGAAGGAGCTGTCATGAGCGAGACCCTCAGCAGTGTTGCTGCCCCCGGGCATAACCAACCCGACGAGACCCCGATAACCCTTGCCTACAAGGCACGGACACCGGGATCTGCACAACTGGCCCAGGAAGCCGCCACGTGTTTTCCCAGCGGGGTTACCCACGACAGCCGTTATCTGAAGCCCTATGGCCTTTACGTGGACCGCGCGCAAGGGGCCCACAAATGGGATGTCGACGGCAACCGCTATATTGACTTCTTTGGAGGTCACGGTGCCTTGCTTCTGGGCCATAATCATCCCGGCGTCATGCCCGCGGTTCATGCAGCCCTTGACCGCAGTACCCAGTTTGCCGCCAGTCACGCGCACGAAATCCGCTGGGCCGAACTGGTCAAGGAGATGGTGCCGTGCGCCGAACGGGTGCGTTTCACATCGTCGGGCACGGAAGCCACTTCCATGGCCATCCGCCTTGCTCGCGCGTTCACCGGAAAACGGAGAATTCTGCGGTTCAAGGGTCATTTTCACGGCTGGCATGACGATGCCGCCATGGGGTATTCCTCCCATTTTGACGGATCCGCCCCGATCGGCGTTCCCGACACCGTCGCCGGCAACAGCATATTGCTGGACGTCAACGACTTTGCAGCACTCGACGAAGTCTTTTCTTCCGAAAAGGATCTGGCGGCAGTGGTCGTCGAGGCCTTGGGCGCGGCAACCGGCATGGTACCGCTGGCGCCGGGGTTTCATGCAAAACTGCGTGAACTGTCCACCCGCCACGGCGTTGTCCTGATTTTCGACGAAGTCATCACAGGCTTCCGCGCAGCACCCGGTGGCGTCCAGGAAATGCTTGGCGTGACACCGGACCTGACGGCCTTCGCCAAAATCCTTGCGGGCGGCATGCCCGGTGGAGCGGTTGCCGGGCGTGAAGATATCCTGGCCAGGCTCGACTTCGACCGGATGCGTGAGAACGGCAAGGAAAAGATGGTTCATCCGGGCACCTTCAACGCCAATCCGGTTTCTGCCAGTGCCGGCATTGCCGCCCTCGAAATCATAAAGAATACTGATGCCTGCGCCAAAGCGGCCGCCAGCGCCAACGCCCTGATCGATGGCTGGAACGCGGTTCTGGCAGACGAAGACCTGCCGTGGATCGCCTATGGCGAATGCTCGACGTTTCATCTCTACATGAACCCCGACGACCACGGGTTTGATCGTGACCGTTTCGACCCATTGACGCTGAATCGTGCCCAGTTACAGAAAAAGGATGCCGAAACCGTTCGTCAGTTGCGCCTGGCCCTGTTGGCGAACAGCATCGACATATCGGGATGGCCGGGTGGACTGCTGTCAGCGGTACACAGCTCAGAGGACATATCCGATTCCATAGACGCCTTCAGAGAAAGCGTGCGCATGTTGAAAAAAATTTGAACGGTCAATGAATTTAAGTAATGCTGAATTCAGGTAATCTTGACCGCTTGGGACTGTACGAGGGGATTTACACCCTTCTGGCGGTTATGCAATGCTACGATACCGGAGTTCTTGCACGATCCCGAAGAAGGGTCTGCAGGTGGACTAATTGTTTTGAAACCATCGTTTTGAAACCATCGTTTTGAAACCGTTGTTTTGAAACCAATGTCTCATGGGAGGGACTATGACTAAAAAAATTACCCAGGGTCTTATTCGCGGCGACGTGGGCTATGACAGCCTTGGCGTCGACGACAAATATCTGATCCGCAGAGCCCTGAACAAAGGCGCCACCCGGCGTGAAGTAATGGGCATGCTTATGGGCGCTGGCGTCACCATCGCCGCCGCTGGCTCGATTGTCACCGCTGCCACCGAAGCCGTTGCCATGACGCCGAAGAGGGGCGGCAAGCTCCGTTTCGCCTGGGACCTTCACGGGCCCTCCGACACCCTTGATCCGGCTCTGTTCACGTCATCGATCGACTATGGGCGCGGACGTCTGACCTACAACAACCTGTGCCGGTTGGCGGAAGACCTGACGGCCGGCCCGGAATTGGCCGAATCTTTTGAAGCCAACGCGGATGCCACCGAATGGACCTTCAAGTTGCGCAAGGACGTCGAATGGCACGACGGCTCGAAGTTCTCTGCTGACGATGTCATCTATTCAATGAACCGCCATTTGGGCAAGGACTCCACGTCCAAGGCCAAGGTTCTGGTCGGCGATATCAAGGAATGGGTCAAGGACGACGCCCACACCGTGCGCGCCGTCTTAAGCGCACCGAATGCGGAAATCCCAATCATTCTGGGCACATTCCACTTCAAGATCCTCAAGAACGGCACGACCGACTTCTCGCTGCCGGTTGGTACCGGACCTTACAAGCTCGGTGAATTCAAGCCAGGTGTGCGTTCTGTTCATACCCGCAACGACAACTACTGGAATGAGGGCCGTCCCTATATCGACGAGATCGAAGTCTTCGCCATCACCGATGGTGTTGCCCGCGTCAATGCGCTGATTTCCGGCGATATTCAGATGATGGGTAACTGTGATCCGAAAGCCGTGCCACAGGTTGAGGCGGCTGACGGCGTTGAAGTCTTTGCCGTGCCGTCGGGCGCCTATATGGACATCATTGCCCGCATGGACACCGATCCCGGCAACAATCCGGACTTTGTTGAAGGTCTGAAGTACCTGCAGCGTCGCGATCGCGTCCTCAAGGTGGTTCAGAAGGGCATCGGCGATATCGGCAATGACCACCCGATCGGTCCGGCTTACGGTGCAGCATACTGCAAAGAGCAGGAAATTCGCGCTTATGATCCGGACAAGGCCAAGCATCACCTCAAGAAGTCGGGCATCACGTCCGCCAAGCTTGATGTGGCTGAAGTCGGCCCCGGCCTCACGGACATCTGCCTCATGCTGCAGCGGGAATGCGCCAAGGTTGGCTTCGATCTGAAGATCAACAAGGTGCCGAACGACGGTTATTGGGGTGCGGTATGGCTGAAAACACCAATGCATGTCTCTTCCTGGAACATGCGTCCGAGCGCCAACATCATGATGACACTCGCTTATAAGAGCGATGCGCCATGGAACGAATCGGCCTGGAAGAACGAACGGTTTGATTCGCTTCTCTCAGGTGCCCGTGCAGAACTGGATCCCAAAAAGCGCTACGAGATGAACTGCGAAATGCAGCGGCTCATTTCTGCCGAAGCCGGCACACTGGTCTCGACACACCGCGCGTATGTCGATGCCAAGGCTTCGAACGTCAAAGGATTCCCGAGGGTACCGATCGCGGCCTTCGGTGGCATGGAGTGGCCGGAGTGGATCTGGATCGACTCCTGATCGGCTCATACAAGAACACAGCCCCAGCGCATAATCGCGCTGGGGTTTGTTTTTAAAGCGCTGGCTGATTCCGCCGCCAGACACAGCGCGAAACAATAAGCGGCAAGAAAATCGAGGAGGGGAAAGACACCATGTGGCATTTGGTATTGCGCCGCATTGGAATCGGCCTGGTTTTGATCTGGGTTGTTTCGATTCTGATATTTGCAGCAACACAGATACTTCCAGGCGATGCAGCACAGATAAGGCTCGGCCAGACAGCAACACCGGAAACTCTTGCTGCTCTTCGCAAACAGTTGGGTCTCGATCAACCGGCGTTCGTCCAGTATGGCATCTGGATCGGCAATCTCCTGACCGGAGAACTTGGCATATCCGCCGCTGGCGGAGCGACAATTCAGAGCCTGATCGGCAACCGGATCGGCAACACGATCTTCATGACCGGTATTGTTTCCCTGATCGCGATACCTCTGTCCGTTGCCCTCGGTCTCATGGCGGCCATGTATCCCGGCCAGTTGATAGACCGGATCGTGACATCGACCACTCTGGGTCTGATTGCCGTGCCTGACTTTCTCCTCGCCATCGTTCTCATATTGTTGCTCGCAGTCGGTCTCGGCATTGTGCCGGCCGTGTCCTACCTGAGTGGTACTGAAGGGTTCTGGAAATCCCTTCACGTGCTGGCTCTCCCCATTGCAACACTCGTGATCGTGATTTCGGCGCAGATGATACGCATGACGCGCGCTGGCGTTCTGAACGTCATGAGTTCGCCCTATATCGAAATGGCGATCCTGAAGGGCGTTCCCCGCGGCAGAATCATTCTGAGGCACGCGCTGTTTAATGCGATCGGCCCGATCGTGAACGTCATTGCCTTGAACCTGGCCTATCTGGTCGGCGGGGTCGTCGTTATCGAGACGATCTTCTCCTATCCGGGTCTTGCAAAACTCATGGTTGACGGCGTCCAGACACGGGATATGGCTTTGGTTCAGGCCTGCGGAATGATCTTCTGTTCGACCTATGTTGTCCTGATCCTGATCGCGGATATCGCATCCATCGTGTCAAATCCCCGCCTGAGGCATCCGAAATGAGCAATACCGAAAACGCCACCCAAACCGACTCGCCGGGCAAGACCATCTATGATGAACTGCCGGACGCCCCGCCCAAAGCCAAGCTGCGGCTGTCGCTGGTCAGCAAGATTTCCATCGTAATTGTCGCCTTGTTTGTCTTCGTCGCCATTGCGGGCCCCTACATATCGCCCTACAGCGAGTCCGAATTTATCGAGGAAGATCTTCAGGGTAACTACTACGACGACCCGAGTTTCCTCCCCCCCAATGCCCAGGTCTGGCTCGGAACCGACAACTTGGGCCGTGACGTTCTCTCACGCATCATGTGGGGTGCCCGGACCACGATCGGCATCTCGTTTACAGCCACTCTGCTGGCCTACTTTTTCGGAATCACGCTTGGCATTGCTGCGGCGGTAGCCAAGGGTTGGCCGGACTTGATAATGAGCCGGTTTGTAGACGCTGTATTGTCCTTCCCCAATATCATGTTGGGATTGATTTTTATCGCAGCCTTTGGCTCGTCGATACCACTTTTGATTTTCCTCGCAGGCCTGATCTACGCCGCCAGTGTGTTTCGCATCGCCCGAGCCTTGGGTCAGGACATCATGGTCCAGGATTACGTGGAAGCGGCGCGTGCACGCGGAGAAGGGCTGTGGTGGATCATAACAAGAGAGGTCTTGCCCAACGCCGCGATGCCTTTGGCGACCGATTTTGGCTTGAGGCTTGTGTTTGTAATATTGTTTATTTCGAGCCTGAGTTTTCTCGGTCTCGGTGTTCAGCCGCCGACGTCGGACTGGGGCAGCATGGTCCGTGACAGCCTTCCAGCCCTTGGCAATGGACTGAGTGGCGGCGCCATTGCGTGCCTGGCGCCAGCCTTCGCCATCGCCATCCTCACCATTTCGATCAACCTGATCGTCGACGACATCTCCGCCAAAGCCGGCGGCAGCCTAGCAAAGAAGATGGTCTGATGGACAAGCTACTCGAAGTCAAAGACCTGAAAATTCAGGCGCGCAAGGACGATGGAACGCCAATCCCCATCGTCAAGGGGGTGTCGTTTGACATCAATCCCGGCGAAGTGGTCGCCCTGATCGGTGAATCGGGTTCAGGCAAGACCACCATTTCGTTGGCGTCCCTGGCCTATTGTAAACCTGGTCTCGAATTCGCCGGCGGCGAAGTCCTGCTTAACGGCAAGGACGTGCTGACGATGACATCCGATGAAGCCCGCGACATGAGAGGACGCCAGGTCGCCTACCTGGCTCAAAGTGCCGCCGCCACGTTCAATCCGGCGATCAAGATTGGTGAACAGGTTACCGAATCATCGGTTTTGCACGGCATCCTGACCCAGGAACAGGCGACCGAACGCGCGGAGGCACTTTACCACGCGCTCGAACTACCCGACCCGGACCGTCTCGGCGGGCGCTATCCTCACCAGGTTTCGGGCGGCCAGTTGCAAAGGTTGATGGCCGCCATGGCGTTGTGTGGCAAGCCGGATCTGCTTGTGCTCGACGAACCGACAACGGCCCTTGACGTAACCACTCAGATCGAGGTGCTGAAGGCCTTCAAGAAGGTCATCAGCGAAGAGGGTTCTGCCGCAATCTATGTCACGCACGACCTCTCCGTCGTCGCCCAGGTGGCTGACAAGATCGTCGTGCTCTACAGCGGCGAGATCCAGGAAATGGGTACGGCCGACCAGATCATCAACAACGCGACCCATCCTTACACGAAACGGTTGATGGCGGCGGTCAGACCGACACCAGCAGCCGGACAGGGAGACGAACTGGGCAGCGAACATCACAAGGTCATACCAGCGCTTCAGGTCAAGGATCTGACTGCGGGGTACGGTGCCATAGTCGATGGCGAACCGGCCGTGCCGGTGTTACGTGACATCAATGTTTCTATCCAGAACGGTCACGTGGTCGGCGTGATCGGTGAATCAGGATGTGGCAAGTCTACCCTGGCCCGGGTCATGGCCGGACTTCTGCCGGCCGCCCGCGGCGATGTCATTCTGGATGGCGAAAACCTTGAGCCCGCTCTGAAGGACCGGTCCCGCGATGAGTTGCGCAAGGTGCAGTTCGTCTTTCAGATGGCTGATACGGCACTCAACCCCAAGCAGACCATCGGGGAAATACTGGCACGTCCCATGACGTTCTACCGGGGTCTCAGGGGCCAGGAAAGACGCCGCGCCGTGCTCGAACTCATGGAAACGGTGGAATTGCCCGTCGCCTTCGAGAACCGGTTCCCACAGGAACTGTCCGGCGGCCAGAAACAACGTGTCAATCTCGCCCGCGCCCTGGCAGCCGACCCTGAAGTGTTACTTTGCGATGAAGTGACGTCGGCGCTGGATACCATTGTCGGGGCAAACGTCATTGAGTTGCTCAAGGGTTTGCGCAGCAAATTTGGCGTGTCTTTTGTGTTCATCAGCCACGACTTGTCGACTGTGGCATCGTTCGCCGACGAAATCGTCGTGCTCTATGCCGGACGCGTGGTCGAACAAGGTCCGGTCAACACGGTCTTATCGCCCCCCTATCACCCCTACACACGCCTCTTGATCACCTCGGTGCCGGAAATGCGTATCGGCTGGCTGGAAGACACCATGAAAACCCAGGAAGCGGCAGCCGGCATTGCTCGCGCGGTCGAAATAACCGCTGTCGGGTGCCCGTTCTTCAACCGTTGTCCTGTCGCGATTGACGGCACCTGTGACGTCGAGGTGCCGCCCGTCAGGGAGGATAGACCCGGCCACCAGATCGCCTGTCATCTGTCCCTGGATGAGGTCGCCGAAACCGAGGCGAAACCCCAGAAGATACTTCATGAATTTGACCGGATTCCAGCCGACGACGACCCCAAGGTGGTTCCCGTTTGACCCAGGTTGCACAACATCAACCAACCCCGAGGCACGGTCCTCGGGGTTTTTTGT
>JAJFHC010000266.1 GCA_021775835.1 Hyphomicrobiales bacterium | reverse complement strand
ACAATGCGATTGTCGCGGTGCCTTGCCCGAAGCGACTTTAACGAATTTCGGATCTTCATCTCTATGAACCTCTTGTGCATGCCACCAAGTGATGCCATGCCTGAACTCGGCGCGGAAAATAGGCCTATGCCCCCTTTATGTCAACCGCCGCGGCCACCAAATTGGTCTCTCAGAAGTATTTTTCCGACAACACCCGGCGTTGCCTCATCCACAGCCTGCACAAGGACCTTGCCGATACCATCCATGGATCTGTTTATCACCCTAGCCGCCACCGGAATGTGCCTGTGTGTTACGATCACCATGATCATTCTGGAGAAACGCCCGGCACCGGACGGTCAACCGCGTTTGCTTCCAACAACGTTGATTCTTTTCATAGCCATCCTTGGAATGGTCATCGCTCTCGCACATCTCGTGACCATCCTGACAGGCTCGCCACATGTGGGGCGTTTCGGCTGATGGGAAACCAACAATACCTTTCATTTACGGTTAACAGATTATCAACGCGTCGGCTGCTACGTTCAGACCCCGATCACACCAACGGTTAAGCTTGGGCCCATGCCGAGAACCTACGACCTGTCGCATCTGTCATTTCTGATTGTCGACGATAATCACCATATGTTGTCGATCATCAAGACTCTGCTGCGCGGTTTCGGCGTCAAGTCGATCCATGATGCCACCGATGCGATCCAGGCGTTTGAGGCGTTCCGATCTTCGATGATCGATATCATCATATTGGACTATTACATGGACTCTTTCGATGGCGTCGAATTCACCAGGATGGTACGTACGGCCGACGACAGTTCAAACAAATTCGTACCCATCATCATGGTGACCGCCTTTACCGAACGCGCGCGCGTGGAGCAGGCCCGTGACATCGGCATAACTGAATTGCTGGTCAAGCCGGTGTCCGCCATGGGACTCTACCGGCGGATCATAGAGGTGATCGAGCACCCCCGACCGTTCGTTAAATCCGGTTCGTACTTCGGACCTTGCCGCCGGCGCCAGGAAGATGAAAACTACGCCGGACCCGAACGCCGGAAAGACCGACAGGAGCAGGCGGGTGCTGCTTGAGCCATCCGGCGCTGTTCGCCTTTCGGAATCGTCATCCCAATAGCACGGCCCCAATGGCCATTGTAACGGCAGCTTGAACCGGATCGATCACCGGGATGCCAAGCGCATCTTCCAGTCCGGCACGATGGACTGCCATGCCCGCACAACCCAGAACAATCACATCCGCGCCATCGACATCTTTCAACTCCCGGCCAACATCGCACAATCTTGCATAAGTTCCCTCGCCTTGAGCGCTTTCCGCGACCGTCAGGTTAGCCGCCCGCTCCCGCGCCAGACGGTCTATCACGCCCATCTGGCGCAACGCCCGCAGATGACGTCTGATCGATACGTCTTTTATGGCGATGACACCGACACGGTCGCCTCGTGTCAAAGCCGTCAGGACACCGCATTCCTGAATCCCCAATACGGGCTTTTCCGTCGCCTCCCGGCATACCTGCAGGCCAGGGTCCGAATAGCATGCAATAACGAAGGCTGCCGCCTTGTCGTCATTTCTCACCCGGTCCCTCAGAGGCAGTGTCACGGCCTCAATGTCGGACTGGCTCTCGATCCCGAATGGCCCCTCGCCCAGGGTCTCGCAAACGATCTCCGGCCCGCCGGTCAATGCAAGCGGCCGCAGGGCATGGGCCATCCCGTCGGTGACGGCCTGGTTGGAATTGGGATTTATGACAAGGACGGTCGGACTTTCTGTGGACATGAGACCCCTTCGTTACACAAGATCCGCGCCGAACGTGCGGGTTGATGACAGGGGCGCCGTGCTGTCAAACACCTGTTCCGCCGGCGGCACAGGAACACGGTCAAGAAACTCACCGGACCCCCGGTCCACCATAAGGGTCTCATTCTCGACCACCGTGCGGCCGCGGTTGATAACGACCCTGGGCCACCCCTTTACAATCATTCCCTCGTAGGGAGTGTAATCCATGTTGTCGTGGAGAATGTCCTGGGTGATCGTACGTTCCCAGGCAGGGTCCCAGATCGCCAGATCTGCATCGCTGCCAATCGCGATCGTGCCTTTGCGGGGATGCAATCCGTAGATCTTTGCCGCGTTGGTGGATGTCAGGGCGACGAACTCGTTGAGACTTATCCGGCCCTTGCCCACGCCTTCGGAGAACAATAACGGCATGCGGGTCTCAAGCCCTGGAACCCCATTTGCGATTTTCTTGAACGTCGGGTTGGGTCCTGCGGCAAATTTGCCGGTCTCGTCATAGCGGTACGGCGCATGGTCGGAAGAAAACACCTGGAAAGTACCGTTCGTCAGTCCCAACCAGATCGCCTCTTGCCCAGCCTTGTCGCGGGGCGGCGGCGAACAACAGAACTTGGCGCCCTCCATACCCTGCCTGTCCAGGTCATCCAGCGTCAGGAAGAGATACTGAGGGCAGGTTTCACCATAGATCGGCAATCCCCGGTTGCGCGCTTCGCGAATGGCCTGGGCGGCCTCAGGTGCAGACACATGGACGATCAACAGCCGGGCATCGACCAGGCGTGCCAGATCAATCGCACGACGGGACGCCTCGCTTTCGGCAAGTGGTGAATGCGCAATGCCGTGAAATTTCGGTTCCGTGTGACCCCTGGTCAGCAACCGTTCCGCAATCCAGGAAATCACATCGTCATTCTCCGCATGCACCATGGTCATGGCGCCATGACGCCGGGCCAATGACAGCACATCCAGCATCTGCCGATCGCTTATCTTCAGCATCTCATAGGTCATGTAGACCTTGAACGACGTGTATCCTTCCATGATCAGGGCCGGCAACTCCTGGCCCATGACATTTTCCGACGGATCGGACACGATCAGATGAAAGGCATAATCGATTACAGATTTCGGCCCGGCACGATCGTGGGCCGTCTTGACGACTTCCCTCAGGCTCTGCCCCTTGTGCTGGGCAGCAAAGGGCAGGAACGTTGTATTGCCGCCGAAGGCTGCCGACACGCTGCCGGAGTAGAAATCATCTGCGGTCATGATCTTGGTCGAGGATTCCTGCTCAATGTGGCAATGGGCATCGATTCCCCCGGGCAGGACCAGCAGATCACGAGCATCGATTTCACGCGTGCCCCTACCGAGATCGCGGCCGAGCGCTGCAATCCTGCCGTCCGTGACACCAATGTCGGCGCGAAACGTATCAGAGGCCGTGGCCACCGTTCCGCCGCGGATCACCAGATCGAAAGTGTCCATGTTTGTCGCAACTCCTGTTGGACCGGCAGCGGTCAACCGATTGCCGCCAATCGAGCTTCGAGGCGGCCGATCAAGGCTGTCAGTTCATCGTGATCGATCGAAGTGAGCCTTGGACCTGGTGCTCGGGTCACCGCCGAATGGATGACGCCGCGCCGGCGCAACAATTCCTTGCGCACAGCCAGGCCAAAACCCGGCTGCTGCTCGTAGCGCACCAGTGGCAGATAGGCGTCGAAAAGGTTCTGGGCTTCGTCCGCTTTTCCGGCGGCGTATCCGGCGACAACGTCGACCAGCATTTCCGGATAGGCAAACCCCGTCATGGCGCCGTCCGCCCCGCGCGCAAGTTCCTGGGGCAGGTAAAGACCGCCATTGCCGACAAGCACCGAAATGCGCCGCAGTTCCGCCGCCTTTGCATCAGCCCGCAAAAGGCTCAGCTTGGCCAGGCCCGGGCAATCCTCATGCTTGAACATGACAAGCTGTTCGAAGTCACTCACCAGCCGGTTGAAGCACGGCACTGAAATCGAAACCCCGGTACTTTGTGGATAATCCTGATAACACACCGGCACGTCTGGGCCCAAGGTCTCGAAAACCTGGTTGAAATAGCCAAGCACACGGACCTCGGTACTCAGGCCGGGCATTGGCGCTATCATGACACCGGCCGCTCCCGCCTCCATGCTGGCCCGCGCCAGATGCACGAGGTTGCCGATGCCGGCATTCGACACACCCGTCACCACAGGAATCCGGCCCTGGACCCGCTTGAGGACATGTGTCATGAACGCCATGGCTTCATCAGCTGCAAGTTTTGGCGCCTCTCCCATCATGCCCAGGATGGTCATGCCCGAAACGCCTTTTTCGATATAGAACTCCACCAGCCGGTCAGTGCTGTTGTAATCGATCGAACCGTCATCATTGAAGGGCGTTGCTGAAATGACGTAGACGCCGTCAGCCTGTTCGTTCAGCCGGTGAGACAAAGTCCATTCTCCTTGTTCCAGATAGACATCCAGTGACGGTCAGGTCTCTGGCTCTACAACACCGGTCTGACTGGTGATTACCCCATAATGCTCGATCCGCCGGTGTCGGGCAAAATCGAATATGGTCTGTTTGCCAAACGCACAGGCGTCTAGATCACAGGCGTGCACGATCAGTTCATCGGCCTCGCCCTTGGCTTCGGCGACCACCTTTCCGTCCGGATCGACGATCATGCTGCCACCGATCAACGGATGGCCGTCCTCGTCGCCTGCCTTCGCGATGGCGACAACCCAGGTTGAATTCTGATAGGCACCAGCCTGCAGCACCAGACGGTTGTGAAACAGGCGATCCTGGCTGCCTTCGCTTGGTTTCTGCGAGTTGACCGAGGGCGTATTGTATCCGAGCAGGATCATTTCCACGCCCTGCAATCCCATCACACGATAGGTCTCCGGCCACCGCCGGTCATTGCAGATGCACATGCCGAACAATCCGCCCAATGTCCGCGTCACCGGAAAACCCAGGTCACCGGGCAGGAAGTAACGTTTTTCCAGGTGCTGGTGAGTCCGTTCGGGATCGTATTCATCGTGACCGGGAAGATGCACCTTGCGGTACCGTGCGACAATCCGTCCTCGCGCATCGGTGAGAATCGACGTGTTGAAATGTCGTCCGTCTTCCGTCAGCTCGGCATAACCGAACGATATGGCAACACCCAGATCCTTCGATCTGTCGAACAGAGCAGATGTATCAGGACCGGGCATGGCGGTTTCAAACCAGGCGTCGACCGTGCTCTGATCTTCCATGTACCATCGGGGGAAAAACGTCGTCAGCGCCAGTTCGGGATAGACCACCAGGTTGCAGCCTCTTGCCGCCGCATCCTCCAGGAGCGCAATCATTCGATCAACGACCACACGCCGGCCATCAGCCTTCTGGATAGGCCCCAACTGCGCGCCGCCGACGACAATTGTGCGCATGAATTCCCCCGTGTAACGGCAATGGGACAGACTATTTCGCTGGTATCATCTCTTCGTCATGCGGAAGAACCCGCCACGGCAATAACCACTGACCATGCGCGCATTGCTGAGATTACCGTCGATCGTGAACCGGCTTTTGAATCGGCGGCCCTGGATCAAACCGATTTTTTTGTTCTTGACCCAGTCGGTCGTCCGTCCGTTGACCCTCATTTTGCCGGACATGTCGACAAAGCCCCGAATGGTGCGGCCTTCGATATGGAATTCCAGCACCCCGTCTCCGTCGATATTGACGGCAAAAGGCCCGTATTGCGACAGACACTCTGAATAGGGTTTAGGCCGTGACTTGCTGGTATATCCGCGCCATGCATCGTACGCCCCCTGGAACGGATGTTGCTTCACCTGGGCGACCTGTTTGGCATTCAATGCTGCCGTATACTTCAGTTCGTAGTCGCTGATCGCCTCAATCACGGCCGGATCGGCATCATAGGCCGTGCGATAGTTCGCATAACATTCGATCTTGCGCTTATAACGCGTGGCAGGATCCGCAATACCCTCGGATGCCTCATCACACGAGATTGCCAGGTTGAGAACCCGTTGCTCGCGATTCTGGCTGGTGGCGGCCTGTTCGGCCTCAGCCATGGCAACTTTCAGTTTTCCTGAGTAACGCTGGACCGTTTTCTGAACCGCCTGGTCTTTGTGTTTGGACAGGTAGGCTTCAAAACACTTTACCCTGGCGCCATATTCTTCCACGTCGTTCCCGATGTTTCCAATCGCTTTGTCGCAGGTAAGGGCCAGTTTCAGGGCGGCTTTGCGCTTGTCTTTCTTTGAACTTCCCGAGTTGCTGGAAGTCGCCGAGCCGTTCTTCGAGTCATCGTCGTACTGCGCCGGATCACCGAGATTGAGCCGCGCAAACACCCCCGTACGTTCACAGGTCGAGATGCTGGGTTGACGGATACCGGTAAATTCGCCGTAGCGTCTCAGGCGCTTGCCGCAGTGCGCCACGTGATTGAGAACCGTGCGTCTCAACATGTTTTTCATCACCGCCGGATAGGCTGTTTCGAAAGTGTCTCGCGGCATTGTTCCACGGGCCAATTCGAGACCGATCTGTTTGGTAACCCGGTCGAATGAAGCATTCAGCCGCCGCTCGAACTTCTTGGGCGTCAAACCGATCTCAGAAGCGGCTTGCAAAATCGTCAGGCGTTCCTCGTATCGGTCGGCGAGCGACAGAACGCTTTCCGTATCCACATGACGCACCGGGCGCGGTTCACCGTCGCCGCTGAATTCCAGAGCCTTGAGTGCATCTGCTTCCTTGAGCGCCGTCAGATAGCGCTTCATGTCCTGGAAGAACAGGTCCTTCATTTCATCATACTTGACATAGATCGAAAGCAGTCTGTCGAGTTCTTCCTCTTCGATCGAGAAATCCGATTCGATCCAGCTACGGACCTGATCGGGTGTCATGATCATACCGTCCTTGTGACACCCCATGCACGATACGCCATTTGTGATCTGTGGCCGGTCGGGCCGCGTCTTATCACGCACGATCGTGACCGGACCCTCGTCAATGCGGTTGCCGTCCTCGGTCTCCAGGTAATAGGCCTGCATGCCGTTGGGGAGATTGAAGATGATCTCGCCGCCGTCATGCTTGAACTTGTCCTTGCCCTTGCCCGGTCCCGCGGGATAGCGGAATATATCCTGATGACCGGCGTTGCCGGCAAAATCGTAGGACTTCCAGTAAGCGCCGGTCCAGTCTTTGATCTCGTGACGTTCGATCACCCGGTTGTTGTTCGACACACCCGATATCCGAAATCCCGCCCGCTGGATTTCGCCGCGGCGCAGGTTGCGTGCCACGTCGACCTTGACGATCTTTTGCTCGAGAATACGGGAGTTTTTGGGCAGACCGAGAAGTTCATGATAAAGCGGTGGACGTGTTGCGTAGAATGTAAACCAGTCTGCCCGAACATAAGGTTGCGGCGTATCCAGCGCTTCATTGATCGAACGCTCCGAACGCAGCTTCGGCTTCGTCCCATACGGATAGATTGAAAGCAGCCTGTCCCAGACCACCGGATCCCACTTGAGATCGCGCAGATCGACCCGAAGCAGCGTACCCTTTGTCTTGCGGCTCTTGACCACCTCGAGCTTGGCAATGCGTCCGTGCCAGCTGACACTGTTGACGGCCTTGCGAATCCCCGACCGCCACAGCTTCATCTCCGCATTTGTGTCGCCGGCATTGTAGAGGTTGTGGAGCGTGAAATAGCGGAATGAGGCGACATCCACGGAACGCTCTTCAAGCTGGTCGAGATCGTCCTTGATGGCTTCGACGAGGTCGTCGTGCGAGATCACGCCTTTTTGTTTCTTCCGGCGTTTTGCTGCCTGCTGCTCACGAACGGTTTGCGAGTCCTCTATCCATTGACGGACGAACTCGCGTTCTTCTTCGGGAAGTTTGGGTTCGCCACCCGCAGGCATGGTATCCGTATCGATACGCTGCATCAGGTAGGACAGATCAGGTTTACCCGCGATAATGTATTTGGGCGTGTTGATCAGTCGTTTCAGGTCGAGCACGAAATCGAAATTGCCTTCCTTCTTTTCGGAATGGCATGAGGCACAGCGGGTCTCAAAGATTCCCAGGACCTTCTGTTCCAGCGTTTCTTCCTGGTCCTCGGAGTTCTCGCTGGTTTCCGTATCGGAGTTCGAAGTTGAATCCTGTGCCCGAACCGGTGCCGCCAGAAGGGCAAGACCAAGCGCTCCCACGACGGTCGCAAGGCTCAATCGGTTCAGGAAGGTCTTCAACGCATCGTGATAACCGGTGTCCATGTTCTCCCCCGTATCGATACTAAAGTTTCGGCGACATAAGATATTCCGCGATGGCTTTTATGTCCGTTTCGGGCAACTTGCTGATGTTGGTCTGCACCTGCCCCATTTCGCAATCGGCCAATCCTTCAAATCCCCACTCCTCGCCATGCTGCAAAGCCAGCGCCAGCGTATTGAGCTTGGGGTACTTCATTTCGCCTGTGTCTTTTGTCAAAGCCGCAAGCTGGTCGATTGCCGGCACCTGGCCCTTGCAAGTGGGATCCGGATGCGGCGCGCCCTCCAGCCACCGTGAGGTGTCCAATGCCATAAAGGCAGTCCTGGGCGTATGACATTCGCCGCAATGGCCAAACCCGCGAACAAGATAGTGCCCGGTGTTCCAGGCCGCGCTCTTCGAAGGTTCCTGTTCAAATGGCTTGAACTCGAGACCGGCCAGCGCCTTCCACGTACCGATCAGCGGACGCGCCCAGGCCACAAAGAACGGGATCTGGTGATCGGCCCTTTCAGTCTTGGTCGGTGGCAGGCTGTCCAGATAGGCTTTCAGATCGAGCACATCAGCAAGCTTGGCAATCTGGTAGGACGCATATGGGAATACCGGGAAATAGTGGGAACCACCCGGCGTAATTCCCCGGGTCACCGCATTGACGAAATCAACGTCGCTCCAGCCACCGATCCCTGTCGCCTCGTCCGGCGTCAGGTTAGGAGCTACAAACTTGCCCGCCGGCGTAACGACCAACCCTCCGGTAGGCAAGGCGTCGCTGCCCGAGCCATGCGGTACATGGCACGACCGGCAACCCCCTATCGAGTAGATCTTCTTGCCGTTTTCCAGGTCTGCCTGGTGACTTGGCAAATCGGTGGCCGACAGCGGATCCGGGCTGAACACAAAGATGAGGGCCGCAAGGACGCCTGCGCCAATAACGGCGCATGCAAACAGAAAACCCAACAAGCGTTTCATACCCGGTCCGATCCTGCCGAAGTTTTAGACCCCGTTACTTCTTTGGCGTACGGTATGTTTCGTGGCAGCCCTTGCAGCCTTTGCCCAGGGAGGCAAATGACGTAGCAAAACCGTCCTGATCGAAACCGCCGCCGGCCTCAGCCGTGGCCTTGGCCGCCGCAATCGATTCATCCATGATTTTCATAAAGCCCGCATTGTCGCTCCAGATCGTCTCTTTGGCCCGACTCTTTTCCGGGACATCGCCTGCAGGAAAAAGCCCCTTGGCCTTGGTCAGATTGGTCGCAATAATGCCGGCCTTGGCTTCAACGGTTTCGCCGTCGAATGTGCCGGGATCAGCCATCATCTTGCCCATTGCCTGCATCGCCGCGCCGACTTCCTTCATCGCCGCTGACCGGTCTGCAAAGGCATCGGCGTGAACGGACGACGTTGAAACCGCCAGTCCGAGCGCTGCAGCAAGTGCAAAACCGGTTTTTGATGCGACCAAATTCCGAAAACGAGACTTCATAGACAATCCTCCCAAGTGGTTGTTGCCCGGGAGTATAGGATTATGTGTCCTGTTTTGTTAAGTCTTCTTGGGAAAATTTCACTCGGGAGACTTAAGAAACCCTGTCGATGCCGTTTCGCCGTTCAATCCACGCAATTTTGTCAAAAAACAGGCCCTTTTTGCCAACATTGGCGATCAGTCCTCGCGGCAACCGTAGGCCTGCATGCAGGAGTTATATCCGGCCCTGGTGTTTTCCGCGTCGCGCGCGCACATGATGGAAACCCGGGTGCACCGGCCACCGTAATCAAATCCGTTGGCGGTCTGATCGTTGGAATACGTTTGATAAAACGGCGTCGGCGGGCCCTTGTATCGGCTCCCGCCGAACCGGCGCCCTTTGAAGGTATAGTCTCGAAAGCTGGGCCGTCTGCTGTAATACCGTGATCCTGGTTCGGGAGGCAGATCGGTCACCGGAACCGGCTTGCCGGGCACGTTCAAAGCCAGATCGCTGGCTATCAGTGCCTGGACACCATCCGTGTGTGCGGTGAAAGCGGCGATTGGTGCCCCTGTGGCAGCGGAGAAAGACAAGAAGAGTGTGGCTGCGAAGAGCCCTGTGGCAACGAAACCCAGTCCGTTTGATCGCAGAAGCTGCATGACGGCCTCCTGTTCAGGGATAAGGGTGATACGTTGCCACAGGACTGTGCCGGAATTTGGGTCCGATCCCGGCGGCTCCGGCGCATAATTGTCCGAATTATGCCACTGCCGACCGCCGCCGGTGGCTTAATCCGCCTTGATCACCCCACAGGCAACACGCCCGCCGGCCCCGGCGTCTTTTCCATAGGTATCTGCCTTGACGTGGATCATGATGGCTGAACCATCGGTATCGAAAAGCGTGGCAGGCCCGTTCTCCAGCGAAACAGACGCGGTAACGACGTCCGCTTTTACGGTCCCGTCTGAACCGATGTGCAGATTAGGCATATCACCAGCGTGAGGGCCGCGGGCATTGTTGAAACCATGTTCTTTGCCGTGCGGATTGTAGTGTCCGCCGGCCGCTTTGAAGGAGGCGTCGCACGATCCTGTTTCATGAATGTGAAATCCGTGGTCGCCCGGCGTCAACGCGCGCAGGTCGGCGCGGACCAGTACACCGTTCGCCGTCTGGCTTAAAGTCACGGTGCCTGCGTCTGTTCCGTCGGCGCCAATCATTCTCGCCGTGGCGGTCGGCCCCGCGAAAGCTGATGCGCAAGATGCGAGACTTAGGAGAGTGGTCATGATAACGCGTTTCATTTGTTGGTTGTCCTCTGTGTGTCGACGATAAGGCCTGCACATGACGTGTGGCACGGACATCAAACACACCGGGATCTTGGTTTATTCCTACAAACGATGTTCACGAAGAAGTGCTTAAACCGTTCTCGAGTGAACGGTGGGGCAGTAGGGCCTCCTATTGCTGGCGGTTGGCGAGAGCCGCGTTTATGCCCAGGCTGATGTAGAGGCTGCCGGTCACGTATCGTGGCAACGGTCCCTGCATGACACGCCCGCGAAGCCAATGCCGCAGGCTGCCGGCCAGAACGGCATAGCCGCCATCCGTGATCAGAGCGAGCGTCACGTAGATCAGCCCGAGCAGCAGGATCTGGACTGAGACAGCGCCAGCACCCGGGTCCACGAACTGCGGCAGATACGCCAGAAAGAACACCGCGATCTTGGGGTTGAAAAGGCTGACAACCACGCCGTCGGTAAACAAACGGCGCATGGACACCGGCGTCAGGTCCTTTTGTCTGACACTTGCGCGACCGGCAAACAGCGTCCGAATTCCAAGGTAGATCAGATACCCGGCACCCAGAACCTTGACGATTCCGAAGGCCGTGGCCGAGGTCGACAGAACGGCGGATAGCCCCGCCGCCGCCGCAACCACATGGGCCAGCGCTCCCATGGACAGCCCGAGCACGGAAGCCAATCCGGCACGGAGTCCCTGGCTGGCGCTGCGCGCCACCACGTACAGAACGCCAGGCCCCGGCAGGAGGAGGACAACAAGAGAGGCTGCAACAAATCCCAGCAACATTGTCCCGCTTGGCATCAGG
>JAJFHC010000265.1 GCA_021775835.1 Hyphomicrobiales bacterium | reverse complement strand
GCGTCCATAGGTGTCTGCAATCCGTTCAACAAGCTGCCGTACCGTTATTGGCACGCCCGAGCAGATGTTTAAAGGGCCTTGTTTGCTTCCGAGGGCTGATTCAGCAATCAGGCGACCGGCGTCCTTAACATCCAGAAAATCGCGGATCTGATTGCCGCTTGTCAGTTCTGCAGGTTTTCCTTGAGATAACCTGTCGTGTACATAGGGTACCAATCGACGCGGATCTTCCCCGTCACCGTACAGGTAAAACAGACGACACCACACGAACTCAACGTCCTGCTCCGGCAAAAAATGTGAAAGTGCCAAAAACACAGCGGCCTTAGCCCCACCATAAGGTGTTGACGGACGTAAGGGAGTTTCCACAGATAAGATCCTGTGGCTCAAGTCATACTCGACACATGTGCCTACGCCGACAAAGCGCCTCACGCCGGTGTTTAATGCGGCTTTGGCCAACCGAAGCGAACCTTGAAGGCAATCCAGATTTCTGGCAGAGATCAGGTACTGCCCTGGTTCCACGTACCAAGCCACGTGGACAACGGTATCGACACCTCGGCACGCATCCTCCAACCAATCAGACTGTTCTGTGAAAAGGTCTTGCGTGGTTAGGATGCTTTCCAAGTTGTCGTGATCGGCAATTTCATATTGTTTGCCTTCACGCACAACAACACGAACCTGCACGTCATCGGTTGTGATGCTGTTCAAAACTTGGCGGCCAACAAATCCGGTGGCGCCTGTGAGCAACACGGTTTTGGTCATGTGACTTCCAACCGCGGCACCGCCGTGACAAACCGCGTTCCCAGCGCCGCCAGTCGGGCATTCTGTTCAATCACTTCCGGAGCGATGTTCCAGGGCAGTATCAGCAGGTAGTCCGGGCGGCGTTGGTCCAATGCGGATGGTTTCAGGATGGGTATATGACTGCCCGGCATGAACTTGTCCTGCTTGGCTGGTGCCGCATCGCAGACAAAGGGCACAAGATCCGGTTTTACCCCCGCATAGTTGAGTAACGTGTTGCCCTTGGCGGCGGCGCCGTAGGCTGCCACGCTCTTGCCGGCTCTTTTCTGTTCAATCAGAAAGCCAAGCAATTCGTCCTTGACGCGGTCCGCTCTCGCCTGGAAGGCGGTGTAGGTCTTGAGTGCGTCGATGCCGCGACGTCTTTCCTCGTCGAGAACGGCATTAACCGCCGGCATTGTCTCTTGCCTGGACCCGTCGTGGCAGCCGTAGACACGCAGACTGCCGCCATGGGTGGCCAACTCCTCCACATCACAGACGCGCAGGCCAGCCGACTCAAAAATAGCATTGACGCTCGCGAGCGAGAGGTAGGAAAAATGTTCGTGATAGACCGTGTCGAATTGCGTGCTTTCAATCAGCCGCATCAGGTGCGGGAACTCGAGCGTAATAATCCCTTCGGGTTTCAATGCCGTTTTGAGCCCCCGCGTGAAATCGTTTATATCCGGCACATGGGCATAGACGTTGTTACCGACAATCAGGTCGGCCTGCTTGTTCTGCGCCGCCAACTGTATGGCCAGTCGTTCGCCGAAAAACTCGCGCAAGACCGGAATACCGATTTTCTCCGCCACTTCGGCAGTGCTTGCTGTTGGTTCAATGCCGAGACAGGGGACATTCGCGGCAACAAAGTTCTGGAGCAGATAGCCGTCGTTGGAGGCAACTTCGATGACAAAGCTTTTCTGGTTCAGCGAAAGGTGCTCGATCATCTTCCCGGCATATCGGGCCACGTGGTCGAGCCAGCCGGATGATGTGCTCGAAAAATAGGCGTAGTCGGGGCTGAACAATTCGTCTGCCGAGGTATAGTCTTCGGTTTGTACGAGCCAACACGTGCCGCAGACCTTGACGTTGAGCGGAAAGTATTTTTCCGACCGTTTAAGGTCGTCGGCGCTGAGATACGCGTTTGACGGCGGCGCAAACCCGAGATTGAGAAAAGTATGTTCCAACGGTGCGGAACAATGGCGGCAGTTCATAACGATATACCTGCAAACTGAGGGGTGAGCATGGGATGGTTTCTGTCCCGGTCCGACATCTCGCCGATTTCCAGCGGCCAGTCAATTTTCAGGAATGGATCACGCGCATTGAGCGCCATTTCGGCATCGGCATTATAAACTGCGGAGTGACAGTACAACAGTTGCGCGTTGTCGGTCGTCGCCTGGAACCCGTGCGCAAAACCCTCAGGGATCAGCATCGCATGGCCATTTTCTGCGGACAGATATTCGGCATGCCAGGTCAGAAATGTCTTCGACCCCGCCCGTACATCCACGGCAACGTCCCAGACTTCGCCTTGAACACAGCTCACCAGTTTCATTTCGCTGTGTGGTGGACGTTGCAAATGCATTCCCCGGACCGCTCCGCGATTCGTTGTGCAGGTGTGATTGATCTGTGCAATCGGAAGGGTCCAGCCGGCCTTCGCCAAATCATCCGCACAGAACAGCCGTGCCAGAAAACCTCTGCTGTCGCCCAGGGGGTGCCGTTCCACGAGTTTCAACCCGGCCAACGGAAGGTCTGTGACTGCAAACCGGTTCAAGGCAGGGCCTCATAAATATCCAGGTCGCTTTCGCACAGCACCCGGGCGTCGGCCCCCTGATGCTGGGCGCAGTACCACCCCATGGTTCTTTCTACAGCGTCGCTCAGCGACCAGCGCGGCTTTGTCTTCAAAACCACCCGGGACTTGGTGGTTTCCAGAACCAGCAATCCGGCCTCATGCGGGCCTTCGCGACCATCGCCGTAACGGACCTCTCCGGTGCCATAGGCGGCACGCGCGAGATCGATGACCTCACGCACTGTCGCCGCCTCGCCGGACGCCGGTCCGAAATTGTACGCACCGGCAAGCGATGGTTGGCGACACAGATGTTCCGCGAGGGCAAGGTATCCTGACAGAGGTTCCAAGACATGCTGCCACGGCCGGACGGCATCCGGACGGCGGATCTCCAGGACGTCTCCTGATTGCCATGCCTTTACCGCATCGGAAATCAGCCGGTCATCCGACCAGTCTCCACCGCCGATGACATTTCCCGCACGAGCGCTGGCTGTAGCCACACCCATAGCTGAAAGAAACGCCGCCCGGTAACTGGCAATGGCGATTTCAGTTGCTGCCTTGCTGGCGCTATAGGGGTCGTGGCCGCCGAGTGCGTCGTCTTCGCGGTATGGCCACAACCATTCGTTGTTGCGGTAAACCTTATCTGACGTCACCATGACAACGGCACGCACTCCCGCAGAATCCCGGACCGCTTCGAGGAGGTTGACCGTGCCCATGACGTTTGTGGCAAAGGTTGCCTTTGGGTCGAGGTAACTGGCGCGGACCAGAGGTTGTGCCGCCAGATGAAAAACGATCTCCGGACCGGCGTTATTGATCTCGCCGGCAAAGGCGTCCGCATCCCTGATGTCGCAGAATCGGCTGTTACAGACAGCGCCGATTTCCGCCAGTTCAAAAAGACTGGGCGTCGTGTTCGGTGGCAGGCTGATGCCCGTAACCTTGGCACCGAGTCGCTTCAGCCAGATGGACAGCCATGAGCCTTTGAAACCGCTGTGTCCAGTGATTAGGACACGCTTGCCACGCCAGAACGCCGGATCTGGCAGTCCGCTATTGTCCACTACCAGATCTTCCATGCTGCGTTGCTTTCGGACCATTGGCCTTCAAGCATGTTCTTGTCCCGCAGCGTGTCCATGGGCTGCCAGAAACCTTCGTGCTCGAACAGCATCATCTGTCCCATGTCGGCCAGACTGGTCATGGGATCCGCTTCCCAGGCGGTCATATCGTTGTCGATCAGATCGATGCATTTCGGGGAAAGCACGAAGAAACCGCCATTGATGAGGCCCCCGTCGCCACGAGGTTTTTCAATGAACCCAGTGACCAAATTTCCTGATCTTTCCAGTGCTCCATATCGTCCGGGCGGCTGCACCGCTGTGACGGTCGCCAGTTTCCCGTGGCTACGGTGAAAGTCGATCGAAGCGCGAATATCAACATCACTCACGCCGTCCCCATAAGTGAGGCAGAAACAATCTTCATCGCGAACGTAGTCAGAAACCCTTTTCAGTCGACCACCGGTCTGGGTATCTTCTCCAGTATCGACCAGAGTTACCTTCCATGGCTCCACGTTGCGCTGGTGAACTTTCATCTCATTGTTGGCCATGTCGAACGTGACGTCCGACATGTGCAGGAAGTAATTGGCAAAATACTCCTTGATCAAGTAACCCTTGTAGCCGCAACAAATAATGAAGTCATTGACGCCGTGGGCCGAATAAATTTTCATGATATGCCACAAAATGGGTTTGCCGCCGATTTCGATCATCGGTTTCGGTTTCAGGTTTGTCTCCTCTGAAATTCGTGTCCCCAACCCACCTGCCAATAGTACGACAATCATGATTGCGTTCCCATGGACTCAAGCGTGAATTCGCGTCCGTAGTGACTGTAGTCCATTCGGAAATCTTCCGTCTCCAGGAAACGTTGCAGGGCCGCCTGAATTTCCTGGTGTTTCTCCGGGGTGAATTCTTCCAACCATTTGTCGTAAACCGGTGGCCTGAACTGCTCGACATACCCGCCAAGCTGCTCGACGGTCGCTGCATAGTTGTAGAAAAAGAGGTTCTCGCTATTGTAGATGTGCCGCATGAAATAATACTCGTAAACTTGGTTGCGGTCGATCTCCAGATTCAGGTTGTCCAATTCCAGCAACATGCGCCGATAGTCATCCACATCCTTGGCATGAAGATTAAAATTATAGGCTATGTGAGGGTTGTTCTGGGATGCATTTATGACCGGTACGCCAAGGGCCGCGTATTCAAAAGCAATCGTTCCATAAACGGTAAGCGCCAGGTTGACGCCCTCGGCGATAAGCTGTTTGTGTGACGCATCGGAAGGCAGGAGGGAGAATTTCGGGTACCGTTTCACAAATTCCTGGATAATCTCCATGGTACCGGGCAAATAGTCCGGGTGGGTCTTGATATACCAGTCGTAATCGGTGACTTCGGTGATCTGGCCCAGAAAATCGAGCCATTCATAGAAGTCTGGAAAAATATTGTTGCCGTAGCTATGAGGGCTGTCGAAGAAGCAATGCGTTGCGATCAGGATCTTCTTGCGGGGCGATTCTTTGAGCAGCGGCTCGTTACGAATGGCACCATAGGCGGATTTGGTGGAATACGCCATGTCGACGCCGACCTCACCGGCAAAACGTCTTTCGATCTGCTGCTCCGCTTTTGCCAGACCGGCTTCACGCACTGCATCGGGAAGCGCCGCAAAACGTTCGCGGAAATAGTAGAAATCATTGTAGGCAAACATATTCCGTGAGCTGAGTCGATAAACATGAGTAATGGAGGATTGAAACGCCGGGATATCTAGATTTGCGGCGATACGCAAGGGCATAGCAAGATTGTACACGCAATGACTGAGGTTGACGGCCCTGACATCATGCAGATCGAAATAGTCTTTCCAGAAAACAAATATCTCCAACGACTTTCTGAGAAATTTCAAAAATTGTGGTGAATAAATATCAATGGTTGGCTTTTTGTATTTTCTTAAGTAACTGTCATAGATCAAATCACCGATATGGATACCCTCGAAAGTCAATGATTCTACATCCCATTTGGTCGTTAGACGTGGCACAGCCTCGTCAAACAGAGATTCTGCATGTGTTTTGTGTACATTGCTTGGATTAACATCCAGAAAGTCGATAACTCCAAATGAGCAGTACGTACCAATTTGATCGAAATTGATGAGTCGCTTGATCCAAATAGAAATTTCTCTGAACCAACGGCTTGACCGTGATGGTGCATAAGCAACTATCCTGGCATGTTCCTTCTTCGCCAGCATATTCGCCAAATAGCTGTACGCGATGTGCGCAGACATCATCGCGTTGAGTTCGAAAAGAACAACCGGCTCGCGTGTCCGGACGTTCGCAGCAGTAGGAAACACTCGACGATTATGGTTTATGAATCGGCTAATCACGGGACGTTCTATCGGTTTTGTGGCGGACTTCAGGCAGTTCGCGATTGATTTGGACAGTGTCATGGAAAGGGGCACCCAATGAGCCTCAAACTTGGTATTCCGCGCATTGTTTTGAAACCGTCAGAGATGAAGACCATAAATCAACGAGGCAACCCTGACTCCGTCACTCACAACATGATTAGAGATCCGGGCTTCGTAACTGAAGCCAGCTTTGAGAAGCGCCTTTGTTGATCCGATGTTAGTCTCATAACAACCAGCCGTAATTTTTTCCAGTCCTAGTTCTTCCAATCCGTAGTACGAAATTGAACGGATTGCCTCTGACGCATAACCATTGCCCCAACAGCCTTTGTCACCGATCAGAAACCCGATTTCCGATCGGGCATGCGGGACCACAATTGGACCAAGTTTGACGTTTCCAATGTGTGTGCCGCCCTCTTTTAGGAAAATGCCAAGCAGTATAGTATCGAGACTGGCGTTGGCAGACTCAATGAAGGAAACAACGTCGGAAAGATCCATTCTGTTTGCAAAACGAACTTCAAGATGTTTATTGACGTCCGGATCACGAAGCCAGGAAAGATAGGTTTGGCTTGCGTCTTGAGCAGACAGGTTGCGAAGCATCAGGCGTGGTGTACGCAGCGGTTTTGATAAATTCATTTTGATTTCGCTTGTAATGTTCTCAAGGTCATTTGTGTTCCGGCTGTTGGTCATCGGTAGCTTTAATGAGACTCCACATGGTTTCGATTTCTGGATGCGGTAACGGTATAGTTCGACCGCCTGGTGGAATACAGCTGACCACTCGCTTGTTGGCCATAAGTCCAACCACCATTGCCATTGTTGCGCAACCAGCAACAACGTTGCTTTCAACGATCTGTTCGAGCAAAGTTCTTCCGCTCTGAGTGACAATTGGAAGATCGAATTCGTCCTCGGCCCATAAGTATTTCTCAGCGCATTCTCTCGGGTGAGGCCGAACCGCAATCTGATCTATCGGATTACCCAAACACCCGACATTTGACAAAAAGTAGCGAAGAGCATCTTCTTCAGAATATCCCCAATAGAGCGCGTCATTGTATTGAATTTTCCCACCTTCACGTACTGGCTCGCTCACGTAGAGGGCTCTTACGCCGCCTCCATTGTCTGCAATGAGTGGATCAAGCGCCGCCAGTTGTTGCCTAATATCCTCGAAATAGGGATTAGGTACCAAGACTACCTTTGTGTCAGGCAGTTCCTTACGAGCGAGGCTTTCCGCTAAAGTGTCACCGACCCATATTTCATCCGGAAAATGCCAGACACCGTGCCGCTGAAATCTCTGACGATAGTTTATCCAATGATCAAGGACAGCAACTGAGAGTTTTCCGGCATCTCTCGCCAACCCAATTGCGCGCCATTCGAGATCGGATGAAAAGCTGGTTCCACAAAGTAGCCACTCACATGAAGAAACCAAATTTTCCAGTGAAGTCTGTTCTATTGCTCCAAGTTTACCGGAAAATATGCGGTTTGCCGCGCCACCAAGCGCATACCCGCACGTTAAACCATTCTGACGAACATAGCTTGAAATGACTTCGGCGCCACCAGGGTCATGTGAAACAACACCTATCATTGATTCAACAGCCAAATGCGTTCGAATTCTTCTCTCAGCACACCGTACTCAATAGTATCGACCCATTCACCTTCAAGGAACAAATGCTTTCTTCGCCGGCCTTCTTCAACCATTCCCAATCGGCCTGCAAGTTTTTGCATTCCGAGATTGGTGGCGGCGGTTCCACAATAAACCTTCTCCAAGTTGAGCTTTGTGAAGCCATGCTGCAATAGTTTCATCCCGGCCGCCAATCCCACCGACCTGCGCCAATGAGCTCGCTCGCCGATCAGGATTGAAAATTCCGCATTCCGATTTACAAAAGATATACCCTGCAAGCTTGCATTTCCGATATGTCCATCGTCCTCGTGGCAAACAGCCCAAACCAGCTGGTTTTCTCCGTTGAGCCGTTCAAAATAGGCGCGGAACCAATCCAAATTCTTGGCAAACGTGCCGTGAGAATTGTATTTGCAGACGTCCTGATCTTCGAACCACATCGGATAAGGGCCATTCACATCGCTTTCGCGCAGACCACGCACGTGATAGCCGTCGCAAAGTTCATAAATCATCGCAACTGATCCATATTACGCCACACTTTGTGGAAGGCTTCCAACAACAGATGGATGTCATCTTCGGTAAATTCGTGGGAACAGGTGCCGAAGCCAAGAAACGTGGCGTCGTTCAACTCCTCCGCGACGGGGCAAATGCCCTTGCTGTAGTCAACTTCGCGGTGACAAATATCAGACGTCCAGGGAAAACCATTGGAACCATATGCAATCTTTTTTTGGTACATCGGTAAAAGGTGTATGTTTTGATATCTGGCAGCCAGAGCGGGAACACCTTCTGAAGTGAGGGCCGCGTGGATTTTCTCTCGGCTAACACCGAGGGCAGGTATGTCCAGAGTGATTGGATACACGTAATAGACGTGCGTGCAATGTTGTTTGACGGCTGGAACCTTTAAACCTGCCAAACCGGATAGACCTTCATCGAGCGCGCGGGCAATATGTTGACGAGACTCGACCCTTGATTTTAGTTTCTTCAATTGCTCTACACCGATGGCACATTCTATCTCGCCGAGGCGGAAGTTGTGGCCGATCATGTTACTGAGGTTCTCGACGCCTTTGTTGCCCACAACGACCTCCGCGTGATTTCGCACCAGGCGCAAACGGTCCGCCAGATCGTCGTCGTCCGTCACCGCGACACCGCCTTCGCCGGTGTGTACATGCTTATGGTAGTTAAGGCTGAAACATCCAACTTCGGCCAGCGTTCCTGCATAGCTGTTTCTGTAGAGGGCTCCCGGCGCTTGAGCCGAATCTGAGACTATTTTCAGACTGTGCTTATCGGCCAGCTTACGTAAGGCATCCATATCGGCAGAGTGTCCAGCGATATCGACGGACATGATGGCTTTCGTATACGGACTGATGTTGCGCTCAACCGACAGAGGGTCAAGACAAAAAGTCTCAGGCTCTATATCGGCAAAAACCGGAATGGCATTCCAGTGTAAGATGGCAGTGGCGCTTGCAGACATAGTCCAGGGTGAAACAATGACTTCATCGCCTGGTTCAATGCCGATCGCACCCACGGCTGATGTCAGAGCAGACGTTGCCGAATTGAATGATATCGCATGTTTAGTGCCAAAATGGCTTTCCCACCGCCTTTCAAATTCCTGAACCTTAGGGCCCCCATAAAAATCCGGGTGCCAAGCACCCAGATACTGCGAAAGCACACCACTTTCGACTACCGCTTTCGCAGCTTTAACCTCTTCTTGGCCAAATGAGTTGTAGCGAGCAAAGCTCTTATCTATCACCTTTGGACCACCAAACAGGGCAAGGGACTCCCTACCGTTTTGTACGTTCATAAAGCTGCTTTCATATCCAGTAACGATTCTAGTGTTATGAGTGCGTCTTCGCCTCGGCATAAATAGGAAGTAGCGCCCTTCAAGCATGCGCTTACGCTACTGGCAACATGCCACTGGAGTTTTTGGGTTTCCGATCGAATTTCGTTACGGGTTGAGCTCAAGACTGTGTAACCGCCAAAATTCTGATCCTGAACAGCTGGATGCCATGCGATCATTTGTCCTCCCCGCTCATAGCGTAAGCAACCATTCGATGCGACGAGATGAATTTCGTGGTGGGAAAAGTTTTTTCCATCAGCGGCAAGTAGATCTACTGTGCCTGAAGAGAACTTGATACGAACATCAGGTTCAACGTCTCCATTCTCTAGCGCATGTCCGGCAGCGATTATACTAAAATCCTGGATTGGTCCTAACCAAAATTCCAACAGATTGACAAAATGGGAACCGTTGTGCAGCAAGCCTTTTGTATACCAGGCGACGCCTTTAATCGGTTTGGTGATACGGCCGTCAGACAACCGACTTTTCACTTCAATGACGCTGGGTTCGACCCTGCGGGGGTAGTTCACATAGAGATCGCTGTTTTGCTGCCTACATCTTTCCACCATGGCCGTTGCTTCTGCTCGATCAAACGACAGCGGTTTTTCGCAAAGGATCAAACTCCGAGGCCCGTGTTGCAGGATGGTTTGCACGGCTTGGCAATGGTCGTTCGTTGGTAATGCGATCACGACTACATCCGGTTGTATGATCGATAGGCTCAACGCCAGGTCACCGCTCACATACCCACCATAATGCTTCAAAAACAATGCACAGCGTTCATCGTTGACGTCGATTCCCCCAACAAGCTCAAAATCGGGATGCCTTGAAAACGCCCGGGCGTGAGTTTGTACGGAGTTGGCGTCGTCCGACTCTAAGTCATACCCCATCGACATTTGCCCCAACCCAACGAGAAGAACCCTGAACGTCATGTGGGCCGCACGTTTTTGCGCGGCACACCGTCGTTGAGTTTCAACCAATCCGGATTTTCACGTAGAACCTGGATAATTTCACGGCATCCGAACAACCTATTATGCTCTCCAAAGTGTTCCATCAGTCTACGAATCAACTCGTAGTCCGCCGTTTCGTCCAGTGTTAGCCCCAGACCGGGCCAGGACAAAGACGGAGGCGCAACCAGGTAAACATGAGGAAAAAGATCGGGGTGATTGACCATGAAACGAGAGACGTGTTCGCGGTCTAGCGGATCATCGGTCATTTCCGCAGACCTTTTTAAAGCCTCCAGGGTAAACACTTGTGTGTCCATGCCGTCAGGATAACTGCTGATAACTGAATTGGCGCAATAAACCGCATTGTTCCGCATGAAGACGCGGATTGTCTGCTCGATCAGGTCAGGGTCAATAAGCGGGCAATCGCCGGTGATTTCAACAACAACGTTCGCATTGGCCGACTTAGCCGCGCCAATGACACGCCCCATCACATCGTCTTCGCTGCCTCGAAACACGCCAATGCCCTCCGTCTCGGCAAACTCGGCCAACACATCATCACTGTCGTTGACTGTCGTGGCCAGGACGATCTGGTCGATTGAAGACACGGTCTTCAGCCGGTCGGTGAGACTGGCGAGAATTGGGCGGCCGAGAGCAGGCAGAAGCAATTTCCCTGGCAGACGAGACGAGGTCATGCGTCCTTCTATGATTGCGACAATTTTCGGTGATTTCATGGTCTCTACACTACAGTGTGAATGTTGTCAGGCGACACTTGCTCGGAAAACCGCTTCCGCCAGCCGCCAGTCTTCCTCATCGTCAATGTCGATTGCCGTTCCCTTTGGTAATGGATAGCCGATGAAACCACTATCCGACCCGGCTCCTTCAGAATTCCTCACTATGGAGGATGGAAAGATTGCAAAGGATCCCGCATCGAAATACTTTGATCTGATGTCCTGCGAGCGCTTTGCGAACATACCTGGCTGAACAGGAATGAGGTGGTTAGTCTCGTCGAGGTCGAAGGCCCATTCAACTGGCGCCGGGTACTCAGACACCGCGAGGAGTGGCTGTTGACCGCCTGTTTCCTCATAGAGCTGATTTGCAGATATCAGTTCCCCGGCACGTACCAACGGAGCGCAGGCCATCAGTAACCAAACCTGTTCAAATTCCTGACCGTCTTGCGCATAAGTGTCTGTGACAAACTTTAGCACGGGCATGATCGGAGTATGATCATCGGCTAGAGTGTGGGGCCGCATGAAATCTATTGGGAAGCCAAGCTCGACAACCGTTTCCACTATTGTCTCACTGTCTGTTGATACATGAATTGTGTCGAACAACCTGCTGGAGCGCGCCGATTCCAAGGCGTGTGAAATCATGGGTTTGCCGCAGAAATCACGGATGTTCTTATCCGGGATCCTCTTTGATCCACCGCGTGCAGGAATGACGGCCAAACGGCTCATTCGTAGATCTCACACGCAGAGGCGATCAAAGATTGGCCGTTTTCAGCGCAGTTGAATAGTATGTCGATCCCTGACATATGGGACAGGAATTCCCGGTATAACTGAGGATATTCCGGGTGATTGAAACCAAAGTACCTGATCGGAATTCCAAGGTTTTCAAAAGCATCGGACGCTTCAAGATAGGGGCGTGAACCGGGTGGTGACAAATATTCTGTTCCTTCGGACTCTTGACACAACGCAGCCAGCAGATCCGCTTTTGTGCCTTCGCACTCGAATGAACTCGCCCTTGCGACCGGTGTCGAAATATTCAGCAGTTCTTTCATGCACAAAATCATATCAATGTTCAATTCGCACAGATTTGTCCGCGGCATCTGCAATGTCGAGAGGACCCGGGGTGCCAGGTCATCGAAGAACGGTGCTTTTCGATAATTGATTTCTATTGACTTGCGATGAACAGAAACAAAATCTGTACTTGGCTCAATCTCGACACCCATGATCGCTTGATCGCGTTTGCCCTTCGTTTGTACCGGAACCGTCAGCCACTGCGGTCCGTTGGCTGTCTTGATTTGGTTTCGCTGCTGCCAGGACCGGCGAGCGAACTGTACGGTATCCAGAAAAATAAACAGGTCAACTGACTGCATGAGGCCAAAATATCCACACCACGGCAGATAAGTTGGTTGCATAATCGCAATCCGTTTCATTCTTCAATTGCCAGCCCGATACCATCGTAGCCGTAGTTGTTACCATTATAAAACATGAACCGGCGACCCTCGTGCCGAACTACTGCAGCGTACTCGATCATCTCGTTGTCAAAACCTGCTGCGCTGACATCAATGCCAACAAGATGGTCGCGACGTGACCACGTCAAACCGTCGACAGATTCCGCATAACCCAATCGGTATGCCGGACCCTTGTGAGCAAACCACATCTTCCATATGCCATCTTCGAAAATCACATATGGACGCGCTAATGCATTTTCCGATGAATTAGCGAAGTCGATGCAAACATGGCCGTCACGTAGCCAATTCTTACCGTCAGGGGAGCGACAGACCTTGATGTTGTATCGCGGCAGGTCCTTGTGCACCCACCCGCAACCCGACACGTAATACATGCGATACTCGTCGTCAGCTTTGACGACCCACGGAGCTGTATTCAAATATGGATCACTTTGGCAACGTTCAATAATCGGCGCCCTCGACCATCGTTCAAAAGTCTGACCATTGTCCGTTGATATGGCTAAACCACCAAACAAGTGAACTCGAACAGTCGAACCAGGATTCCAGCCAATATAATAGAGATGAAGCTGATCGCCCACCTTTTTTACGCAGGACGGGGTCACACCATTGTCGTCAAAACAGCCAAGATCACCGCAGGTAAGGACCGGCTCTTGTGCATAGTCGAGGACTTTTCCTTCGGCGGAAAGATCGAGAATGGCGTAGCCGATACTTGAGCGGTTCGAAGCATCTCGGCTTGAAAAGTATATCTGTGCCAACCCGTTGCCGATCATAAGCGGCGTTGGCACCATACAGTGAGACTTAGCCCAAACCAATCGTTCGTCCGGCTGAAGGACCAGACCACGTTTTTTCCAACGTATCGCAGAATTTTCAAACATTTGAGGGATATCAACCAACAATAATGAAAGTACGATCCGTCATGAATTGTGATTTTCTGACTTGAAAGGATACGTCGCTGAAAACTTCCTTGAAGGCCCGCGTTTCACCGGGATACTCCGCGTTGTTGAATTCATCCAGCATGATAACACTTCCAGGAACGAGGTGTGGCTTGATGGCTTCAAGAGCTGCTTTTGACGGTTCATAAAGTGCCATATCAAAGTAGGCCAGCGCAATGATGACATCGTCATTCGACTCAAAATAGGCAGGCGCCGTTTTGGATACGTCGCCTTTTATTAGCTGGTGTTTCTTGACAGCTGCAAGCACATTGTTCTTTTCGTGATAATCAATCAATTGGGCTAAATACTCACAGTAGTTTTCTGTTACTTTATAACCGCCAATTTTGATTGTCTCGCTGGGTTTGTCTTTCTCCGATAATGCCGGATAACCTTCGAACGTATCGAAACCCAATACCCTTCGGCTTTGATTAAATGGCTCATATAAAGCCCGAAGGTTCTCGAAA
>JAJFHC010000264.1 GCA_021775835.1 Hyphomicrobiales bacterium | reverse complement strand
GCTGTTCGATTGCTTCGTCCAACAATTCCGTAAATGGCATGGCTTTTGAAATCAATTGACCTACCGGCAGCCCACCACTTGTCGGATTAAATTTCAAGCGATGGACAAACGAGATTGAAATGCTATCCGGTCCAAATTTGTAAAGGAATCCATTTTCGTGATGCAAATGCACCGAAAAGGACTCCTGCTGAGTTACAGTAAATGTCGCTCGCCCATCGACAACCCAGCTATCAACCACCGGGGCAATAGAAGTGAGAATATTCTCACTTGCAGCATAGTGGGGTTCAAATTTAAATCCTACCGCGGGCGTCGACGCCAACTTGTCACACCAAGTCACATATCCCTCCTACTCTAATTTGCAACAACTAAAGCATGCTCGGCTATGCAGCACAATCTGCAAGCTTTGCATGTGCTGTCGACAAAAAATGCATTCGGCCAACTGCTGGATGGGCCTGGTGTCTATCTAGTTTGCGTTCTGACCACCAAAATCGCGAAGTTAATGACAACTCACACTACGACGGACGATGCCGCTGCTATGCAAAGCCCCACAGCGGCATCTCACTTTCGGTCGAGCGATCCTTGCAGCGATCCAGGATATGCCGTCGACCATCGCCAAGAACGACGATGCTGCAGTCGACGATTAACGCCGGCGCATGCCGTTCGAAATTGTCCTGGCGGCGATCTGGAGGCCGACGACACCGCCGCCGGTGTAAAAGATATTGCCCCAGGCAACATCCGCATATGCCTTGAGCTGCGGCGGCAGGGCCGCAACGTCCGGCAGGGCACCGTTCATCAGGCTATCGAGCATGCCCCACCCGAACCACATGGACAGAGGTATGGCCGCGATCGACCAGGGCACCCAAAACATCTTGTGGCCCATGGCCGTCTGAATGACCGCGGCATTGGCCTTCAGGTCCGCCACCGTGACGCCGGCATCGATCGCGCGCATTTCAACAGCGGCATCGGATTTCTTCTTGGCATAGTCGAGCAACCAACCGCCGACGCTGCCGATGATCGAGAGGACCGTCAACATCAGATCAGCCCCCGGCCAGTTTGCCCCGGATCGCGGTCCGGCTGCGGGCGATGATCACGCCAACACCGAGTCCGATGGACATGAAGAACTGTTGCGGTTCCGAGAGGATGACGCCCCAATCGAGGCCCATCAGGTATTCCAGGATCAGATCCATGCCGGTAAACGCAACAGAGACGACCGCCCAAACTTTGGTCATCCAGCCGTCCGGCAGAACGCGCCAGAGGATGAAGAACATAACGAACAGGATGAATGCGGTAGCGAGAACGTTGGTCATTGCAGTAACTCCGAAATTGTTGTGGAAGAAGACATCGAGGCGAGACCTATTTGGAGTTCGCCTTGAAGTATCCGATGATTGCCTTGCCGGCGCCGATCGCGATGACGACAATCGCCATGCCGATCAGGATGTCATTAAAGGACACGTCATTTTCTCCTTATGAGTTTGGTGAACAGTTCGACCAGAAGGTCCATGAAGCCGCGCTTCTTCGGCGCGGGATTTGAGGGTGACGGTTTGGGGATGTCCGGCGGCGCCGGCGGCGCCTCGATCGCGGCGACGATCGCGGCCTCGAACTTGTCGGCATAGCCGGCAATCAATCGGGCCTTGTTCATACCGTTGACGATCTTGCGGGCATGGAAATAATCGGTCGTGTCGCCATGGATATGATCGGCAAGCGTCTGAGTCGTGAACCAGCCTTCGATGCAACCCTGATAGAGAACGTGAGCGGCGAGCTCCGGTTCCATGGCCCTGTCCGGGTCCTTGACCAGGTCAACGCCAAACACCCGGCCCGCGCGCCGGTAATTGTTTTTCCATGTGAGCTGGACGAAACCGCGGCCCTTGTACCTGGCGCCATCCCCGCGCTTGGTGTTGCCCATTCTGCGCGCTCTTTTGGGGTTGTTGCCTTCGATGCCATAGAGCCGGTTGGCACGGGCGTCACTGCCGTATTCCTCGATCGGCTGCATCGTCGCGGCGGTTTCATGAAATGTGGTGCCCAGGCAGTAAGCGAGCCAGCGCGGATCGTTTGCGGAATAGTCTTCCTGCCAGACGCTCAGAAGCACATTCATTCCGGCGACCTGTGGCCGGGACATCCCGCCATCGAAGACGGACGCCCGGACACTGTCGAAGAAGACTTCAAGGTTCATGCCCTGGCCCTCACAACTCTCACCATGATTGCCCTATGGATGTGCCGCGGCACCCAATAGTGATGACAGCCCTTGCCCTTGGCGATCGGCGTGATCAGCGCATGGCCCTGGTCCAGGTGGTTCACCAGGACCGTGTCGCCGGCGTAGTTGGATTTCTTGCCCGACTGATTGAATTCACGCATGTAGACCGTTGCGTCTGCTTCCTGGAGCACGGTGCGCGTCGCGTGCGGCAGGACAATTTCAAACGCCTCCGTAAGAGCTGCCAGGTCGTGACAGGCATGGGCGCCCTTTGACCAGGTCGGCGCGCCGGCGACGCACAGTGCGATCGCGCCCAATGCGACGCCAAAAATGCACTTTGCAAAACTCTGTTTCATGTTGGACCTCCGGTTGTGCAGACGGCAGAAAGCGCGCTCAGGTCGGCGTCTGCGGAACGTTCCTAAGCACTTCGTCAATGCGCGTATGGGTCCGGCGCATTTCTTCCTTGAGATCGTTAAGCCCGGTTCGCTGGCTCTCCTTGATGTCCTCGACCGCCCGCTCGATGCTGGCGATATGGGCGCCCAGATCGTCGCGCCTCACGTACTTGTCTTTGACATCGTTGATCCGGGAGTGGAGCTCCGCATCGCCCTGGGAAATTGCCTTCATGACTATGCGATCGCGCATAACAAAACCGCCAATCAGGGCGGCAAGAGTGGCCACTGTCGTCAGCACAACCGCGATAGTGCTTCCGTCCATGAGACAATCCCTTTCAAGTCAGGTGGTTTTCTGTGGGCGACAGAACGGTGCGCGTCCGTGCTGGCGTCGTCACGGTCGATGTGTAGTCTGCGGAAACCGGTGTCGGCGTCGCCACGGTGACGCTAGGCGTCGTCTGGGTCAGGCTGGCGTCGGTATAGGTGATGCCGTTGCCGTCAAGCAGGTCGGACAGGTCGCTTTTGAAGCGGCCCACATAGGCGCCATCGCTGCCCGTGGACGTTGCAATGATGATCTGCGTTCCCCGGAATTCGAACACGGAATTTTTCGTGTCGCCGCCCACCAGGTTGAACTGGTCGATCTCTGTGCCCGAAGAATCGACACTGACCATGTATCCATCGGTGGAATCGTTGCCTATGACAATAATTCCGTCTTCCTCTCCAACGACTGTCATCAACCGCGGGTTGCCGATGGGATACGAACGGGACCATTGCAGAGCCAGCGATGAATTCAGCTTGTGCAGGTTGAGGGTCGATCCCGTGTCATCAATCACGTAATAGTTGCCATCAAGGCCCTGTTCGCCTGCAAAAAGGTTCAGGCCGACGCTGAATTCGACCCCGGAACTTATGCTGCCGTCAGAATTGACAAGCGTCATGATGGGATCGAGGGCGACCGCTGCGTTCCCCCGGTTTCCGGTGCAGATGATCAGGCCCGAAACGACGCCCCAGCCCAGGCCGCGAATGTCGGTATGAACGTGCCCCGTATGGCTGATGTTTTTTGCCCAGGTTTCCGACCCATCGGACCCGTCCAGCTTCACTAACTTTGTGTCAACGTCGTCTGCGGACGTCCGCAAGGCCGCGATGCAGTCGCCGGAACCATCGGAAAGGACTTCGTTCATGTTGGCGATGAACGTGGCCTCGCCCAGGTCATAGGTCTTGTTCCAGGCAATCGCCCCCGTGGCGTCGATCTTATAAATTTCGTGGGTGTTGCCCGTGGCGCAAAGGATGAAACATTCACCGTCTGGCGTCACGTCCATTGCAATGTCGCTGTCAACTGCCGCACCGACATCGATCCTGATTGCCCATTGCAGCGTGCCGGCGTGGTCGAACAGGCACACGAACGGCAACAGCGTTCCCCCGTTGTCGGTCGTGCCGGCTGCGTAAATCCGGTTGCCGGCGCCCTTTGCCCGCTGGAACTTTTCGTTGTTGGCCAGGGTCAGCAAATTCGAAAATCGCTGCGGGACAAGAACCCCCATATCGAAGGGATGGCGAAGCAGCGTCATTAGGACCCCGCTAGGTGCGTGATCAATAACTCGCCACTTTCTTCACGAAGGACAGCAACCAGGTCCCAGGCGTTCGCCGGCCTGCCGGACCAGGTTGGAAACACATTGAGCTCTGTCGCCGCCGCCGCACTTTCATCCTCGAATGACGGCACGCGCCCGCCCGTGCCGTCCTGGACGATCCGCACGATCTTGCAATAGCCCTTGCCCGCAGACGGATCGTTGAACGTGATCGTCACCGCGGCATCGAGCGTAAATTCCTGCTGGTAGTCGTCGTCCTCCAGGACGGTTTGCGCGGTCGAGACCGATCCGTTGTCTGTGGCGGAATAGCTGCCACTCTCCAGCACCGCGATCGAGCCCCAGGCCGAACTTGCGTAGCCCTCGAAGATACCGAGCGTGGAATTGTAGCGCAGCATTCCAGTCGCAGGCGTGCCATCGCGTTGGGCAGTGGTTCCCACCGGCACCAGGAGCGAACCGGTCTGCGAAGAACCCACCCAGCCGGCAACAGGAATGTTTCCCGTGACGGTGAAGTTGCCAGAAATGCTTAAATGGCGAAGGCCGGAGCCGTCGCCATTGTCATCGACGATCAGCAAGCTCGACTGAAAGGCGTCACCGTTCTCCCCATCGAACCGCGGAACGGCATTGTCTACCGTTGAGTTTGGCAAGGTGGCGCCTTCACCAATGAGCGTTGTGCTCAGAATTGCAGGGTCGCCGGTGCTGTCGAATCCAAGCAACCCGCCTGCCCTGGCCGCCGCCGCCGGCAGGTTCCCCAGGGTTTCGCCGATCGGCGCCAGGATGCCGCGTGTCAGCGCACCAACGATGTCGCGCGTCAGCTCCTGAAGGACCATGAAGACACGAATGAAATCGGCATTGAGCGCGCTCGACTTCCATGTCTTCTTGTACTCGTAGGCCGACTGGCGTTCCGGCGTCAGGGTGCCGAAAATTTCATAGATGTCATCTTCCAGGGACTCCGAAACCAGTGTCACGGTTCCGCCGGTCGCCACTTCAAACCCACTCACGGAGTATTCCGTGGTCAGGACTAGGGTCGTTGTCACGCCATCGCGGGTCAAATCGACCTGGATGTCGGTATCCTCGTAGACCGGAAAATCGAAATCCAGTTCCGTTGTTCCCGCCGCCGGGGAAAGCGAAACGTAGCGGTCGTTGTAGTCGATCGTCGATAAGGCCATGACCGGGAGGATAACGCCGCTCGCAGCGCGTCAATGGTGCGCGTGGGACAGGCCCGGATACCCGTCCCACGCGGGGGTCAGCGACGACCCGCCGGCACGATCGAGCGATCAGCCGCGCCGGACTGTCACATTATCGTTTCCAGCTCCACGTCAACGGTGAAAAGTCAATCGACCCTCGCCGGAAATGACGGTGTTGGAATCGGGCATCGCCATTTATGGCGATAGGATCCGCAGAGTGGATCAATTGCCAAGTGCCTGGGAAAAATCGGGTGCCCGCCGCGGCGCGGTTTGACCTGGTTGCCAGAAGAATTTCTGGCCGGTTTCCCGTTTCCACCAGTTCTGCCTGGCCTTGAATGACCGGTTGGCGTCGGGATCGACCAGGTGCTGGAGCTGATCGAGCAGGACACGCTCATAGCCAAGCCTGGTCGGCCACATGGTGCCTAGAGGAATGTTCGATTTGAGGAAACGCACGAACTCGCGTCCGGCCTTCGTCTTCTTGCCCTGGGCCAGCTCGATCGCGTTGCCGCCGGTCAGTGTCCAGGCGTCCCAGATATGTTCGATCAGCGGGCCGCCAAGCGTTGACGGGAAACCGCCGCCGTAGCGGTTCACGTCAGAGAACAGAAAATCGCCGTAGATACCGAGACCGCCGCCCTGGAGCAACGCGGCACCCCAAAACTCCATTGTCGTCATGTCGCGCGGATCGCGACCGCCGGCAATCTGTTTGAGCTGCATCGAGAGACCACCGAGCAGCGTTGTCGAAAACAGCAATCCGCCGGCATAGGCAGCGCCGCGGGCTGAAAACAATGTGGACTTGCCGGCGATCTGCATCGTCATGCGTTGGGCGTTCAGAACGGCAATGACGCTGGCGAAGCTCTTGAACATGGCAAACGATCGCGTGACCTCCCCCCAGAACGTGCCAGGTTGATCGCTGGAGACCAGGACTGTGCGGGCGGCCACCGAACCGGTCGGCACCGCATACTCGGTTTCCGCCTGGATCATTTCCAGATATCGATCGGCAAGCAGCGGATCGATGCCGGCAATCTCAGCCGGACGCAACAAAGGCGCGCCCGATCGTGCGTCATGAACCTTGGCCAGCCGGATTTTGTTCCAGTCCTCGAACGTGATGCCCCAACGATCGAAGGTTAGGCGGAAAGCGTCGGGCAGATCGTCGAAGCCGTCACCAACCCGCCTGGCCACCTCATGCTGGAACGCCAGGCCAAAGGCATGTCGCCCGGCCTGCGTCCAGGGCGTCAACCCGGTCCAGGTCAACACCCGGTCGGCCAGGTAGGAAGACCACTCAGGCCCGGACAGCGTTCCCACATAACGCGCCTGGCGGTGGAAGGTGTGCTGTGCAGATTCAAGGATCAAGGAACCGGCAACCGCTTCACGTCGCTCGCCCTGGGTAAAGGCCCGTGCAATATCGCCGGCCACTGAAGCCGCTGGAATGCCGGCAAACTTCCGGGCGACGACTTGCGTGCCGGCATCGCCGATCGCCGACAGGGCCGCGGAGCCAAGAATGCTCGACACCAACCAGTTTCGACCGGTCGCCAGGACATCCGCCCATCCGGTCGATACCGGCGTTTCCAGGTCGCCGCGGATCGATGCCCACATTTTCTCGATCTTGGCAACCTTGCGCCGACCTTTCGCCAAGGCGTTCTTTGGCGCCCCGCGCCATCGCGCCGACTCATCCCCGATCGAGGCTTTGCTGGCCTCCTTGGTGACGGTCTGTTTGAGCCATTCCACGGTCGCCCGCGGGTTCGGTCCAAGGACCTCCATCGCCGCGATATCGTGCGCCATCATGTTCACGTGGCGCATCATGGCGGCAAACGGATCGCCCTCGCCAAAATCGCGCTGATAGGCCATCCAGCTTTCCGGGCTGTTGAAAACCAGAAAACGATGCTCCTGGCGCTGATTGGCCAGGGCGCCGCGACCGAACACCTGGCGCGTGGGTTCGCGCGTGTTCCAACCGTCCTGGGCGATCGAGTGCCAAACATGGGTCAGAACGTCGTCCAGTTCTTCCGCTGTGATGCCATGGCCGGTCAACGGGTGGCGCATGCGGGAGGGATCGAGCAACGGCGCGATCTGTTTTTTCCAGGCATCAACACCGACTTTCCGCAATGCCCTGGCGTCGTGAAACTGAGGCAATCCCCAATTGTCCAGTTTCTTGATCGCGCCGCCGGCGGCGTTGAAGCGCCGGCGCAACCATTCGGCGGTTTCGGTCCAGGCTTGCGCCAAGCCCTTCGCCGCCTGGTCGCCGGTATCCGTGCCGAACAGCTCGGAGACCACATTCGATTGCTGCGCCTTGTTGTGGCGGTTCTTGTCGCCGAACACCGCCCCGCGTCGAAAATGGTGCAACAGGGCCTCCATCCGCGCGTGTGCCGTTCCGATGATGGCGCCCGATCGCCCCTGGACGGACGAAAACGGCGCCGTGCCGAAATGCTCCAGGTGCGCGATCGCCGCGTCGGCCACGTCCGCCTGGCCGGTTAGGTCGGCGAACTTCTCGAAGTTGGCCTCGATCTCCTTGAGGTTTCGGATCGCCAGGGCGAGCTGGCGTTTCTTGTGGCCGGCCTCCATCTTCAGGAGCTCCGCCAGCATCTTCGCGGCCTCGGTCGGCGCACTTATCGGACTGTCCTTGGCGTGACGTGCAAGGAAACTCGCATAGAGACCGTTCAACCGGACGGCCTCCTGGGTGGAAATTTCGCCCTGGTCAACGGCACTTTTCACGCAATCGGCAAATGACATCGATCACACCTTGCAGGTTTCGACCAGGTCAGCGAGATCGGCGGTTCGATCCGCCTCATCGAACGCTTCCCCGATTGTTTTGGATACGGTGATTTCACGGCCTGCGCCGTCTTCCGTCTCAAGAAAAATTTGACGATCGCGTAAATCGTCCGTGAGGTTGTCGGCTAGAAACTGATCTGTCTCTGCCGCAATTTCCGGCGCCGATGGATCGTCTAATCCGCCTTCTGGGCTGCGCGGCTTTCCCGCAGCTTCGCCAGCGCGTCCAGGTGCCGGGCTGTCCGCTCCAGCGTCTGCCGGTTCTCGTCGCCCTCCGGCAACGTCTCCGCCCGTTCCCGCATCGCCTGGGCGTTGGCCCTGGCTTCCTGGTCTGTCAGCATTTGTTTCATCGAAAAATGGAACCTCGATATCGGCGCCGTCCGATCGCGTGACCGGACCAGGCGCGCCATTGGCATAATAGTCCTCTAGGATCGATCTTTCCAGCGCATCGAGCGCGTCAACGTCACCTTCCAATGAAATTTCGACCGCACGTTGCTTGATCTCCAGGGGCAGATCGTCGGTAAGAGTATCATCGAGCTCCCCAAGCGCGCGATCGAGCTGCGCGACCTTGTCGTCAAATACCTCTTGTGCCTTGAGACCGGCCACCCGGTCGCCGTCAAACTCGCTGAACACCGCGTGGGTAGTGTTATCCTCGGTGATGTGATCGAGAAAGTCAGCAACTGTGGTTTCATGAATGGCCTGTTCGGGTGTACCAAACCGGCTCATGTAGCCCGCCTCCGCCGCCATCTCACGCGCGCGATCGAGCGACAAACCGCCCTTACGAACCAGCCGGCCAGAACCGGGCACAAAAAGGGTCGTTAGGTCCAACTTTGCGAGCTCGCCGCCTTCGTCCCGGATGCCACCGTTGTTCGCCAGGAACCGCAAGAGGCTATGAGGACGGAGGGACTTGGCCGGCCTTTGACTAGCCAGCTCTCGCCGCATGCGCGTGCCGACATCCTCGACCAGGCTACCTTCTTCCATACGTGGCGGCGGGTTGTTGTCCGGGTCTTCTGCAAAGCGCACGGCATCGCTGGTGACCTGGTCGAAGTCCTCCTGGCTCACGCCTTCCGGTTTCTGTGATCCGGTGACCTGGTCCGCCTCGCGGGCATCGACCGCACCGCGTCCGGCATCGTCCAGGACATCCCGGATTTCAGTCACGAGCTCGCCGGCGGCCTCGCCGTCACCTTCCAGCCCTGCCCTGGTCTTTGAGTCTTCCGGCAATGACCTGGCACCGGCGTCCGCGGCAGTGTCGAGATCCTTGCCGCGCAACAAGGTGCGGACACCTTCGATGGCACCCTGGCCGGCGGCACCCAGGACGCCGGCGGTGGCGCCTGCAAAAACCACGTTCTGCACAGCCTGGTCAAAGCCGTGTTCGGCGCCGACACGCTTGCGCCAGGTTTGAACCACCGGCTGTTGCGCGGCCTCGAATCCACTGTTGATCAAGACCTCTTTCAGCGCGACGGTCGCGATCCGGCCACCGGTCGTTCGGGCGGCCCCAACGCCGCCGCCGACAAACACTGTCGCAATCTGGACCGGGTCCCGCAACATACCGAGCACACCGCCAGCCAGGACCGCAGACCATTTACCGAAAAAGTCACTGCGCGATCCGAACAGGCGATTAAAATCCTGTTCACTGCCACGGGCCAACTTGGCAGCATCATCACGTACAGAAACGCCGGCCCTGATGGCGTCGGCATGTTGCGGAAACTGCACCTCAAGCTCTTGCAACCTGGTGGCGAAATTTCGGTGTTGTTCTTCCGGGTCGCCGCGGAGATCATCGCGCCCTAGCAATCCCTCGCTATGGAACGTCACGTCTTCGCGTTGACGCACCGGATTGTCGAGTGAAATCCCGGTTGCGGATTTGATCGCTGCGATCCGGGTATCGTAAGCGTCTTCCAGGGCGCTTTCCGATCCATTGAGATTGTCCAGCAGCTCCTGGACATCGCGCGACGACTGCATGAGATCGCCAAAAGGCGTTTCACCGCCGCCGAATGTCGGGGCGATCGGTTCCAGTGGCGTCTCGTAAAAGAAGCTCAAGCCACTAATCCTCTATGGTCAGGTTGTTCGGATTGAGGCTTTGCAGGGAGTGCAGGAAGCCGCCCGGCTGAGTGTTGAACAAAGTGTGATCGTCCGGGTTGAAAGGCTCCGGCGCCGAAGGCTTGGCGCGCTGGACGGCCAGGCGGTTCAGGTCCAGAACCCAAAACTCACCGTTTGATCCAGCAAGCCACCGCGGATCGCCGGACGTAGGATCGCCCAGGGCCACCCGGTAACGTCCCTGGCCGACCGCAACCAGGCGCCCTCGCCTGACATCCCTGGCGCCTACCGGAACACCGTTTGCACTGACGATCTCGGGCAGTGACGCCAATTCTGCATCGGACAGGCGAGAAAGCAGGTTTGAAACGTCTTCTTCGCTCATATCCGGCGGCAGGAGCGTCTTTGTGCCGTTGACCTCCCCGATACCGCCAACCTTGCGTCCATCGACCACACGGCCCCCCAGGGACTCATCCAGGGCCGATTCCCATAGTTCTTTGGCACTTTCGGGATCGGCCACCGGATCGAGCCGCATTTCCCTGGCGCGGCGCTCGAACAGAATTTCCGCCTGATTGACCGCGGCACCTTCGGTTTCCGGCAGGGCCATGACCGATGCACCCAGGAATTGACCGGTCGTCGATCGCCGGGCCGCTGGCTTCAGGCGGATAGGCTCATAGCCTTCGATGCCGCGCAGATGCAGCCCTTGTGTTGTCTCTCTCAGAATGTCGTCGCTGCCTGTAGCCATGGCCAGGCCGGCGGCGTGGGCGACGACCGGCGCGGACTTCGAAAGTTCCGCCAGGGCATCCGGCGTATCGGCGGTGCCGATACCTTCCCGAATAGCCTTGGCCACGCTGGAAAGCCGTTCTGGATCGTCGGCGACCAGCTCGGTCAACCGTTCAGCCTCGCCGGCCTTGAAAAATCGTTTGTCGATGCTGTACTGATCCGCGACGATTTCCGCAGCGATCGACCGTTCCATCAGGCTAACCGCCAGGATGTCGGCGTTTGAAAAATCAAGATCAGGAACATCGAGGACGCCGGCGCGTTCGGCAAATTCCAGAGGGTCCTTCTTCAACCCCTCGCGCATGTTTTCCTCAAGGCCGGCCATGACATCGCGCATCACCAGGGCGCGGGACGTGGCACCCTTCTCCGCAATTTCCTCATCGAGCGCGGCGATCTGCGCGGCGATGACCTCCGGCGGCTTATCGCGATGTGCCGACTGCCAGTCAGTCAGACGTTCAAAAAAACTGAAGGCATCGTTCAACACCGGATCGCCAAGGGCCTGGACCCGAGCACGCAACGCATCGCGTTCCTCACCAGGTACGGCAAAGCCCTTTTTGACGCGATCCATAACGCCATCGATCTGGCGATCGACCAACCGGATTTGCTTGCCTTGCTCAATCCGATCCTTGGCGATCGACCGCTGCATTTCGGTTTGCAGGCGGTCGAAATTCTCCGGCGTGATGTCCTTGAACGCATCGTCGCCCTTGTTGTAGCGATCGACAAAGTCCGCCAGGTACTGTTCGCGCGCCGCCGGCCCGTCCTGGCGATCGAAGCCACCCAACAGACGCGACCTGGCCACATCTTGGAGCAGTTCACGGCGGAGGCGCCCCTTGCCCACGGCTGACAGACCGCCGGCGCCCTCGATGGCGCCTTCGAGTTCTTCCAATTCACCGGTCAGGGCTTCATTGGCCTTGTCGTCGTTGCCGGCCTCACGCGCCAGGCGCAGGATCGCCGTCCGGCGTGTGGAATAGTTTTCCTCAAAAGCTGCCTGGTTCTCGTCACGTTGCAGTTTCTGCGCGCGCGAAGATGCAGCCCGGACAGCAGCGATTTTCTGACGTTCAAAAGTCCGCTCAAACTGTACCCGCGCTTCCGGGTCTTCCAGGTTCCGCTTGTACCCTTTCGAGAAATTGTCCAGGGCGGTCGCCAGGGCGTCGGGATCGTCGGGATGCAAATCGGAAAGCGCCGCGATCTCGGTACGCGCGGCTGTATCGACGCGATCGAGATAGACCGATCGAGCGGCCTGGTCGAAAGCGCGGTCCCTGATGCTGATCCCCTGGGTCAACTGAAACGCCGGCGTCGGCGTTTCGTTGAAGGCAATATCGACCGGCGATGAAGATGCCGGCACAACCGTCTTTGCGCCTTTCATTTTCCCATCGGCCCAGGCGATGACCTGGCCCACGGTTTTACCTTTCATCACCCGTTGATTGGCGCGCACGACTTCTGAACCAACAACGTTGACGATCGGCGTGCCAGGCGTTGCTCGCAGCACACGCCGCGCCCCGCCCAAGCCAAGGAAGTGCGCAAGGTAGGTTGAGCCAGCCGTGACAGGCAGACGCGACTTTTCCAGGCCGCGCTGGTTTTGCCGGGCATAGTTGGCTGTCATTTCAACTGACAGGTCGGCAAATCTCGGATCGGTGCGCAATGCGAGGACCTGGTCTGTCGTTCGGCCTTTCAGAATGTCCGGTCGATAGGTTCGGATCATCGACAACCAGGTACTGCCAATGAATTGCCCCAATCCAGCCGCGGACGAACTTTTGTTCTTGGCGGTCGCCTTGCCGCCGCTTTCAATCTGAATGATCCGGGAAACTACATCGAGCTGTTTGCCGTCGCCGGTCGTGACCTCACCGCCCGATACCGACACTCCCGGCAAACCAGCTCCCGAACCGTGGAGCAATCCAGCCCGGTGGCCTTCGATAGCCGCGGCGCGATCAGCGACCTTTCCGACCTGGCCGGCCAACTCACCGGTCACCTGGGCAACGGTTTGGTATGCGTCCGTCGCACCCGTATCCAGACTGATTGCCGGCACGCCGGCGCGCCTTGCCCGTTCTTCGAACTGTCTGATCTTAGCCACGTTGGAACGCCTTCAATCCGAATGATGCCACTTTGCCGATGGCCAGGGACTTAGCCTTGTTAAGGGCGGATTCTCCGGCAGCTCTGAAGACGTTCGCCTGGCGCCGGCGCGCGAACGTCGCCCGCAAGGACTCGGTTTTGGCTGTGCCAAGCTCGCGTTCGGCATCCTGGGTGACCTGGCGCTTAGCTTCCTTGACGGATTGCGATCCCAGATCGACGCCGCCGGCGGCGAAGGCCACGGCGTTGCGCGACAACGTCCTGGCCAGTTCCCGCTTCAGACGCGCCGATTCCAGCTCGCCCTTGATCCGCTCATCTTCGGCCCGGAAATCTTCTTCCTCCGCCTTGGCATCAAACAACGCCTTTTCCGACTTGCCGGCATTGATTGTTGCCAGGGCGGAAAACGCTGTACCGACCCCTTCCAGGAGTGTCAGAAATGTCGAGCCAGAGAAAATCGATGCGCCGGCGCCAGTCGCAGCGG
>JAJFHC010000263.1 GCA_021775835.1 Hyphomicrobiales bacterium | reverse complement strand
AACGCCGGCGATGGGCTGATTTGGCCCACCGAAGGCCAGAGTTTCGCGACCGCTGGACAACGTTGTGGTCTGCTTGTGGTCAACCAGACCACGGCACAAACCGCGCCTTGCCAGCAGACGCGAAATTCAGGTCAAATGATTCAATAAAGACCAGGTACGGTCTAGCCGGCCGCGGCTACAAGACGACATCCTCGTCGCCCGCCGTATCCGCGACCTCGCCCAGCGTCACCGGCTTGATCGGTGATCGTATCCGGTAGTACCCCACATCGTCCATGGCGACACCACGCTCGGCGGCAATGATCTCGGATACAGTAAGCCCGCACAACCGCCCCTGGCACGGTCCCATCCCTGAACGGCCAAACGCTTTGGTCTGGTTTGGCCCCAGGCAACCCAGCCCCACATAACGCCGGATATCGCCTGCCGTGACCTCTTCACACCGGCAGACAATTGTATCGTCAGGTGGCGACAGGAACGCCTCATTGGGCCGGTAGAGCGCATCGAGAAAGGGCCGGGCTTTGAAATGCCGGCGCAGGCCTGCTCGCTCCTTTCCCACACGGTTAGCAAAACTGCTCTGATCAACCCCCTCTAGGCCGGACATGGCCGAGTACGCCGCCAGGCGCCCCTGATGCACGGCAGCATCGGCCCCGGAAATTCCGGCACCGTCTCCAGCCACCAGAATGCCGTCCATGCCGGTCTCATGACTCTCATTGACAGGTGGCCGCCAGCACCGCTGCTGTGGGTCCCAGTCATGACGCAAGCCCAGGGATCGTGTGATCTGGGTATTCGGCACAACGCCCTGGTGGACGAGAAGCTGGGTGGTTGCCTGTTCCCGCCATGTTTTTCCAACCCGGTATCGAACCGCTTCGATATGCCTGTCGCCCACTGCCTCGAGTCCTTCAACCCGTGACACACGGGGAACACCTGCCTTGCGCAACTCGCGGATCAACGACAATCCTTTGGCGAGATAACCCGGTGCGGTCAGGAACCCAGCGAGGCCTGAAAGAACTGCGAACGGGTCAGGCTTTGGCGCGGTTTCCAGAAGCATGGCGACATTCGCCCCGAGCCGCGCCGCCTGGGCAGCGAACAGATAAAGCAGAGGCCCGCTGCCCGCCAGGACGATTGGGCCATCCCAAAGGAGGCCGCTGGATTTCAGGAGCGTTTGCGCGCCGCCGGCCGTCATGACGCCCGGCAGCGTCCAGCCGGGAAACGGCATCGGGCGTTCCATGGCACCTGTGGCCAGTATGATCCGATCACCGGTCACGGAATGCCCACGCCCACCGACCGAATAGAAGATCTCCCGTTCCTCTGTCATCTGCCAGACAGTGGCATTGGGCCTGTATTCCACGCAGCCGTGATCAAGTCCCTTCAGCAAGGCCGTACCTTTGGCGTAGTCCGGGCCGAGAACGGAGTCGAAGTGCTCGTTGGTTCTGCTAATTGACCTGTAGACCTGGCCGCCCGGAGCGGGCTGATCGTCAAGCACCACCACATTGAGTCCGGCGTCACCCAGAACATCCGCAGCGCTCAGGCCCGCAGGCCCCGCCCCGACAATGACGATGTCGGTTCGCTCACGCACTGTCTTCTCCTGCAGTCAAAGAACGGGCACCCTGCATTGGCACTATGGTCATGCCGTCGCGCACTTCAATCATGCAGGCCTGCAGGTTGGGCACGCCATCGACCTGTATCAGGCAGTCAAAGCAGACACCCATCATGCAATACGGCGCGCGCGGCGCGCCCGTCACCGGTGTCGTACGGAATTGGGATATGCCGTTGTTCAGGAGCGCAGCCGCAATGGAATCGCCAGCGCGCGCCGTCAATTCGTTGCCGTCGAAGAGGAAGGAGATGCTACTTCTTCCCCCCGGGTCGGGCGTCCGTTCGAGCAAACGGGCAAATTTGTGTGTCTTACTGGAACCGTCTGGCACTCATGCTCTCCACAAATTCAGGCGTCTCGCCACCGCCGAGCCAGGGTGCCAGGATCCGGGCGTGGACGGCGGCAAGCGTGATCCCGCTATGACAGTTCACGACCGAGGCACCGGGACACGTCGTCGACATGTCATAAATCGGAAACCCGTCAGCGCTGAGCACCCTGAGCGCGCCCCAGGAGCGCACCAGGCGCACGGTTTCAAGAACCGGGAATGTGCGCACAGCCCGTTTGGCGATCGCTGCAATCACATTGGGCGTGGTGCCATCGTCGAGATCAACATTTTCGTGGGAGTCGCCGATCTGAATGGCCCCGTTACCAACCTGGCGCACATGGATCGTCGGGTAGTTCAGGAACGGTTTCACCCGCTCGGTTATCAGCACCTGTCCCCGTTGTGGCGAGATCGGCGCGTCAAGCCCCACCATCGGTGCAAGCTTCGCGTTTCCCAGACCCGCGCACAACACCACCTTCTGCGCCTTGTGATGACCATCCGATTCAATGGCAAAGCCATCATTGCCGTGAGTAATTGACGTCACCGACGAACCGTTGACGATCCGGCCGCCGCAGCGGATAAAACCGGTATGCAGGGCCTTGAGCAGGTGGAGCGGATTGGCATGCCCGTCTTCGGGAAAATACGTGGCGCCTGCAACATCAGGCCCGATTTCCGGAAGAAGCTCGCGCAGCGCGTTGTGCCCCAGCCGTTCATACGGATAGTCGCCGTCCAGTGCCTGTTTGAGGGATTCAAGGCCCTCCGCTTCACGGTCCAGTTCCTCTTCGGACAAGGCAATGATGAGGCCACCTGGCTGTTGCAACTCAAGGTCCGTATCCGACAATTCGCCGAGGTCGTCGGCAAAAGATTTCCAGAGTTGCGCCGATAAACGGGTCCAGCGGGCATAATCTAGCAACCCACCCCCTTTGGACTGGACCCAGACCAGACCGAAGTTGCCACGCGACGCCCGCAAGGCCCGATCGCCCTCGTCGAACACGGTGACCTGGTGGCCGGACCGTACAAGCCCATAGGCTACTGCCATGCCGACCATACCGCCACCGATGACCGCGATTTCGGATTCCGTATCCATTGACGAGAAATGCCGCTCTTGAAAATTTCCAGACGCTAAAGTCTTGCGCGGTGTCCCCCATACCGTCAAGCTGAATAGGCGGTAAAAGAACGAGTGGGAATTCCTGCATGAAGATCGCCGACATCAAAGTGTTCATGACGGCGGCCTCGGAAACGCTCGGGATTGCCGCAAAGGCCGATGCCTTCTCGATCCGGTTCACGACACACAACTACAACAGCATGACCATCGGACTGGCCGGACCAGTTGCAGCCGGCACGCAAGACGCAGACGGTGTTCAGCTTCCCGGCAGTCTCGATCGGCTCATGAGCGGCAACCGGGCACCCGTCGACGCCAGGGCGATGAAGATGCCGCTGGCAACAACGATGAGGATGCCGATCCAGGTGACAAAGTCCGGAATGTCGCCAAACAGCATGAACCCGACGACCGTTGCCGCAACAATGTCTGAATAGCCGAACGGCGCAAGTGTTGGCATCTCGGTCTTGCTGCAGGCGATCATGGTTCCGATCTGGCTTACTGCCGCAAATCCACCTACCAGAATAAGGACCCCTATCTGGCTCAGGTCCGGTGTGATCCAGACGAACGGCATGGCAAGGGAGAGCAGGATCACGCTCACTCCCGCAGACCATGTTGCCGTGACCGTTGCCGGCGCCGCCACCGCAAGCCGGCGCGACAGGATCAGGAACCCGGCATAGAACAGCCCGGTTACGATTGCCATGGACGCGTAGAGATCAACGGTCTGGAACCCCGGTCGGATGACCACGAGGACACCAATAAACCCAAGACCCACGGCGATCCAGCTCGCCTTCTCCACGCGCTCGTTCAGAAGAACCGGAGACAATGCCGTGACCACGAATGGAAATAGATAGACGATCGCCAGTGTGTCCGCCAATGGCATCACACTGATGGCGGTGACGAACGTGATCGAGGCGAAAAGCAGAAACAGGGCTCGCAGGACATGCAGCCATCGTCGCGCGGGCATGAAGGCGCCGCGACCGTACCAGAAGAATGCAAAAGGGACCACGATCAGAAAGAGGACCACATAGCGGCCCCAGATAATTTCGAGAATAGGCAAATCACCGGTGAGGAACTTGCTCAAACCACCCTGAAGTGCACCGCAACTGAGGCCGAAGACATAGGCCCCGATGGCAATGCCCTTTTCACGGGACTCCGACCGAGGGGAACCACCGTCATCGAGTTTGCTGCTTGCCACGAAACCGAGCCTCCCGATCCACAAGTCCATCGCGTTCTTGCTTGCGCACGGCAAGTTCGAGATTGACTCCAATCGGTTAAACGAGCAATCAGAAATCAGCGCATTCGGCAACATTCAGCGGTCATCCAATTGCGAACGCCCCTCGACAGCCTGCAAAGCAAGAATTTTGACGCCGCCATCATTGGCGCCGGTATCAACGGCGCCAGTGCCGCCCAGCACCTCTCCGCAGCCGGGTACAACGTGCTCGTGGTCGACAAGAACGACTTCTGTTCCGGCGCGTCCAGTCGTTCGAGCCGGTTGATTCACTGTGGCCTGCGCTATTTCGAGACGCCTCGACCGGTCCGTGATTTCTTGTCCGCTCCACGTTCATTCTTCACTGCAGTTCGCATGGCGCGGCAGGCGTTGCAGACCCGTGCAGCATTTGCCGAAGACATGGCCGGACGCTATCGCCCCATCGAACTGTGCTTCCCGATCCGCAAATCCGGGTCCTACCGCCCCTGGCACCTGGATATGGCCTTCCGTCTTCTTGGAGCACTTGCACCAGACTCGCTCCCCATTGGTTACCGACGCATTCCGGCCTCGCAGGCAGCATCGACACCGCTGATCGCTCACATGAAGGATCTCGATCAGATCGACTCTGTTGCGATATTTCACGATGCCATCATGGATTGGCCCGAACGGGTCGGGATCGACATGATCCTTGATGCGGAGCGTATGGGGGCGACAGCGCGAAACTACACCTTTGCGGAACTTGGCCGTCAGGATCGAAACAGCGTTTGGAACATCCGGTTGAGTGACACCATGGATCCCGGTGTTCCCGAGACAGTCGTTACGGCCCAAATCGTTCTCAATCTTGCGGGCCCCTGGATCGACGCTGTCAGCCGGGCCGCCCAGCCGGCAGCCGCACGCAAGGTTCTCGGTACAAAGGGAACAACCATTGCCGTGAGGCTGCCGTTCGAGGGCGGCAACTTTGCGGTGTCGACGCTCAACAGCAAGGGCCAGCCATTTTATTGCTTCCCCTGGAAAGGGTTGCACTATTTCGGACCGACGGAGACGATTTTCGAGGGAGACCTGGACGACGTCGTCGCCACGGAACAGGAAATAGAGGAACTGGTCTTGGAAGCCAATGAACTCTTTTCCGGTGTGAAGATTACCCGCAAAGATGTGCTCTTTACCTGGGCTGGCGTTCGCCCGCTCACCTATCATCCCAAACTTCCCATGGGAAACCGATCCCGCGAAATACACGATCTGCAGACCGACGGCCTGGACAACGTCTTTGCCCTGACGGCCGGTCCTGTAATGTCCTACCGGTCTGCGGGTGAAGCGCTACTGAAGGTTGTTTCTTCACGAATCGAGCCAAGCCTCGGCGCTAAAGACCCCAATTTCAACGTCCTTGGATTTCCCGAAAACCAGAACACACTCCGGTTTCCCGACAATGACGCCGAAACCAGAATATCCGATCTGAAACACGCCGTACGCAGCGAACATGCGATGACACTTTATGATGTCCTCTATCGCCGTACCGGCGTTGGCTGGGCGCAAGTGCTGACCCTGGAGGAAATTGAACGCGCCGCGCACATCGTGGCGGGCGAAGCGAACTGGGACGACGGGCAGGTCCGGCGCGAAATCGAGAACTATTGTGCAGCCGTTTCAAAGCTGCACACCATCTCAACGCCAGGGCATCCGGCTTGACGCGCTCGTCACTTCAGACAACGCCGCGTGCGCGCAACTGCTCTACGTTCTCGCCTGTAAGACCCAGTTCCGCAAAAATAATTTCATTGTGTTCGCCGAGCTTCGCCGGCGGTGAAGTAATGTCCGGACCGTCTTCGGAAAACATCGCAGCCGCCACCGGCGTCCTGAACATGGAATTTGTTTCCGGGTTGGGCATCAGATCCTGGAGCACGCCGCGGGAAGCCACCTGAGCGTGATCCATCGCCTCGTCGAGCGTGCGAACGCGCGCCGCCGGCACATGAGCTTCATTCAGACTGTCTTCCCATTCGTCAGCGGTTTTCGTGAGAAATATCTCCGCCAGTTGAGCCGTATCGGCAGACAGGCGCCCAGGAAGTGCCTCGACACCTCCCCGTTCTATTTCAAGGCCCGTTTCCGCCCGTCCAAGCACAGACCACAGTCGTTTATGCTGCTTGGCTGTAAAGGCGCCGATCATCAGCAACCCGTCCTTGGTCGGATAACAGGCATATCCGGCATTGCCCAGGCTGCTGTTTCCAGGCGGTGGTGGTGGGCAGCCGTCGGATTGAACTTCCATGATTGTCATGGTCATTAGCATGAGGGCGGCGTCGAGCATGGCGACATCGATCCGCTGGCCTTTTCCAGTGCGCTCGCGCCGCAACAATGATGCCGAGATCGCGAAGGCCGTCTGGGCGCCGGTGCCATAGTCAAGAACCGGGGGCCCTACCCGAACCGGTGCGGTTTCCGTTGACCCCGTGGCCGCCATCAGACCAGAAAAGGCCTGGATGACATTGTCATAAGCCGGATGGCCCTTCTTGGGGCCGGTATGGCCAAAGCCCGTAATCGTGCAGTAGATCAGTTTAGGATTGATGGCGGAGAGTGCCTCATAACCCAGTCCGAACCCTTCCATGACACCGGCGGTGTAATTTTCGACGACCACATCCGCCGTCGCCACGAGTTGCCGGAACAGGTCGCAACCTTCTTCCGATTTCAGGTTGAGGGTAATGGCGCGCTTGTTGGCTGACTGGCCCAGAAACCGAACACCGCGCCCCTCCTCGTTCAGACTTCCGATCGAGCCTTCAGGGCGCATCATGTCCGGGTTTTGCGGTGGTTCCACCTTGATGACGTCGGCGCCCATCACCGCAAGCTGATAGGTTGAAAAGGGGCCGGCAAGAACATGGGTCAGGTCAAGGACCCGGAAGCCTTCGAATGGTTTCATGATGATGTGTCCTCAAGGATCAATAAAGGCGCACCCCGTTTTGGGTCGTAATTCCGCAATGTCACGGATTTTGAGACACGTCAAACGTATTGTTTTCATCCGCGTCAACGGGAGGACAGGACGGCGACACCGACAAAGACGACCAGGACACCGAACCATTGCTGAACGGTCAAGCGTTCCTTCAGGATGACCAGGGCCAGCAATATCGTCACAGCGCCAAAGCAGGCCGAGACCACAGCTGCGATTTCAGCAAAGGCGCCGTCGCTGCCTTTGAGCAAAAACAGAAACCCGGCGGCGTCAAGAGTGCCCTGGATACCCAGAAGCAACCACAACTTCACGGGAACTGACGGACTCCGTCTCCGGACCAGAAGCAAGGCCAGAAGTGTCAGGAGGCTGACAAATCGGCCGATCCAGATTGTTTCAAGATCGCCGTAAACCGGCACGGCGTGTTGCCCCGCAATAACCATTCCCGCATAGGCCACACAAGCACCCGATGCCACGACGATCGTACGCGACGCGGGCGCCAGTGCTGTCCTGTCGTCACCCTCGGATGCCGTGTCGGCATAGCGGGCAACGATGACCGCCCCCGCCATGGTCGCGGCGATGGCCAGCCATTGCACCGCATCGGGGCGTGAACCAAGCATGACCGCAAACACGACGACCAGGGCTGGATGCGCAGCGACAATGGGGGCCGCCAGACTGATCGGCCCCAACGCCAGCGCCTCGTATAGCAGAAGCATGGCAAGTGTGGTCAGGGCGCCGAACAGGACGGGCAGCCAGATCTGCTCCAGATCGGTCGGAACGGCACGGCCTTCCAGCACCATGGTGCCGGTGAGTACCAGACAACTGACGATGAAGACGCCAAGCAGGGCGCGGTCGGCGCCCACGGCGCGGCTGGAATAGCGAGCCAGAAAGTCGGCTGTACCGAGCGAAAGCGCGCTCAATATTCCCCAGATGGCCTGGTTCATGGCTTCATCCCGCACTCCGTCTCAGGTCCGACGCGCATCGCTGCAGCCGATCAGGCTTGCGTTGCCGCACGCGCCCTGCGCGGCGGAATGAAGAGCACCGCCGCCAGGGCGAGACAGATGAGCAACAGGCCTGTGAGGTCACGCAGCCCAACCACTTCATCCAGGATCAAGGCGCCCGAATAGACCCCCACAACCGGAATGAGCAATGTGCCAATGGCCGCAATGCTGGCCGGAAACAGGCGCACGGTCTTGAAGTAGGCCCACTGGCAGAACAGCATGGGAAAGGCGAAGACGTAGAGTACCGCGAGAATCGCTTCAGTACTGAGAGAAGAAACGTCAGGCACAGTCTCGAACAATACGGCACCCATGGTAATCGGAACCGCCGCTGCGATGAGCTGCCAGCCCACCAGGCTGGTCGTCGGGATGCTCCAGTCGAACCGCTTGAGAAGCACCGTGCCCAGCCCCCAGGACAGGGCAGCGCCCAACATGAGGAACGCCCCCACAGGGGCGGTTCCCAAGACGATGAGGTCCGGTCCGATGAGGGCGCACAGTCCGGCGACGCCCAGCATCAGCCCAACGACCTTGCCGCGTGTCAGGGGTTCATTGAGCAATACGCTGCTCAGGATCGATGCCCAGACCGGCATGGTGAAGGCGATGATCGCTGCCCGTCCTGCCGGTATCAGGGAGACCCCGTAGGCCGAACACAAATGCCAGCCGACCACGTTGAAGACAGCGCAAATCAGCAGGTTGCGCCGCTCGCCCTTGGGCACGAAGATTCCGTTACCGCTCAATCGGGCGATCAGCAGAAGCCCTATGCCCCCGACCAGGAGACAGGCTGTGCGAAACCACCAGACCGGCAGTTCCGAAAGGGCAATTTTCATTGCCGGCCAGTTGGTTCCCCAGAAGAAGGTGATCGCCACCAGAAGCAGGTAGCCCTGCAGGGGCAGGGCTGATTGCTCGGATGCGCGTGCTGAATTGTCGGTTGCCATGGCTGGCGACCCTACAGGGTCGCCGTGGCAATATCCATGGCCAATTCCGGGTTACTCCAGTATGCGAGGCGTCAGGTATTTATTTCGAAAGTGATCTTTGTGGTCACCCTGAAAGAGGTGATCTTGCCCTTGCCGTTGACGGCACAGCTTTGATCCTTGATCCACACCGACCGGATGTTATTCACGGATTTCGAGGCCTGCTTGACCGCAGCCCGTGCGGCATCTTCCCAGGAATTGTTTGAGTCTGCCATCACTTCGATTGTCTTGAGTACAGCCATGAAATTACTCCAACTTTTGATTTACGCAACAACAGAAAGAACGTGCCGCATTCTGCAACAATAGGCAAGCCATGCGCCCCGTGCCGCCTTTGACGTGAATTCTTGTTAGAGAAGAGAAAACAGAAACAGTGCCGCTGCGGCTACCACAAATGCGGCCAGGGAAAAAATACCGTTCCAGCGCCACGACAATGTCCGGCCATCAATGCCGGTTGCCCGCGCGAGAACCAGCGAACTGGCACCGAACGGGGACGCCGTCAGGTTGATTGCCCAACCGAACACAAACGCCAACCCCAGCAGCGTAGGATCGTAACCAAGTCCCGGTGTCGCCACCAGCATGCCGCCAAGGAATGTGACCACGAAAATCGGCGGCATGGCGGCGTTGGACGCCAGGGGCACTATTGCGGTGATGGCGATATAGAGCAGCACCGGAGGCACCTGATCGAGGCCGAAGAAGGCTGCCACCACCGGGGCTGGAACCAGTCCGGCCACCACAATGCCGCAGAACCCGGCCGTCGACAGGGTCATGGCCTCTGGCGATACATCGGGAACGGCATGAAGGGCAACCGTGCGATAGCGCTTTCGCAGAGCTGCCAAGGGACGGGCATGGCGCATGTACTGAACGGCAATCCAGATGATCGTGACCAATGGTGCAGCAAGCATGAGCGCCGGTACGGTCCGCACCCCGGCCACGAAGATGATCACGACTGTCGTCATCACCAGAAACAGGCAAGCGGACCCGAAACGGCCAAAAGCCATGGTTGGAAAAGCCGGCGCCGTACGTTCCGGCAGAACCCCCTGAGCCTGCAGCCTTGACCGCGCATGCCGCCACCGGACCCGGTCCTCGGTCCACCCGACGACGAACATGACCAGGGTCACCGCGAATCCCATCAGCATCATGCGGTTGGGATCCGAACCGACAACGATGGCGGGGATGAGCGCCTGGCTGACGGCTGTGGGTGACCAGGCGATGATCCAGGAAAACCCACGGTCGAGTGCCGCGATCTGGCGCTGCTCCCGAATGGCGGTAACAGCCTCGCCGTCGGCCGACATTGCCCGGACGCCACGTTGGATCAGCGGCCCGAGCAGACTGAGAGCCCCAAAATTCAGGACCGCTCCCAACGCGTGTCCGCCGGTCTGAAGCACCACGTACCGCCGGCCCGGCGGTTGCTGGGTAAGATAGGCTCCGACAATCTGCACGGAATCCGACGTGATGGCCGCCTCCTTGAGGAGTGCCAGAAGGATCATGAAAGAGGCAAGAAACGTAGCACTGGACACTGCCGCCAGAATCAGGCTGGTGGCATCCGGCAGGATCATGAAAGCGGCGATGACGGACACCACTGCCATGGCAATCAGGAACCGTTCACGGAGCCTGAAGTGCCCCTGCCCAACGATGGCAAAGGTGACCCAGGCCGTCCCGGCACAGGCATTGGTCCATGTGGACCCGGTGTAGATTCCCGTGAGCGTAAAGCCGCAAACTGCGATCAGGGCGAATGCTGTCGCAACCTCCAGGGCATCAAAACCGGATGCGTCATCTTCATCGGCCAGGCGTGAATCCATCCCTTAGAACGGACAGTCCGGATCGAATTTCGGCGCACGTTTTTCCCGCAGTGAAGCGCAACCTTCGGTCACATCCGGCCCGGAAAAACCAAGGAACTCCAAAGCAAGCGAAGCATCGAATGTGGGGCCAGCCAGCCGCAGCCAGTTATTGAGTGCGTGTTTGGTCAGCCGGATCGCCGATTGGGATCCGTTGGCCAGTTTTTCGCAAACTTCCATCGCCGTCTCGATAACCTTGTCATCGTCGACGCACAGCGACACCAGTCCCTGGCGTTCGGCTTCTTCGCCAGTCAATTTCTCGCACAGCAACAGATAGTATTTTGCCTTGGCCATGCCGCACAGCAACGGCCAGACAATGGCGGAATGGTCGCCCGCCGCCACGCCCAGACGCGTGTGTCCATCGATGATCCGCGATGTCCGCCCGGCAACCGTGATGTCGGCCACAAGCGCTGCCGCCAGCCCTGCTCCCACTGCCGGGCCCTCGATTGCGGCAACCACCGCCTTCGAGCAGTTGATCACGTTGTAGACAAGGTCGCTCGCTTCCTTCCAGACCCGCATCCGGGTTTCCCATTCGGCTGCCATGTCTTCGACCAGACCCAGGTCGCCGCCTGCGGAATAGACCCCGCCTTCGCCGCGCAACAGCACGACCGCTGTTTCCCGATCCCGGTCAATGTCGCGCCAGACATCGGCGAGTTCGCGATGGCCGTCATGGTCGAGCGCATTCAGTTTTCCCGGTTGGGAGAGAATGACCTCAAGGATACGCGGGCTGGGACGGTTGAATTTCAGCGCTTTGTAGCGGCCATAGTCGACGTCCATGGGGAGGATCTCCTGTTGTTTTTCTGGTGTGCGACTTTAACGGCAACGGCACACGACGCAATGCGGCGTATGCTCTGTTGAGTGAATTGCAAACCTCCCGTCGACCTCGCGATCATCTGTCCCATTGCGCCGTTTCCCGTGCGCGATGCAGCCCGTCAGTGATGCGTCGCAGACACGGGATCGCGCCACACACCAAAATCAGGCGATTGGGACGATCCCGGCTCGCCCTTGCGGGCGTCCGGGAAACGAATTTGTTGTTTCCCGTGCGCGATGCGGCACGCCAGTGACGCGTGGCAGACACGGGATCGTACCACCCGCAAAAGCCTGAATTTGGGACGCACCGGATCCCACCTTGCGCGTCCGGAGAGCAAAGCGGTTGATTCCCGCCCCCCCTCAAAACACGCCGGCCTCAAGCCCGGCGGCCATGGCCATGCCCAGTTCTTCGCAATTTGCTTCAAACCGGTTGTCATATTCTCCCTTGCACAACACAGGGTCCTGAACGGCGCGCCAGCGCAGGCCGGTCACGATTGTCTCGACACCGCGCCGTGTACCGGTTCCATCGAGACCTGCGCGAATGTAGAGCGCGTAGGGCAGGCCCTGTTTTTCTTCAAGGCATGGATAGTAGATCCGGTCGAAGAAATCCTTCAGGGCACCGCTCATGTATCCGAGATTTTCGGTCGTTCCCAGAATGATGCCGTTGCACGCCAGCACATGATCCGGTGTTGCCTCGAAGGGTGTCAACGCGGTTACCTCCACACCCTCGATGCCCTCATGTGTCGCGCCCCGCACCACCGCATCGCGCAGGACCTGCGTATTCGGCGACGGCACATGACCGACGATCAGGAGCTTCTTGCTGTTCGGATTCATTTTTTCACGAGGCCTGCCGGATTTCCATGTAGCATGTCGCAACCAAGAACGATCATACTCTGGGAGGATTACCGTGAGCGGTGAAGATGTCTACGAAATATTTGCACTGAAATACGGTTCCCGGTCCAAGCGGACCCGCAACGATACCTTTATCTTTGCCGACGATCACAACAGTCCGCATCCGATCGACTATTTTGTCTGGGTCATCCGCAACCAGAACCACACGATTCTCGTGGACACCGGCTACGACACGGAAGAAGGCGAAAAGCGCGGGCGGCTGGTCGATGCACCGCCGCGTGAAATCCTGAAGGCCATCGGTGTCGACGCCGAAAAAATCGAAGAGGTCATCGTCACCCATTTGCATTACGACCATGCCGGAACGCTGAACCATTTCCCGGCGGCGAAATTCTACCTCCAGGAAGCCGAGATGGCCTACGCCACGGGCCCTTGCATGTGTCACGACGAACTGCGCGAGCCTTTCACCGCCGATCATATCTGCGACATGGTCAAGCACGTCTATTCGGGTCGGGTCATGTTCGTCGATGGCGACGCCCAGATTGCTCCCAATATCACCGTCCACCAGGTCGGCGGCCATTCAAAGGGTCTGCAATGCGTGCGGGTGCTGACCAAACGCGGCTGGGTCGTATTGGCGTCGGATGCCTCGCACTTTTATGAGAACTTCCAGCGTCGGAAAATGTTCCCGATCGTCCTCGATGCCAAGGCGATGCTCGACGGTTTTGAGACGCTCTACCGCCTGGCTGACAGCCCCGACCACATCATTCCCGGCCACGATCCGCTGGTGCTGGTCAATTACCCGCCCGTCAACGACGCCCTGCAGGGTATCGCTCACCGGCTTGACGTCGCACCGCAGGCTTGACCGGAAACCATGATCGATCAGGTTCACAACAAGCAGCCTGTGGGATTCATCGGCCTGGGAAACATGGGCACGCCCATGGCCCGCTGTCTGGAACAGGCGGGCTTCAGTCTCGTCGTCCATGATCTAGACGAAAAACGTGCCAGCGCTCTGGCCGACGCTTCCCCGGCCGTCACCGCCGGTGGGGCCCCGGCAGAACTTGGACGGACCTGCCAAATTGTCATCACGATGCTGCCGGACGCCGCAATCGTGCGCGATGCCGCAGCGGGACCATCCGGTCTGATGGAGACCATGGCACCGGGCGGGACAATCATCGATATGAGTTCATCGGCCCCGCTGTCTACAAAGACGCTGGGCGAAACCCTGAAGGGACATGACATCGCCCTCGTCGATGCGCCCGTGTCCGGCGGTGTCCCGCGTGCAATCGACGGCACGTTAACCGTCATGGCCGGTGGCGAAACCGGCCACATCGATCCCGTGGAACCCGTCCTGGAGGCCATGGGCACGGTTTACCGTACCGGCCCGCTGGGCTCCGGTCATGCCATGAAGGCGCTCAACAATTATGTCTCCGCTGCTGGTCTTCTGGCTGTTTGCGAGGCTCTTCTCGTGGCCCGTGAATTCGGACTCGATCCGGCTGTCCTGAACAATGTGCTGAACGTCTCCACCGGCCGCAACAACACCACAGAACGCAAGGTCGAACGTCACATCCTCGACCGGTCCTTCGACTCAGGATTTTCCCTCGACCTCATGCGCAAGGATGTGGGAATGGCGAAGGACCTTGCCCGCGAACTGGGCCTCGACGCACCGTGGCTGGAGGGTTGTGCCGGGCTTTTGTCGGATGCCGGCAACAAGCTGGGGCCGGACACGGATCACACGGCGGTGTTCGGGTATCTGGAGGATGTCCTGGGCAAACGCCGTTAGCGCCATGCCTGAAGATTATACCCGTGTCACCCTTGCATGAGCGCATGGCGAAGGTAAGGGTCCACTCGCCTCTGCCACAATTTGAAACCACGGCGATTAGATCCTCGGTCTCTATCGAGACCAAGGATGACGTCACGGGATTGTTGGTGCTCGATTGTGGGTTTCTCACCGCAACCGGTTCAGCAGTGCCACCGTCGGATAGGAGTCCGCCGGCATTCCCAGTTTCAACTGCATGGCCTTGACGGCGGCACGGGTTCCTGCCCCGAGTATGCCGTCGATCTTGCCAACATCATAACCCCGCCGGTGCAGGATGCTCTGCAGCTGTTTCATCTGGCCGCCGGTGAGTGATGATGCTTTGCCGTTGCCTTGGCTGACCGGGCGTGCCCCGGCCAGGCGGGTAGCGAAGTAGGCGGCGGTCGTGGTGTAGACCAGCGAATGGTTCCATTCCAGGTAGATCGCAAAATTGGGATAGGCCAGAAAGGCCGGACCGTTGCGCCCCATCGGCAGCACCAGGGATGTCGGTGTGTTGTCGGCCCGCAACGCCTTGCCGCTGGAACTCTTCACACCCCATTTGGCCCACTGCGACACAGGATGCTTGATGGCGATGTCGGCCTCTTTCCACGGCAGGTCGCGGGGGACACGGACTTCCCGCAGCCAGGGCTGGCCCGCCTTCCAGCCGAAATGCCGGATCACGTTTGCGGTCGACGCCAGCACGTCCGGCAGACTGCGCCGCAGGTTGCGTTTGCCATCACCGTCGAAATCGACTGCGTATTCGTTGTATTCGGTGGGGAGAAACTGGGTCTGCCCGATCTCACCAGCCCAGGCACCAACCATTTCCGACAAGCGCAGATCACCATTCTCAAGCAGTCTGAGGGCATCCATCAACTGGGGCCTGAATTTTTCCGGCCGCCGGCAATCGTAGGCGAGGGTGGCCAGCGAGCGGAGCACGGAGAAATCTCCCATGTTGCCGCCAAAATCGGTTTCCAGCCCCCAGAACGCCGTGATCACCGCGCCGGGCACGCCATAGCGCTGTTCGACTTTCTTGAACAATGCCCTGTGCTTCTTGAGCCGGGCACGGCCGTTGCCCAGCCGGTTCTTGTTTATCATGCGGCTGGCAAACTTGAGAAACGACTGGGAGAACACACCCTGGCTTCGGTCGCGTTTGACCACCCTGGGATCGAAGGTCACGTTGCCAAGGGCCGAACGGATCGTTGAGCGCGAAATGCCGGCAGCACGCGCTTCTTTTCTGAAGCCATTGAGCCAACCTTCGAAGTTGCCCGTGTTCCGGCAACCGGCAGCCTGTGCCGGGCTTGCGCCCGCAACGCCCGCAATTATCAGTGTCGCCAGAGCGCTCTTGACCAGCAGGCTCCTCACCGGACCATTCCGCATCGACTTCTCCTTGTGATTCGTTTCAGGCCCCACGGGCGTAATGTGCCAGACCGGACGCAACAGTCAAGAATCCGCGTGCTGCCGCGGTTATGAAGTGCAATTCATAGCCATCGTGCCACCTCGCCGATGAAGGATCTGCGGTTGCATTCGATTCCCGATTGTGGACAACGCTGGAATGCCCCATTGTTCCGGGCGCCCCGTGCTGCGAAGAAAAATGGACAAGAACCGATGCCACATTCCACTTATCTGCCCCACCGTATGGGCCACGCCACCGTCTCTCCGACAGGACGATTTGAAGCAGGCTCCTTTCAGGAATTCACGGTCACTTACACCGCCGGTCACTTCGGCATCGATGACACCGGCTCAATCAAGATCGTCCATCGGTTCGCCTCGGATATGGGTAGGCCACAGTTCGACAATCCGGCAGGTCCCAACTATACCACCGTGGAAGCCTCCAACGGGGCGGTGCTGCATGTGGAATACGACATGAAGCGCAATATCCGTCCGTGGGACAAGACGCTCTATATCAAAGTGGTACGTGGTTTTTTGCGTGAAGGTGACCGGATCATCGTGCGTTTTGGTGACCGCCGCCAGGGATCGCCCGGCATCAGAATTCAGACTTTCTGCGAAGAAACCTTCGAGTTCCGGGTATTGGTCGATGCCATTGCCACCTACAACTATGTCGAGTTGCCCGAACAGCCGGTTATTGCCATCGTCCCGGCTCGCCCGTCTCGCTACAAGGCAATCCTGCCGACCCTGAGACAGCTCGGCGACCCCGTCCGCCTCTGCCTCAAGGGCGAGGACGCCTGGGGCAACCCGACGGACCAGGCCGATGTCACGTTCAAGCTGCAGGCCAACTTGCCGGTGTCGGGTCTGCCCGAGACAGTAACATTCAAGCCCGGCAATTTTGCCACGATCCTCGAAGACCTCAGGCCGGAGACAACCGGCGACCTCTGCATCGAGCTGGTCGATGACAATGGGCTAACAGTCTGCCGGTCAAACCCCTTGCGCATCGTGAATGACGCAAAGTTGCTGCCGTTCTGGGGCGATCTGCACGGCCAGTCGGAAGAAACCATCGGCACCAATTCGGCGCGCGACTTTTATGAATTCGGTCGCGACCGGGCCTTCCTGGACGTTTGCGTTCACCAGGGCAACGATTTCCAGATCACCAACGAATTCTGGGCCTGGCTGAACGAACTGTCCGCGGAGTTTACCGAAGACGGCCGCTTCGTGGTCTATCCGGGCTACGAGTGGTCGGGCAATACCGGCCTGGGTGGCGACCGCAATGTTCTCTACATGAATGAGGGGCGCCCGATTCACCGTTCTTCCCATGCCCTGGTCGACGACCTGTCCGATACCGACACCGACGCCACCTCCGCCGAAGACCTGTTTGAAAGGCTCAAGGACGAAGACGTCAATGTTTTTGCCCATATCGGCGGGCGTTATGCCGACATCAAGATGGCCCACGATGTGCGGCTGGAACGCGCCGTCGAGGTCCACTCGGCCTGGGGCACCTTCGAATGGCTGATCCATGACGCCTTCGAGCAAGGCTATCGGGTCGGCATCATGTCGAATTCCGACGGCCACAAGGGCCGGCCCGGCGCCAGTCACCCCGGTGCCACCAAGTTCGGCTCCTATGGCGGACTCACCTGCATGCTGGCGCCGGATCTCTCGCGCGCCGGCATCATGAGTGCCCTGCGCAAGCGTCATCATTACGGCACGACCGGTTGCCGTATGGTTCTCGACACTAAACTGCGTTTCGACACGCCGGCAGAGCTGTTCGCCGACGATCCCAATCTGGGCGACACCTCTTCAAGCATGGTCGGCGAAGCCATGATGGGAGACATCGTGCGCTCAGGCGATGCGTCCGCAACCTTCGTGGTCGACGTTCATGCCAGCGCCCCGGTAGAGCGTATCGAGATCCGCAATCAGCTCGAAACCATGGAAACCTTTCGTCCCTACAACGCCGAAGACCTTGGCAAACGGATAAGGGTCGTGTGGGAGGGTTCGGAATATCGCGGACGCGGGCGCGAAACCATTTGGGATGGGCACGCAGAGCTCACCGGCAACAGCTTTGAGCGCGTCGCTCCCATCAACCGCTACAATCTGGACAAGCGCTTCGACCAGACGTCGGACACCGTCCTTGAGTGGACGGCGCTGACCACCGGGGGACTTGGCGGCTTCGACGCCTGGCTAAGCGACGAGACCGGCGGTACCCTGAAAATCGACACCGCCCTGATCAAGGAAAAGATCGCCATCGCCGATATCGGACTGGATGACATCGTCTTTGAAAATGGCGGGATCAACCGGCGCATTCGGATTTTCCGCATGCCTGACGACAACCCCCATCGCCAGGTAAGGCTGGAGCGCCGCATCGACCTCGTCGACACCCACGACAACGCCGCCTATGTCTGCATCACCCAGGAAGACGGCCACCTGATCTGGTCCAGCCCGGTGTACGTGTTCAGCTAGGGTGACTCAAAAAGGCCACAGCGGTTTGACTCTCGGCGCTCTAGCCCGCTAATGTCAAAATAAATTTGCGGACAGTCCGCAACCAAAGATTGACGTGGCGCGCTATGAGCAGTGTTCTGGACTTCCCCCATGCCGATGCCCTGACCCCGAGTCAGCATTTGCGCGTTGAAATGGCCCGCCTCGGGGTGGATCAGCAAACGCTCGCGGCAAAACTGGGGGTCTCAAGGCAGATCATCAATTATGTTCTGAACGACAAGCAGCGCATTTCACGCAATATGGCTGCCAAACTTGGCACCCTGATGGGCGTGCCATCCGACTACTGGCTGCGGTCGTCCTTTCCAGCTTCCGAGGCCCTGCCGGGACCCGATGACGATACCGCCCGGACGCCGGCGGGTGAAACCCAAAGACCGCGATCTGCAATACTGGTCGACTTCGAACTCCGCGATCTGATTGGTGACGGCACCATCTCGATCACCGACTTTGATGATCGCAATATCCGGCCAGCCTCGCTCGATCTAACCATCGGAGAATTTGCCATCGACATGTGGGGCAACCCCTTCGAAGTGTCAAAGGAAACGCCCTACATTCTGGAGCCCGGACACGCGGTGAACCTTGCAACTGTCGAAACTATACGCCTGTCGCAACATTACGTGGGCCGGGTTGGCAGCTTGACGGAACACGCAAAACTGGGACTGGTGCTGAGTCACGGCTTTCAGGTCGACCCTGGATTTCATGGTGTTCTGGAGTTTTGCCTGTTCAATGCCGGCGTGCGAAATTTCGAGGTGACACCAGGCATACCGGTGATCAGCCTGGAAATTGCGCAATTGGCTTGTCCACCACAAAAACCCTTTACGGAAAAGGACGCCCGACTGAACAAGCACCGTGATGAAACAAGATCGACGCTCAGGGACGTGGACCGGGTCAGTGCCATTGAAGCCTTTCTGAAAGAGGAATTAGTCGGATTGGTGAAAATTGAAGGCGACGGCGGCAATTCCGTTGCTTCCCTGGATGGGTTGTCTGCAAGAACCCAGTCCGCAAATGCCGAACGGGCACGTGAAAATTGCGCGTCTGCAGCCGCCGGTGTCATCGTTTCCTGCATCGGCAATTCCCGGATCGAAAATGCTGACGAAATTCTGGCAGCCTTTGACGCCCTGGCGGCCCAGATCAGGCTGGACAAGGACAAACTCCGCGGTTTCTGTACGGCTCTCGGCGCCGCGTTCTCGCCGCCAAATCTAGTTACCTGGCCGGATGGAAGGCGCAACACGATTTCGATGCCAGCGCCGGAATGCTTTGTCAGCCTCGCCGATCTTTGCCGGGAACTGGGAGGCACGGCATCAAAGGTCCTGTCGCCTCAGGTAGTTTGACAGGTCATGCGGGGACCTTGTGTCACAAAAAATTGTCATAACGCAAATAAAATTTGCAAAGATTAATTCTTTGTGAATTAATGCTGGCGAGAGAGGCCTCCCGCAGGACGCCTCCACTCTCCCGGTCCGATCACTCAGACCACGTATCCGTCAGGAACGGTAACACTCGGCGATTCGGGTGATCGGGTCCCTATGCCAACTTGCGGAGGATGTTATGGGTTACATGAGAAACAGCTGGACGATGAACAAGATCCGGCTCGTCAAGAAAATTGGTCAATCCATCGAGGCGGTCTCCTATCCCCTCAAGCACACCATCGACACACCGTGCCCGGTCTGGTTCGTTGACGAACGACAGAAATATGCCGGAAGCCACAAGGTTCATCTTGTCTCCGAAGCCCTGATTGCCGGCCTGTCCGACGGCCGGATAGGACCGGCAACCCAGCTCGTCACGGACAGCAGCGGCACGACGGCCCTCACCGTCGCGACGTTTGCCCGCGACATGAAACTCAGCTGCGTGGTCTTCTGTCCCCAGGCAACGTCCGAGACGAAGCTTGAAATGCTGCTTGATCTGGACGCCCAGATATACATGTTTGAAAACCTTGTCGCCTGCACGGATGCGGTCGAGAAATACTGTCAGACAATCGACGCCTTTCACATCAAGCAATTCGCTCAGACGTCCTGGAGCCATGACCCGTTGAACAGCTATGGCGACTGTTTTTTCGATACCGTGACCAGGGCTTGCGGGCAGATTCCCACCGACGTATTTGCCTCCATCGGAACGGGAAACTCATTGATGTCTCTCAAGCGGGCCATCAGCCGCCGCAACTATGCGACACAGCTCCACCTCGTCGACCTGCACAACGGCCGGTTCCACGGCTGTGCTCCGGAGCCGGGTCCGGATTCCGGCGTCGGGGCTCCGATCGATGGCGTGAATCAGGAATTCGTGCCCGACGGCATCAACAACGCAGCGTTTGACGATGTAACGCCGGCGACCAATGCCGAAGCCTTTGCCGCCGCCAGAATTCTCGGTGAATTGTTTGGAATCTCAAGCGGGCCTTCCACCGGATTCGTCGCCGCTGGAGCGATACGCTGGAGAGAGCGGCTGCTCCAGTCCAACCGCACAGGCTTGATCTGCCTGCCGGTCTATGACTGTGCCGAGCGCTATTCAGGACAGCTCGACGACAACCTGTTTCTAGAGCAACTGGGCGAGGACTATCAGCCGGCTTACGGCGAATTACTGACTCTGTTTCAATGTGAACGTTCGGGCAAGACGATTGCCGCTTGAGCGTCCATACAACATTGTCAAACCGGCAAATTCAACCCCTAGCGGCTGCGCACCAAAGGGGCCTTGAGAACGTTTCGGCGGCCAACAATTGTCTCGCGATAGAAGACATATAAGCCCGCGCCGGCAATCAGACTGATCCCGATCCAGGCCACGAGATCCGGCCAGTCGTTCCAGATCAGGACGCTCCAGAACACGGCCAACGGCATCGTCAGATACTCGAATGGCGCCACCAGGGCAGCCTCGCACAAGCGATAGCCCTGGCTGATCAGATAGCCGCCGATCGCGCTGAAAACGCCGAGTGCTGCCATGATGCCAATATCCTGAAGTGGCGGCCAGACCCAGGCCTTGGTCAGAAACTCGATATTGGCATTGCCGCCCCCGGCATAGCGGCCGTCGCCCAGGCTCAGCCCGATCACCGAGCACACGATGATGAATGTCAACTGGATGTAGAAGGCCATTGTCGAGGCCTTGTCGGTCACGCCGATCTTGCGGGTCATGATCTGAAGCAGGGCATAGGCGACGGCAGCCACCATGGGAAGCAGGGCCGCCCACTGAAAGGTTGCACCTGGCCGCAACACGACAATCACGCCAATCAGACCCGCGACAACCGCCAGCCAGCGGCGCAATCCCACGGCTTCGCGGAGAAACAACACGGAGAATGCCGTGATGAACAGTGGTGCCATGAAAAAGATCGCCGTCGCTTCTCCAAGCGGCAATGTCACGAGCCCCACGAAAAAAGTCATGTTGGCGACCACCACGGCCAGACCGCGCAGAAGATGAATGAAAGGCCGGCGGGTCTTCAGATTCGACCACCCGCCCTCAAGCGGAACAATGATGGCCAGTGTCAGGAGCATGGCGACGACGGCCCGCACCAGGACGATCTGATGCAGCGGATAGTCTCCTGACAACCACTTGACGGTCATGTCGTTGGCCGAAAACGCAATTGAAGCACCAACCACGCAGAGAATTCCGATCACTGTTGGCGACTGGCCAAGCACGCGCGGCGCATCATGCTCAGCCGTTACAGCTGGTCCTGCAACTTTCAGGTCTATATGTCCTTGCGGGTCGGTCACCGGGAGGGGGTCTCTGATCAATTCTATTTCGCGACGGTATCGGCCCCGGACGCGCGCGGCAACACAATTGCACCGGACAAATCGAAATCGAGGTCTGTCTGCACAGGATCTGCACACGGTTGCACAAAATTTCATGACCAGATCCGCCCGGTCTGCAATCCGGGAAGGCATCTTTGCGCCATGCAGAAAAAACATTCCATCCGAAACCGCGCAAGACGCCTGCCAGGCTCCCTTCTGAGGGATGGCTGGTGGCTCGACCCGGTTCCACTTGCCCGACCTTGCGCCAGAATTATCCCGTTTCCGGTGCCAAAACCCGGACCACGGCCCGCATCCCAATGCCGGATTATCTCATTTCCCTCCCCTGGCCACTCCTCAAAGAAGTTCACCCAATGACTCATGCCGTCAGTCGTTCCGACACCCGGGTTTCGCGCCCTAATCGTTTGCAGATCCAGATATTTGCAGCTGTCGTTCTCGTCGTTCTCGCAGACTGGTTGTTTTACGATCAGGCAATTGGCGTTACGTTCGCCT
>JAJFHC010000262.1 GCA_021775835.1 Hyphomicrobiales bacterium | reverse complement strand
TGATCACCTCGGTGCCGGAAATGCGTATCGGCTGGCTGGAAGACACCATGAAAACCCAGGAAGCGGCAGCCGGCATTGCTCGCGCGGTCGAGATAACCGCTGTCGGGTGCCCGTTCTTCAACCGTTGTCCCGTGGCAATTGACGGCACCTGCGACGTCGAGGTGCCGCCGGTCAGGGAGGATAGACCCGGCCATCAGATCGCCTGTCATCTGTCCCTGGAAGAGGTCGCGAAAACCGAGGCAGAACCGCAGAAGATCTTGCACGAATTCGACCGGATTCCAGCCGACGACGACCCCAAGGTGGTTCCCGTTTGACCCAGGTTGCACAACATCAACCAACCCCGAGGCACGGTCCTCGGGGTTTTTTGTTGTCCTGCCCCGTTACCCTGGGTCACATTCATTGAAATGCCTATCGACTGGAACATGAGCTCAAAATGACCACTGTGCACGACACGACAAAGCCTACCGACCCTCTCCTGCAGCCTCTGAAGATCAGAAACCTGGTGCTCCGCAACCGCGTGATGAGCACGAGCCACGCCTGCGGCCTCGAGGAAGGCGGGCTGCCAAAGGATCGTTACCAGAGCTATCACGAAGAGAAGGCCAGAGGCGGACTGGCGCTGACCATGTTCGGCGGCTCGAGCAATGTCTCACCGGACTCGCCCAACATCTTTCAGCAGCTTTATGTCGGCAGCGACGAGATCATCCCGCATTTCCAGAAATTCTCCGAGCGCGTCCACGCGCAAGGGGCGGCACTGATGTGCCAGATCACTCATCTGGGGCGGCGCGGAGAATCCTACAAGGACAACTGGCTGCCGACCATAGCACCCTCGGCGTCGCGCGAAACACTCCACCGCGGCTTTGCACGGGCCATGGACGACAACGATATCGACCGTGTGATCAAGGATTTTGGCGATGCCGCCATGCGCTGCAAGGAAGGCGGTCTGGATGGCATCGAAACCCTTGCCGGCGGCCACCTGATCGGGCAGTTCCTGTCTCCGTCGACCAATCAGCGCACGGACGGGTTCGGCGGATCTGTCGAGAACCGCTGCCGGTTCGGCCTGATGGTCTACGATGAAATCCGCAACCGGGTTGGTGATGACTTTGTCGTCGGCTTCCGCTACGTGGTCGACGAGGGCATGAAGGGCGGGTTGACGTTCGATGATTGTGTCGAGATCGCCGGTATCTTCGAGCGTTCTGGCACCCTTGATTTCTTCAACGCGGTTTATGGCCGGATGGATACGGAGGTAGCCCTTGCCGTCGACAACATGCCGGGCATGGCATCTCCCATGGCGCCATGGCTCGCCAACGCCGCAGCCTTCAAGAGGGAGGTCGGCCTGCCGGTCTTCCACGCAGCGCGGATTGCCGACGTCGCCACCGCCCGTTACGCGATTTCTGAAGGGTTGCTCGACATGGTCGCCATGACCCGGGCGCATATTGCAGACCCTCATATCGTGGCCAAGCTCAGTGCTGGTCACGAGGACCGCATTCGTCCCTGCGTCGGCGCCACCCACTGCATGAGCGAGGCCCGGCCAAGCTGCCTTCACAACCCGGCGACCGGTCGGGAAACCGTGTTCAAACATACGGTGACGAAGGCCGAGGATGCACGCAAGGTTGTTGTCGTCGGCGGGGGACCGGCGGGACTGGAAGCCGCCCGACTGTGCGCTGAGCGTGGTCATCAGGTGACCTTATTGGAGGCCGCCAGTGAGCCGGGTGGGCAATTGCGGCTGGCGACCCAAGCAAGTTGGCGCGGCGACATTATTGGCATTGTCGACTGGCGGGTGAGCGAACTCGAGCGCCTTGGCGTCGAGACACGGTTCAACACTTATGCCGAACCGGCGGATGTTACCGCACTCAATCCCGATGTCGTGATCATCGCGACCGGCGGCACCCCCGACCTTGACTGGCTCGACGGCACTGAACATTGCACCAGTGTCTGGGACGCCCTGACAAGCTCCGTTCCCGCCGACGATGACATCATCGTTTATGACGGCACCGGCAGGCATCCCGCCCCATCCTGTGCGGAGCGGTTCGCCATGGCAGGGCGCGATGTCTCGCTAATCTGCCTTGACGACCGTCTGGCCCCGGAGATGGCATATGCCGAACGCACCTTGTGGAAAAAACGCCTCTATGACCTGAAGGTCCCGGTCACCCCCGATCTGAGGCTCCAGCGCATCGAGCGCAACGGCAATCGCCTGACTGGGATTTTCGTCAACGAGTCCTCCAGTGAAACAATTGAGCGGGATGCCAGCATGATCGTTGTCGAGCACGGCACAATTCCGGCGACCGCAACATTTGATGGTTTGAGAACACAATCGAGAAATGACGGAACAACCGATGTATCGGCCTTTCTGGAAGGTCGGCCGCAGCCCGCGGACCGCAATCCGGATGGCGCCTTTGAGCTCTACCGGATCGGAGACGCCGTCACCAGCCGGAACGTTCATACCGCCATGCTGGACGCCCTGAGGTTGTGCCGCACTCTGTAGAGTTCAAGGACTAGACCGTACCTGGTCTTTATTGAAACATTTGATGGAGTCAAATCAGCTCACTCGCCAAGGCGCGAAGCGCCGTGCGATGTGG
>JAJFHC010000261.1 GCA_021775835.1 Hyphomicrobiales bacterium | reverse complement strand
GTCGGTGACCTCTACTTTTGTTATCGGTGAAACTTTGATCTCGAGGAGGCATTCACGCATGGTTTGATCAATAACTAATTATTTATCGAGGGGGCTGTTCACCGTAGGCACTTGTAATTACGGAGGCGTCCATATATGTCCTGATGTGTGTCGGGCACCAGCCTATGCTGATGAATATTCAGATTCAGTAGTGCGCCATGCCGATAAATCAGCGCTTCGTGAATCCCCGAACCACGTTTTCCAAAATGCGCGAGATGTTATTGTTGAAATCATTGACTGGCAGGGCGCCGCAAAAGGTGATCGAGCCGACGGAAAAAACCGCGCCACCGCCCGGGCAATCAAAATAGACCATATCTGAGCGGATCAATTTATCAGGCGGATCGCCTGCCCAGGTCGAGACATGAGTCAGCCATTCTTCTGGTGGCAGGACAAAATGATCCGGGTGATTTTCCGACGTTGCCAGGACCTTGGTGTTGGCCGGTGTGCCGAGGCGTGCATCAACCCGGTCCAATTCATAGCCCACCGCGCCGCCGCCGCATAGACCGAAGTCACCGATAACGTCTTCATCGACGCCATCAAAAATCCAGGCGACGTCGGAATCGCGTGACGCCGCATTGCGGCGGTAATAGGTGCTCTCGAACCCGCCTTGGACGGTGAAGCCAATCCCGACCAGTTGGTTCGGTGGTCGCGCGTTGCGGCGCCAGGTGCCACCGTAGTTGCCATCAAAAGCGTGATAGTATTCGCCTGTTTCCGAGGCCCAGGCGCGCAGTCCACCCTCGGCGCGGCGAATTTCAATCAGCCCCTCCAACTCCGAGTGTAATGCGATGCGCCAGTAGAAGCCGTTGCCGCCCAGATAAACCAGATTGCCGCCGCCATCGCGGTAACCCAGAAACGCATCGAGGCTTTCCGTCGTGTGGTATTCGGGATGGCTGGCCGTGAGCACAGTCTTATATGGTGCCAGTAATTCGGCGCCTTCGTGATGCAACTCCCAATCGGTGACCACGTCGAAGGCAATGTCCTTGGCTTCCAGCCAGGCGTAGAGATGCGTGTCGGCGGGGAAATGCCTCAGGCCTGAGCCGCAGATGTCATCGGCGAAGGCGTGATAGCCCGGGCGCAGATTAAGAATTGGACGGTGCCAGGTCGTGTGACAGATGCCGGACCCATCTGAATGAAAATTGTATGTCGACAGGCCATAGTCTGGGTAATCGAATGGATTGTGGGGATATGAACTCCATTCCTTGGCGCGTTCGTACCAACGTGGCGTCAGATCCACGCGGCTTTGGTTGGCATAGATTACATAGGTAAATGTCGGCACCACGACGCAAACGTCAGCCGACTGTGTACCCTTCGGCGGACAAACGAACACCGGCAGCATGTCCCAATTGTCGCCATGGGTAATTTTGATCGCGTAGACGCCACTTGGCAGGTTTTCGGGAAAGGTGGCGTTGAAGTCGGTCTCCCAACCAGCGTCAGCGATGTCATCATCGTGGAAATGAATGGCCCCATATTGTTCCGGCGCGTGCTGCCAGTTCATCTCGCTGGCGTCCCAATTGGATCCGGTCATGGCGCGCGCCGGCGCACCGACCAGAGTGCCGGAGGTCCCCAAGGGGCCATTCCCGGGAACGCTGAATGAATGCATATCGCGGCTGAAATTCCAGGCGGCGAGGGGCGGCGTGTCGGCCAAATCATCAACGCACACCGCGCCTTCCAAAATCGCTGGCGCTTCGATTTTGCCGTTGAAGTGGGTCGCCGGATCAATTTCGTCGACGGCTCCGACCAGAATACCTCGGTAGCCGTCCAGTTCTGTACCGTCGGCTATTTCGCCTGTGGCTGTGCCGGTTTCATCGGCTGGATTTGGCGTATTCAGCAAGGTTTGGCCGACCCGAACGTTACCGCTCACGGTGTCGAGCGTCGCCCAAATCCGATACCAAGCGCGGGGCCGTAGATGTTTTTCAGTGGCGAGATGAATTCCGGAGCCGGATACTTCGGCGCCGTCGGCACCAATGCCCAGACTGATGATGGCGTCGACATCGGCACCCAAGAGGCTGACAACACCCTGGCAGCCTTTTTCAGGTGTTGTCGGCCAGATGACGGCGCTGAGTGTGATGTGAGCGGGTAAGGTCCCAGAAAGTTCTGCCCGCATGTGTGACCCCAGCGAATTGGTCTGCGGTCGTGACGGGTATTCACCTTCGAAATCGACCGCGATGGATTCGGTTTGAATGCCGGGGCCATCGGGGTTCGGATCGCCGCAGATGATCCGCACCAGTTCCGCCCGGTAGGGCGTCGAGGCCGTTGAAGAAACCTTGACCTCAAGCGTTTCGCCCGGGCGGACCGACAGTTTGTTGGGGTAACCAATGAGAGGAATCATAACGGCACTATGACTGGCACAATACCTTAAAAGATTCATCAAATGCCTGCGAGAAATATTCGATGTCATCCTCGTTGATGCACATCGGTGGAAGCATTCGAAGCACATTTCGATAAGCACCGGATTTGCTCATGACGAGGCCCATTTCCCGGGTTTTTTCGAATACTCTCGCAGTCTCTGCAACCGCCGGTTCTTTGGTCTTGCGATCCTTGACCAGTTCAATACCCATCATCAGGCCCTGGCCACGCACATCGCCGATGATTTCGAACTTCTCCTGAAGCTTCTTCAATTCACCCATCAGTTTCTGGCCCATGATACGGGAATGATCCTGTAACCCTTCATCCCGGATCACTTTAAGAACCGCGCGGCCAGCCGCGGCCGCCATCGGGTTCGCCCCAAAGGTGTGAAAATGAAACTTGTCAGAGAAAGCCTCGGCCACTTCCCGTTTGGCAATAACGGCTCCCAACGGGAATCCATTGCCCATGCCCTTGGAGGTAATTAATAAATCCGGTACGACACCTGAATCCATAAACTTCCAGAAGTTTTCGCCGGTGCGCGCAAAGCCGCACTGGACTTCGTCGATGATACCAACACCACCAAGCGCTCTAACTCTTTTGAAAGCTTCTCTCAGATATTCGTCCGGGATCGGCACTACACCTCCAAAACCCTGAATCGGCTCGATGATCATTCCGGCCACTTTCATCGAAGTCGAGGTATAAAGCGTTCGATCTAGCGCCTCGAGATAGAGGTCTACACCCTCTCCGAACAAACCACGATATTGATCTGGCGTAGGCGCAAACACCGCCCCGGGTAGCTGCACCGTATTGGCACGAAAATTACTGATACCGCATAATGACTGGGCCCCGCAGGTGGCACCATGGTAAGCATTATGAAGCGCGACAATATCCGTATTGCCGGTATACGAGCGAGCCATCTGGATGGCAAGGTCCGTCGCTTCGGTGCCGCTGCTGGTCAGGTGAACTACCCAGTCACCCTCCGCCGGCATCGTTGCCACGAGCTCCTCGCAATAGTGCGCAGGTACCGGATGATAGAACATCGTCGTACAATGAACGAGTGATGCCATTTGTTCGACAATTGCATCATGCACGACCTGATTGGCGTGACCCACGCTGACGCAAAGGTTCATACCCAGAAGATCCAGGAATTTCTTACCATTTTCATCCCAGAGATATTGGCCACGACCCTCCTTGAAGATCAACGGTTTTTCATAGGGAACAAAAGCTCTCTGCGTTGCAGAGTAGAATTTTTCTCTACGCGCTATGATCGCGTCGGTTGACCAGTCAATCGCCAGGTCGGTGGACGGGGATTCCGATTGCACTAAATTTTCCAACTTGATACTCCTGCTTTATTTCAATTAATAAGATGAATAATGACGATCACGGCTTTATAAAAAACCTAGGATCCACCCTGACGAGCCGGCACATCATGCCTGGGTCTCGAGAGCGTTGGATTTTTCAGCCTGGTTTTGTTCATATCTCCAAACTCCAGTAGTTTTTCTATCTCATGGTGGCACAGTATTTCGTGACCATCGTTCAGCTGACGCCGTGGCGGATTCTGTCCGTTACAAATTGTCCGTCTTCAAACAAATGAGACTAATTGCCGCTTTAGTTAAGCGAGAGTTTTGTTCATCGGTTTCATGTTACGCGGCGTAACGTTGATAGTGCAAACGCCGTTTTGCAATGGTCTTTTGTTTTATCCTTTCTCTCTTGG
>JAJFHC010000027.1 GCA_021775835.1 Hyphomicrobiales bacterium | reverse complement strand
ATACCAACGGTGCCTACTATTGCCCCATTTCACCGTGGCGATTTTGGTCTGCCGGCAAGGCGCGTTTCGCGCCGGAGTGCGGTGTACTCCAAGCGGAACGCAACGATGTCCGGAGGCCAAAATAGCCCGGCCTTCGGTGGGCTATCCGTGCCCACCGGATGCGTTGCGGCGCTCGACCGATACACCGTATCGCTCGTCGCACCGCGCCTGCCCGGATGGGCAAGGCTAACCCATGAAATGGGGCAATAGTAGGCACCGTTAGTATAAGCTGTTAATGCTATCCGGTAGCACAACATTATCCAAACAGGTTATACTCGTCCAAGTGGACTCACCACGTTGTTCAACAAGAACGGTGCACGTTATCCCCATGATGAGACTTCTCTATATCGTTTTCGGCCTTGTCATCCTTCTGGTTGTGGCTGTTGCCGCTCTTCCATTTCTGGTGCCGACAGACACGATCACCGCCCAAGTCATTCAAACCGTTAAAGAAAGCACGGGCCGGGAGCTCAAGATCGGCAGTGATCCAAAATTTTCTCTGTTTCCGAGCATAGCTCTTGAAGCGAAGGACGTGGCCATTTCCAATCCGGGTGGCCTCGCGACAGGATCGTTGCTTGCCGCCGATGAGATCCAGGTCAATCTCGCACTGATGCCGCTTTTCAGCGGCGATGTTGATGTCAAAAAGTTCGTGCTGGTAAAACCCGTTATCGATCTGAAAGTCACCAAGGACGGGGCTGCCAACTGGGATTTTGGAAGCGGAGAAACAACCGGCCAGGAAAGCACGTGGAGTTCATCCACGGAGGCAAGTTCGCCGGTCGGGCTTGAAAATCTCCGTCTGGGCCAGATCGAGATCGTCGATGGGACAATACTCTACGCCGATGAAGTTTCCGGCGGTGCCTTCTCACTCGACAAGATTAATGTGGCGTTGAGCCTGCGGGATATCGTGAGCCCACTGGAGGTCAAGGGTTCCGCTGTCTGGAATGGCGAGAACATGGAACTAGAGGTTAACCTCGGTCAGCCGAAGGCTCTTATGGACGGCGGCAACACATCGCTGAGCACCAAACTATCGTCCAAACATATCACGACCTCTTTTGACGGTACGGTTTCGGCCGACAAGGATGTCGGCGTGGCAGGTGCCCTGTCCGCAAGTTCTCCGTCGATCAGGGAAATGGCCGCCTGGGCGGGCAGCCCGCTTGCGCCTGGCAATGGTCTGGGACCGTTCTCCGTACGCTCCAGCGTGAAGTACGCAAACGACACCATGACGCTTGCGGACGCGGAAATCGGCCTCGACGATATGAACGCAAAGGGCAGTGCGGTGGTGGCGCTGGGTGGCGACCGCCCAAGCATCAAAGCTAATCTCGGCGTCGACAGTATCAACGTGAACAAATATCTCAGTGGCGGTGGCGAGGCGGCTTCTGGTGGAACCTCCGGCGGGGGGCAATCCGGATCCGGCGGCTGGAGCGATGCCAAGATCGACTTCAGCGGACTGAACGCTGTCAACGCGAATCTCAACCTTGCCGCTTCGCAAATTCTTTACAAGAAGATCAAGATCGGCAAGAGCGCGCTTGTGGTTTCCCTTCAGGGAGGCAAACTTTCCGTCAACCTTACACAACTTGCGCTTTATGGCGGTAACGGCAAGGGCAAACTTAGCCTGAACGGGGCTGCCAGCACCCCTGCCCTCAATGCCAATTTTGCCATTGGCGGGATTGAAGGTTTTGGATTGTTGCGCGATGCCGCCAACATGAAGTGGCTTGAGGGCACCGGCCAAATGGCGCTCAATATCACCGCCAACGGCGTCAGCCAGAGGCAGATGGTATCGACGCTCGGCGGCAACGCCAAAATCGTTTTCGCCAACGGTGCCATTCGCGGCGTAAACATTGCACAGATGGTCAGGACACTTGGCACGAGCGCATTGACCGGCTGGTCAGGCGGCGAGGCTCAGAAAACCGACTTCAGTTCATTCTCGTCGAGTTTTGCCATCAAGAACGGGGTTGCATCGAGCACTGACCTCAGCCTGATTGGACCGTTGGTGCGTGTCACCGGCGGAGGGTCCATAAACATGCCGCAGCAGACGGTCAGCTATCGCGTAAACCCGAAGCTTGTTGCCTCGCTGGAGGGCCAGGGGGGCGGTGTGGATCTTGCCGGTCTCAAGATACCCGTGGTGATCGAAGGGCCCTGGTCCAATCCGAACATTTACCCGGACATCAAAGGCATTCTTGAGAATCCGGAAGCGGCTTTCAAGGCTCTGGAAGGATTAGGCAAAGGCGGTGTCAAGGGGATCGAAAAGGGCGTCAAGGATGTTATCAAGAACGGTAATCCGGAAGACGTCATCAAGGATATTCTCAAGCCGTCCGACGGCGACGAGAAAAAGGATCCGATCGGCGGTGTCCTGAAGAAACTATTCTGACCGGCGTCAACCGGCACTGTCGCCGAGGGTTGGGAATCCGGCGCGTTTTCGGTTAAGCTGTGTTGGTGAATGAGTCATCCTGGGCTGGGGATGAACGCACGGGCAACAGATTGATGTTATACAGACTTTCTGCCACAGCAACCAAGATAATGCTGGCATCGCTGGTTGTAGGGGTTTTGCTGTCAACTGTCGACATCACGGCCGAACAGGTGCTGGTTGACATGGGCATAACACCTGAGCGGGTTCTGTCGCTTCTGCAACGGGGCGTTACCTGGGCTGTGCCGCATCTGATATTGGGATCGTTGGTGATCGTTCCGGTCTGGCTCATCATCTACCTGTTTCGCCCGCCTCGTGGCTAGAGCGGGATGATTTTTGGAGTATGGCGCCGTTGTTCAATCACCCGTATTGTACGGTGATTATTTTCGGGTTTGAGCAGATGCGTGGATAAATTCATGATTCGGGTACAGGAATCCCCTTTCGATATTGCAGAAGAGATGCGACTGCTCCGCGAAGGCAACCTGGCGATCGGGGCCACAGCTGCTTTTGTCGGCACGGTGCGGGAGCTTACCGGAGACAGCGTCATCGACGCCATGACGCTCGAACACTACCCGGGCATGACCGAAAGCGCGCTTCAGGATATTTCCGATCAAGCAAGGGAACGCTGGCCGCTTGAATCCTCGCTGATCGTGCACCGTTACGGCCGTCTTAAGCCGGGTGACGATATTGTGCTTGTCATTACCGCATCGGCCCATCGCGAGGCGGCGTTCGAGGCCTGCATGTTCCTCATGGACTGGCTGAAGACCAAGGCCCCGTTTTGGAAACTCGAGTCGGGTCAGGACGGAGACGAGTGGGTCGATGCCAAACACGAGGACGATGCGGCGGCCGCGCGATGGGACACCAAAGCATCGTGAAATCTGCGTCTCCAAATCCCTTTCATGTGAACAGGACGCCGTTGTGGACCGGCATGCGTTGCCTCCATGAATGATCTCGGCCAAGGCATCCTGTCAGCCTTTTCGCTGATCTTTTCACTCGATCCGGATCTGCTCGAAATTGTGTGGCTGTCCCTCAAAGTAAGCCTTACCGCGGTTGCCTGTGCTGCCCTCATTGGTTTGCCTGCAGGGGCCCTTCTGGCGATTGTCAGGTTTCCCGGCCGCACGGCACTGGTTGTTCTGCTCAATGCCCTGATGGGCCTGCCACCCGTTGTGGTTGGTCTTTTGGTCTACCTGATGCTTTCTAGGTCAGGTCCCTTAGGTGTCTTCGGCCTGTTGTTTACGCCAACAGCAATGATCATTGCCCAGACGATACTCATAACACCGATTATCGCGGCAGTTACACGGCAGATCATCGGCGACCTGTGGCGGCAGCACCGCGAGCAACTCATTTCCTTTCGCGCTTCACGGCGTCAGTCAGCTCTCACCCTCGTCTGGGATGGGCGGTTTCAACTCATTACCGCCGTGCTGGCCGGGTTCGGACGTGCTGTGGCAGAAGTCGGCGCGGTCATGATCGTTGGCGGCAATATTGAGCACGCTACCCGGGTTTTGACGACGGCCATCGCTCTTGAGACCAGCAAAGGCAACCTCGACCTTGCAATCGGCCTCGGCCTTGTGCTCATCACCCTTTCGCTTCTGGTCAACGGCGCCGTCTTTGCCGTATCCATGAATGATACGGAGCGACGAGTGTGACCGATATCCTGCCCCTTGAACTGCGCAATGTCAGTTACGATGTCGACGGACTGCGATTGATCGAGTCAGTATCCCTGAAGGTTGTGGATGGTCCCCTGACAATGATCGTCGGGCCCAATGGCGCCGGCAAGAGCCTCTTGCTTCGCCTGTGCCACGGTTTGTTGCTCCCCTCGGATGGTGAGGTTGTCTGGGAAGGACCCCGACGGGCCGACGCAGCTCTTCATCAAGCCATGGTGTTCCAGCGGCCGGTCGTGCTGCGCCGTTCAGTATTTGCCAATGTGGAATACCCGCTCAAGCTTCGGGGAATGGCGAAAGTCGCCCGCCGCCGTCGTGTACTCGAGGCTCTTAAGCGCACAGGGATCGAACACCTGCACGACCGGCAGGCAACCGTGTTGTCGGGCGGAGAGCAGCAGAAACTGGCGCTGGCACGGGCCTGGACCCTAGAACCGGAGATTCTGTTTCTCGATGAGCCGACGGCAAGCCTGGACCCCGCCAGCACGCTGGATATAGAACGGCTGATCGGCGACATCCATGCCTCGGGGATAAAGGTCATGATGACCAGCCACAATCTGGGGCAGTTGAGACGACTGGCCGACGAGGTGGTCTTTCTGGGTAATGGGCAAATAGTCGAAAAGGCCGACACGCTGACCTTTTTGTCCGATCCAAAATCACCGCAGGCACAAGCCTATCTTGCTGGTGAAATAGCGGTTTGAAGATCCCGCGCTCCCGTATTGGATATCCCCGGAAACCGTTTCGTATGCACTTCAGGTTTCACTCAGCACCATGACAACAAGAAACGTTTTCGATTGGCTGGCAACGATCGCCCTGGCGGGACTTCTCCTGGTCGCCATACGGTATCTGCCACAGGACAACGTCAAGGGAGGCGCGAAAATTATCGACGGTGACAGCTTCCATCTCGAGGACCGGATCATCCGGCTCCACGGTATCGACGCGCCTGAATGGCGACAGACGTGCAAGCGTGCCAATGGAAAACGCTGGAATTGCGGCAAGGAGGCTGGTGCAAAACTCAAGGCGATTGTTTCGAACAAAACGGTAACCTGTTCGATCGTCGACACGGATCGTTATCGCAGAGACGTCGGACGCTGCACGGCGGATCGGGTGGACGTCAACGACGCCATGGTCCGATCCGGCCACGCCCTGGCGCTGCGCAGCATCACCTATGCCTATGTGGGAGCCGAGCGTGACGCCCGGGACGCGCGGCGCGGGGTCTGGGCCGGTTCCATGACGCCGCCATGGAAATGGCGCAAATCTCGAAAAAATCGAAAATCACGCAGTCGCCAGTAATGTGCAAGGCATCAGGATATGGAACTGTTCGGATTCCAGATTCGGCCCCAACCGATTTTGGACCAAAGTATTTCGTGCATGAAGTAGCTGAGAAATCCGACAAACGCCGATGCGACCGCGATTCCACTACTCGCCGAGATCGAATTCGTGAACAGATATCCTATGAGCATCATCACAACGAGGCCCATTACCTGCCACGTGATGGATTTGATGACCAGTCTGGTGGTGGTGTCCATGGAATTCTCCGTTTTTTTGATTTCACTTTACCCCTGACGTATCCTGCAAATTGACATTTGAACATTCTGCTTTTCTGCTGCATTATTTCAATAATGTTGACTAAAATCCATATTAGTGATTTTGATGGACAAACGTGATCGGTCCTCTCTTTTTCGAGAACGCCTCACCGAAGCGATGGAACGGCAAAAATTCTCACGAAGCCGACTGGCCCGGGAAACACGGGTCGATCGTTCAACGATCGGCCTCCTGCTCAAGGACGACACGCCACGACTGCCGAACGCTCAGTTGGCTGCCGATGCCGCATCGGCACTGGGGGTGAGTGCAGACTGGCTGTTGGGCCTGACAAACAGACCCGAGCGGCCGGGCGACATCGTGGCGGCCGCCATGGCGCTCAGTCCTGCCGAGCGCAGTTCGGCTGACGCACAACTTATGGGATGGCACCGGGAGGCCGCCGGTTACAAGGTTCGCCATGTTCCGGCAACTTTGCCGGACATACTGAAATCGGAAAGAATGCTGGACTGGGAATACTCAGCCCTGCGCGATCAGGCCTCGGCCCAGGCGATCGATGCAATGCAGGAACAACGAACATGGCTACGATCGGGTGTATCGGATTATGAGATCGCTCTGCCGGTCCATGAATTGAGAGCCTGCGCCGAAGGAACCGCTTACTACGAAGGCCTGGATCGGGAGATCCGGCATGAGCAACTGCGACTGATTGCCGACTCTTGTCACGAGATGTTTCCAAGATTGCGGCTGTTTCTTTTCGATGCCCGTCAGGTCTTCAGCGCACCGGTTACCGTGTTCGGACCCAATCTGGCTGTGGTCTATGTGGGGCAGTTTTATCTGGCATTTCGCGAAGTCCAGCGTGTGCGCTCACTGACCGATCACTTTGACTGGCTGGTCCGCGAGGCGGTAGTGGATGCACGCAATGTTGCAGATCACATAAAAACGCTGATCGGGAAGTGAGATGTTTTGACTATGTGTTGCCGCGGCTGATGCCTGGCGGACACGTCCGAGAAACAATAGCGGGAACCAATTTGAATAGTCCGGGCCGGTTTCCCTATTTCGTCAACGCCACATAGGCGCCGTCCCAATCTTCGGGCGGCGGTGTTTCCTTATAGACGGTGAATCGCTCTTCATAGATTTCATAGAGCCGGATCAGAACGTCTTCCCCGTACCCTCGACAGATTTCCAGCGATTCCTGGGCATCGTCCCAGCGCCGTTCACGGTAGGCTGTCAGCATGTCCGTGTGGTGCCGGGTGAGTTCCTGAAATTCGACACTTGCAGCCTTTTCCGCAGTTCCGATGATGGTGAAAACCCGGACGGCCTGCTCTTTGCCTTTGACGTTGACCAGATCGAGTTCAACGAACGCAAAATCCGACATTGTCCCTTTTGTCGACTCATTGACCACCACAGTCACGCCGTAAGCCAGGCTTTGCCCTTCCAGCCTTGAGGCAACATTCACATTGTCGCCTATGACGGAATAATCAAAACGTTGCTCCGATCCCATATTGCCGACACAGCATTCGCCGGTGCTGATACCGATACCAACCCTGATGGGAATGTGTTCCCGGCCAGCGTCCTCAGCTTCGCGTTTGAATGAATCGTTGAGTTCCTCCAGAGCCACCATCATGTCGATCGACGCCAGGCATGCGTGACGCGCATGATTGGGATCATCGAGCGGCGCGTTCCAAAATGCCATGATGCAGTCGCCCATGTATTTGTCGATCGTGCCCTGTTCGCGCAGAATGATGTCGGTCATCGGGGTCAGGAAGCGATTGACGAGGCCGGTCAACTCACCCGGCTCTAGACCCTCCGACAGCTTTGTGAACTCCCTGATATCGCAGAACATCAATGTCATGTCCCGGTTTTCGCCACCCAGGACCAACTGACCCGGATCGTTGGCAAGCTTTGCCACGAGGTCGGGTGACATGTAACGGCTGAAGGCGCTCCTGACCTGACGGCGTTCGGACTCTGAACGCAGATAAACCGACAGGGTTCCAAACGTGTAGATCGTTGCCGCCACCAAAGAAGGATACAGCGGGTCAAGCAGCAACCGCTGATTGGTGAAAAGGTACCAGGAAGCGAACATGATCGATCCAATGGCAGCCATCCCTAAAGCAGCACTCCATTCTGCTCCAACCCAGAGAATGAGCAACGCCAGCACAGCGCCGACAATGACCATGTATGTGATCTCCAGGGCCAGTGCATAGTCAGGCCTTATCAGGAATTCGCCGGAGACGATCTGCTCCAGGGCCTGTGCATGGATCTCGACGCCGGGAACCGACGTATCGAGCGGCGTCGTCCGCAAGTCGAACAGCCCGGCCGCGCTGGTGCCGATGACGATGATCCGACCGGCGACTTCAGATGCGTCTACGGCGTTCGTCAGGACTTTCCACACGGGAATGAAACGTCTGGGTTCGTGCTTGGTAAACTTGAGCCAGATCTGACCCTCGCCATCCGTGGGCACGACGACACCACCGATCTTGAGAGAGACGAGCCCGGTCTTTTCGCCGTATGCCTGCTCGCCGCTGGCGTTTGACGACTTGACGATGTAGGTGCTGGCCTGCTGGGCAACACGAAGGGCGTCGACCGACAAGGATGGAAAAAGCCTGTCGCCTACGCGAAAGAGCAGCGGCACACGTCGGATTGTCTGATCGATATCCGGCGTCCAGTTCAACGAACCCATGCCAATCGCGGCCTTTTCAAAGCCCTCCAGATTACGGACGCTGCCTTCGAACGACGGAACGAATTCACGCGGGTCATCTCCAGCGTGTGCAAATGCCGCCTTGTCGGCCGGCATCCCGGTTTGCTTCTGATTGTTGAGAACCAGTCCGATGACAACCGGAGCATTCGCCACAGACTCGGCAAGTATCTTGTCATAGGACGGAAGGGTCTTGGCAACGTCTATAAGCTTCTGGGCCTCCGGGGTTGCCGGCAGGTACTTCAAGGCATTCTCAGGCGACGTCCGGTCGGGCTCGGAGAACACGACGTCGAAAGCAATAACCACAGCGCCCATCGCCGTCAGCTGTTCAACAAGCTGCGCAATAACCGTCCTTGACCAGGGCCATTGGCCGATCTTGGCGATCGATTCTTCATCGATGTCGACGATGCGAACCGGTGTGTCGGGATCGTAAATGCGGGGATCGGTGCGCTGGAACATGTCAAAAACAAGGGCCCGCAACTGCGCCACAGGCGCCGGATCGGCCGCGCGCAGGACCACAGCGCAGAACAGAATCGACAGCATGCCGAGGATATAGGGAATGCTCTTTTTCATGGCTGCACGTTAGAACATGCAGACGCAGGCGCCAACAACTCATTGATTGCTGTTAACAATTACAATTTCAGAGTCTGTACCTGAACTCAATCGTTAGTCTATCTCGATCAGCGGCGGCGGTGTTACGGGTGGCGCTTCAAACCCATTGTTGTCCAAGGCGTCGTTGAGATCCGAAGGTTCCAGAGTGAGCGGAAAATCAGACAGGTTGTTGACCTGCTTGCGACCATACAGGGGGAACGGGAGGCCACGGACCTCCCACCACAACTGGCCACCGGCCTGGACCGGCCCTTCGACGCTGCCGTCCGCCTTGACGAGGAGTACGTGACCCGGCGTCCTGACGGTCACACAGGTGGCCGGTGTTGGACAAACTTCCACTTCGCCCTCGACCAGGATCAAGACCAGATCTCCGGCCGGCGTGACGAGCCAGTCGAATATCGTACCGCGGACACCGATCAGGGCCACGGGCGTCCTGATCTTGTAAGACACGGATTTCGCGTTGCCGGTCACGAACCGGAAGGCTCCCTTGGCCGTGCTGAAAACAATATCGCCGGTCCGCTTGTTGGAATCGTAAACGAACCGGTCGAGCTTCACCTGGGAACCAGGCCCAACCGTCAGGGCGGTTTCATCATTGAAAAGTAGCTGGGCGGAACTGGCGTCGCCGGTTCTGATCACTTGGTTCTGGAACACACCATCGCCTGTGCGGAGCGTCCTGGCACCGCCACCAGCGGATCCCGTGACGTTGTTCGATACGGCAGCCGTCACGCCAATCTTCAGCGCGGACTGCGCGAAGCTGGCTGACATCAGCACAGAAACGGCAAAAACAACAATCAAGATTGGGCGCGACATAGGCACCTCTCAAACTCACATTTGTTACAGCACGACTCCTCCTGTCAGCGCCGTGCTGCTTGCTATGGAATCGTCTTTATGATTACACCGCCCGGACTGGACGGCCCACCGGGGTCTGGAGCACTGCCGCCACCGATGTCATTGTCGAGATCCTGGGGATCGACCGGCAGATCGGAAAAGTTGTTGATCGTGTTGCGCCCGAACAGCGGATAGGGCACACCGACCGCCACATTCCACAACGATCCACTCCAGGCCGCTGGTCCAAGGGTCGACCCGTCGGCACGAACGATAACGTAATTGCCCGGTCGGTTCAGGCGAATGGTCTTGCCATTTCTGGTCCTGACATCGACACCACCTTCTACAAGAATCACGATGAGCGCCTTTTTCGTCAGAAACCCGTCGAATATCGTGCCCCGTACGCCAATCGACGCGAACGGCGTTGTGATCTTGTAGGATCTGGATTTTGCATTGCCGGTTACAAATCGAAAGGCGCCCTTGGTTGCGCTGAAAACAATATTGCCGACCTTCTTGTTTGGATTGTAGACAAACTTGTCCAGCTTGACACGGGAGGCCGGGCCAACCGTCAGGGCCGTTTCGTCCGCAAACAGCAGTTGTGCAGTGCTGGAAGCCTTGGTTCGAATGACCTGGTTCTGAAATATTCCATCGCCAGTGCGCAGCCGTTTGGCCGGCCCCCCCATGGCCCCGGTAACCTGATTGGTTGTGGCCGCCGTCACGCCAATGCGCGACGCAGACTGGGCGACACCCGCCATGGCCATTATGGCAACGGACAGTCCGACAATCGAGGCTCTGTAATACATTGGAACCGTCTCCTTCACGCACAAAGTTGCCGGTCGGCAAGAATCGGTGCCGAGTCAGCTACGTTCACGAAAACGTAATGTCTAAATCCTGAATTTCAACCTAATCACTGCCACCCTTAGTGATAGTGATCGGTGGTGGTTCGAAGATAACCGGCGGTTCCAGGCTGTTGCCGTCAAGCGCGTCGTTGACATCGGTTGGATCAAGGGTGATCGGGAATTCGGAGAAATTGTTGATCGTGTTGCGTCCGAACAGCGGGAACGGCACACCAAAAGCCACGTTCCAGAGATCGCCGGTCCAGGTCGCCGGTCCTTCAACCGTGCCGTCCGCCTTGACGACTATGAAGTCGCCCGGTGAGTTGACGATTACACAGGTCGCCGGCGTCGGACAGACTTCAACCTCTCCTTCCACCAGGATCAGAACCAGATTGCCGAGCGTGTCGATGAACCAGTCGAAAATCGTGCCCCGAACCCCGATCAGGGCAACCGGCGTCTTGATCTTGTAGGACGCTGATTTGGCGTTGCCGGTCACAAAGCGGAAGGCGCCCTTTGTGGTGTTGAAAACGATGTCGCCAGTGCGTTGTGCGGGGTTGTAAACAAAACGGTCGAGCGTCAGTTCAGAACCCGGGCCCACGGTCAGGGCTGTCTCGTCGTTGAACAGAAGCTGCGTGGTGCTGTCCGTGCCTGTCTTGATGACCTGGTTCTGGAAAACGGCATCGCCCGCTTTGAGCGGCGTCGCTCCACCGCCTACCGATCCGGTCACCTGATTGGAGACAGCCGCTGTCACGCCAATGCGTAACGCCGATTGCGCAATCCCCAGCGTCGCCAGAAGCGCCACGCACAAGGCAACAGTGACGAAGCGAATATTCATCAGAATTTCCTCACTGCACGGATCGATATCACGTGGTTGTCGAAATCCTCGAAGTCGTCGTTAGACAGGTTCTTTTCGTAACGGTACTCCAGTCGCAGGCTGCTCTTAAGACCGAGCACATCCTTGAAAACCACCTGGGCGCCAGGCGAAAGGAAGATGTCTTCGCGGTCCTTCGTTCCGTTTCTGACTTCCTGATCGTAATCTCTGTAATACCCGTTGGCCGTAAGGCCAAAGACGATGTCGCCGACAAGGGGCATGTAATAGGCAAGTGTGGCACCGGCCTGGATGTAGTCCCCCGGGAACAGGCGATCAGGCGTCGTTGCCGAACCGGAGCTGTTGGAGGGCTTGCTGAACTTGAATCTCGGATAGGCCGCCAGCACATCGTTGTCCATCAGCACATTCGACCGCGTCAGACGGCCTACCACGTCGACGACAATCGCATCTGCGTCGGAGAACTTGTTTCCCAGATCCTGGTAGCCTGCCCGGATCTCCAGCTTGTCGAGCGCCCCTTCGAGAATGCCCTCAATGCCGATTTTTATCGCAGCCTCGGCGAGTAGTTCCTCTCCGTCCAGAACGGCGTAGGACCCGCCCACGGCGGTGTGGACCCGCAATGTCTTGCCAACGGACAGGACAGGACCCGTCATTACTTCCGCGCGAGCGTAGTCCAAGTCGCTGACGTCATAGTGAAGATCGCCCAGAAACGACCCTTCCGTGCGCCAACGGGTGCTTCCGACCTTGTGTTCGTCAAGAACCGAGATCTTCGCCCGCGCGGTAAAATCGTCCTTGCGCGACTCACGATTGGAAAGCTGTCGGGCGTTGGTCTCGTAACGGCCACCCAGGTCGACGGTTATGTCGGTAAACTCCGGCTCCAGACTGCGGCGGACGCGGTAGAAACCTTCCTTCGCGTCTTCATTGTCGGGATGCTGAATGAGAATGCGCTCGTATGCCGACAATGCCTTACGGGTGAGACCCATCTCTTCGGCGAGGCTCGCGTATTGAAGATTCAGTTCGATGTCACTTGGGTTGATCAGAACACGGACAAACAGACTCTGCAATTGCTGCTCGTTGGCATGAGAGATAGTTGGCGCGGCAACCGTCAAGGCGACCGTAATCAACGCTGTCCTCATGGCGAACGATAGGGAATGCAGAATAGGGTTAGTGCGCGACATTCAGTACAACCTCGCAGCGGGGACGCAAATCATCCGCGAAAGGCCGACAGAGTACCGCCGGCTGCGGCTGTAAACAATCGGTTATTGCGCGACAAACGCATTTCCCCGATCAACGATGTCATAAATGTTACAGTTTTGACTCGGAGGCCACACCTCGGACCTCGAAAACGCGCCGGGCGACCCTGCGCACCCTGACGTTATCAAAGCGATTGTGCAGTTTCGAGTAAGTCTGAACCAATTGATTCGCCTCTTCAGCCGTTAACTCCGGGAACTGATGTTCCCGGAACTCGGGGTTTGCCGGATGGTCTCCACGCCGCGCATTGATGTAGCGGGTGGTCTTGCGAAACGCGATCCTGGCATTCTGTAGCAATCGAACCAGAGGTCCAGGCGCTGGTGCAGGTGCGATGCGTGAAAGGTCCGCGAGAAAGTCGGCAATGCGGTCGCAGGCCAACGGGCCGTCAAGAGATGTTATGAAATAATCCAGCAGCACTTTCGACTTTCCGCCATTGCCATTGGGAGGAAGACCACCGGCCAGAGCTGGACCAATCAGCACCGGCATATCTTCTTTTTCTGACGCCGAGTAACTGATCAGATTGGGAAGATCGTTGTCGCATTCGTGACCCCCTGGAAAGCGCAAGGCAATTGCCGGGACGCCCTGCAGATAGGCTTCAAGGGCGGTCGTACAGGAAGAGTGAACGACGCAGGCCGACGCCTTGATCCAGGGCAGTACGCTACCTTCATGGATTACTTCGATGTTGGCATGCCCGGCGGCTGCCTCGTGCCACGCTCCGTGATTCTCGGCGGGATGAGGGCGTACTATGATTTGGGTGTTGGGAAACGATGCAGCCAAGAACGCGGGAACCTGCAACATCCGCTGGAACATCACCCGTTTGTATTCGGCCTGGGCGACATTGAAACCAATGCGGTCGTTGGGATGGAGGTCCTTGGGATCGACGTCATCCTTGAAGCGGGTTCGGTGGGGAAACATGTTGTTGGCCGAACCGAAGTTACTGTTAAGCAGGATGAAACGGCCGTAACGCTGCCGCAGAAATTCTGCATCCGGATCCACCAGCCCCTGCATTTCCGGGCGCAGAAGATCGGCACGCGGATTGCCAAGGACGTGAATGGGAATGTTCTCGCCCTGCAGCGCTTCGGTCCACAATTCGGCATTGTCCTCACCCCAGGCGATCAATTGCGAAACCAGCGGCAAAGTACTCCTGCCCCATCGGCGCCCGATATAGATTTCTCGCGTAAGGTAACAGATGGCCTCCTCGTCCCAGGCGACGATTTCATGACCGAAATTCTTGGCGGAGACAAAATGGCGTCGGGTCTGGGGCGTCAATCCTTTTGCAACATAGATCGACTGGGGAAACTTTCCCGCCATAAGGTCAATTTCCGTCCGCTGCCCGATAAAACAGGGAACACCTCGTTCTGCCAGACAACAGGCAAGCAGAAGCTTTGCGTCGAATTCACGCACTCTGATTTCGGCTGGCAAGAGAACCGGTCTCAAGCTCATTGTGGAATTGTTCCAGACAATATGCGCTTCTCCCGGACGTTGCCCCCGGCCCGGAAGATCCGTGTCAAAATCAAACTTTGAATTCCCTCGAAAAGACCCTCAAAAATCCCGCCCGCATCAGCCCGTGAGCTTGCCGAGAACAGCTTTATTGAATGAACGCCACTTTCGACTCCGCGTCTCAAGGGAAGAATCTGCAAAACGACACTCAATCGCCCCTGATCTAGCGAGCCTGACAAGTGTCTGTCAAGCGAACGCAATTCACCTCTGGCAAACCAACATGATCGTCCACAGGGCAAGAGAACCGCGACCGGGACAGGCTTTTCATCATTAGTGAGCAATCGCTTGTCCTAATCGTTTCCGGTGATACGTCCCGCCGATGCCGCCGACTGTTTCACGTGACTTCCGTGGGCCCATTCGCAATTCAAGAAAATGGCGCACGACCGGGATGTGTCAACCATCACACTCCGTACGCTATACGCTCATGATTGGATGCCGGATGACAACGCAACGTTACAAACATTCTCCGGCGGACGCGGAACATTGCTTCAATGCCCCGCGAACGCGTCCCTACTTCGCCGGCCTGGCCAACGGCGGCACCCGTCCTTTGACAGGCGAGGACTGGATGATCGACGTATTGGTCATGGCGAATGGAATGATCGCATCGATCAGTCTTTCCAGATCCTCCACCGACCGGACATGGGCCTTGGCCAGGAAGCAGTCCTCACCGGTGACCCGGTCACACTCGACGATCTCGGGTCTGTTCCTGATGATCTCCACAACCGTGGTCAACTTGCCCGGCAGAGGGCGGATTCGCAACCACGCCGATAACGGATAACCCAGCGCCTTCGGGTTAATTCTGACCGAGTACGCCTCGATGACGCCGGCATCTTCCAGACGGCGAAGCCGCTCCGACACACTCGGCGACGATAACCCAACGTCCCGGGCAAGATCGGCAAGGCTCGTCCTTGCATCGTCCAGCAGACGCTGGATCAACCGCACGTCGATCTCATCCATTGCGCCATTTTCATATCTTAGGCGATTCATTGGAATTTCAATTTTTAATTAGTCACATTCCGACCTTTTATATCATGATCATCCTATGAAACTCAATAATGTCCTTTCATACTTCTCTGCAGAGGAGATGAGGATGAAACCGCGAAACACCACAATTGCAAAGGTGACAGATGCAACCCCACCCCAAGCCTGGTTCGCCGTAAGTGCTGTTTTCCACTATCTCGGCCCTTCCTTCGCGGTCCTTCTGTTTCCCGCCGTCGGCGTGCTGGGCGTGGCATGGTTCCGGATTGCATCTGCCGCGCTGGTCTTTGCGCCGATCACGAGACCCTGGAGGACTTGGGCGCACGCGGACAAACGAACAAGGGCACTTTTGCTGGGGCTCGGCGTGTGTCTTGCGGTCATGAATACATCTTTCTACCTGGCTCTGGAGCGGCTTCCCATGAGCCTCGTGGCAGCCATGGAGTTTATTGGTACTTTGGCGGTCGCCCTTTACGGAACACGATCTGCCCGGAATCTCTTCGCCCTCGCCCTTGCTGTTGCCGGCGTTTTCATCCTGATCGACTTTCGCTGGTCGAGCGACATGGTCGGCCTGTTATGGGCGTGCGCCAACAGTCTGCTGTTCGTGGGCTACATCGTCCTCGGTCACAAAGCTGCGGAGGACGGCGCCAACAATGGCATTGAACGCCTGGGTGCGGCGATGGCGATTGCGTTTATCATTCTGGCACCGATCGGAGCCATGCAGGCGGTGCAGGCGTTCGGATCCCCGCAATTGATACTGGCAGGCATCGGGGTCGGAATTTGTTCGTCCGTCATACCCTACATTTGCGACCAGTTTGCCATGTCCAGACTTCCCCGTGCCAGTTTCGCATTCATGCTGGCGCTGCTACCGGCCGTCGCAACAGTGATCGCCGCGGTGGTCCTGGGCCAGATGCCCACTTGGCTGGATCTGGTCGGGATCGCCCTGGTCATGGCAGGTGTGGCGGTACATCAGCCCAGGCCGATCGGCTAATCCGGTTTTCGCGATCGACGAAACCGTGAGCATTTACAAGAGGAGAGCAATTCCAGTCGTAAGCGTACCGTCAGGCGGGTACGGCGCTCATTCTCCAGCGCCCCATCAGCAATCCAAAGGCAATAGCCATGTTCAGAACGTTCCAGGCAATGCCGTTCAGGAACGCGGCTAGATAAGATCCCGTGAGGTCGTAAATTTCTCCAGACATCCAGCCGCCAACCGCCATTCCAGCGACCGTCGCCATCATGACCAGGCTGATCCGCGTGCCGGCTTCACGGGCGGGAAAATAATCCCGGATGATCATGGCGTAGCTCGGGACGATGCCGCCCTGGGCCAGTCCGAACAGGGCGGAGACAACATAAAGCGATGCGAGCCCATCGAACGGGATGTAGAACAATAGCGCCAGACACTGGAGTGTCGACCCCAGGATAAGGGTGCCGACGCCGCCGATCCGGTCGGCAATCAGCCCCGACGCCAACCGGCTGATCACACCCAGTCCCAGCATCAGGGACAACATCTCGGCGCCACGCGCCACGCCGTAGCCCAGATCGCTGCAATAGGCAACGATGTGAACCTGAGGCATGGCCATCGCCACGCAGCAGGCAAGCCCGGCAACGATGAGCAGGGCCTGCAACCCGCCCGTAGACAGGCCGAAGGGAATGGTTCGCAAGGTTCCTGTTCCACGTCGTTCACGTTCCTCCAGATTGGCGCGGCGGCGAATCATCAGGGCCAACGGCAGCATGGTCACCAGGCAGATACCGCCGACCACCATGTAAGCGCTGCGCCAGCCGGAGGTTTCAACGAGATACTGCAGGATTGGTGGCCATATGGTCCCGGCCATGTAATTGCCACTTGCCACGACGGCGACGGCGATGCCCCGGTGTTTTGCAAACCACAGGGAAATATCCGCCACCAGCGGTCCGAATGTGGTGGAACTGCCGAACATGCCGATCATCACGGCCTGCACCAGAACGAATTGCCAGAATGAGCCGGAACTGGCGGCCACCATATATCCCAGCCCAAGCATGATCGTGCTGATGACGAGAGGCACGGCGATGCCGAACCGGTCTGCCAGCCGGCCCATCAACACGCCGCCCACGGCCGTACCGATCAAGGTTGCGGTGTATGGCAGGGAAGCTTCAGATCGATCTACACCGAATTCCGCCTCAATGGCGGGCAGGATGACGACACCCGACCACAGGCCGACACCGCCAATAGAACTCAGAACCACGGATAACGTCATGCGCTTCCAAGCGTAGGCACTATCCTGTTCGTCGTCCAAGGGAGCGGCGGTTGAATTCATCTGAATTGTCCCAGAAGCGGAAGTTCTGTTGGCGTCAGCGTATCGGGCTTGTCCGATCCGATGGAGTCCCGGATCGTCTGCTCATTTCATGTGCCGACAGAACAAAGGCTGCATATATCAGTACCGACAGACTTTGGGCAATGATTGTGGCGGTCTGGACCGCGTAGTGACGGATTTCGGACAGTTCACTGGTCATGGTCCAGAACGGGGCGACAAAGGGCAGGTAGAGCAGAACCGGCAGCAAAACCTTTTCCACCAGCAAATACACAATGAGGCCTGCAACACATATCGCCAACCGATGGTTTTTCGAAAACTGCCAGAGGGTCATCCCCGTGTCGCGTTCCGCCGTCAGGTAAATCGGGCACGCTGCGAACAAACACGCGGCCAGTCCCAGGAGAACAATCTGGCAGTAGTAGAGTCCCAGTGTCAGGCCAATTCCGGCGACAGGGTCAAGCGGTTCGGCGCCGCCGAACTGCAACTGAATCTGGGCCGCCTCGAGCGCGAACAAACCCACGCTGAAGCCCGCGGCGATGGCACTCCACGGCGTCCAATAGCGCCGATTGAAGCGTCCCTTGCCCGGGCGGTCTGTGTCCATCGGGACAAATAAAACAGCGACCGCCGCTCCGACCACGACGACGCGCAGGAAAACAAAGCTGCTGGAGACAGTGGCTGCGAGAAAGGGTGCAAAAGCACCTTCAAGGATTTTCGGGAAAAGCCAATGAAGCCGCGATAGCACCATCCACTCGGCGACGAGGACAGAAGCTACAATGCCCAGAGCCGGCAAGGTGCGACGCAAGCCCTTCCACCCGATCCGGCCCAGGAAGACCAGAGTTTCGCCGGCCAGTACAACGCCGTTCATTGCTGCGCGTCCTTTTCGCGGAAAAAATTCGGGCTGGATTTCTAGGCCGGAGCCGGCTCATCCATCAGTTCCTTCCAGCGGTGGCACGCCACATCGTGCTCGCTGGAGGAATGCTCGAGAGCCGGTTCTTTTGTCCGACAGATGTCGATGGCGAACGGACAGCGGGTGTGAAACTTGCACCCGGGCGGCGGATTCGTCGGCGACGGGATCTCGCCTTCGAGCTTTTGCGCGTTGCCCTTGTGATCCGGCTCGAGCGATGGGATTGCTGACAACAGAGCCTTGGTGTAGGGATGGCGCGGTGCCGAGAAAAGTTCCCGGGTCGGGGCGGTTTCGACAAGGCGGCCCAGATACATGACCGCCACATGATCGCAAATGTGGGCCACGACCGACAGGTCATGGCTGATGAAAAGATAGGTCAGCCCCAACTCGTCCTGCAACGTCTTCAGAAGATTTAGGATGTCGGCCTGAATTGACACATCGAGTGCAGCCACGCTTTCGTCGGCAACCACAAATTGCGGGTTGGAGACCAGAGCCCGGGCAATCGATATGCGCTGACGCTGCCCGCCGGAAAAGGCATGGGGGAAACGGCGCAGGTGTTCGAGATTAAGCCGGCATTTGGCCGCGATCTCGCGCACGCGCGCGTCGGTCTCATCGCGTGTTTTCGTGATGCCCATGACCTCGAGCGGTTCGGCAATGATGTCGCGGACCGTCATCCTCGGGCTCAGCGCCGCATAGGGGTCCTGAAAGATCAGTTGCGCCCGCTTGCGGTAGTCCTTGAGCTCGGCCTTGCCAAGATTGACGAGATCGTATTGCACTTCCTCATCGGTATAGGAAACTTCGCCTAGCGAGATCGGCACCGCCTTCAGAAATGCGCGTCCAAGGGTGGTCTTTCCCGATCCGCTTTCGCCGACCAGACCAAAAAAGGACCCTTTGGGTATTTCCAGGTTGACGTTGTCGACCGCCTTCAGCACCAGCTTCGGCGTGAACATGCCGCCGCGCAGGGCAAAGTGGACCGAAAGGCCGTTGGCGGAGATGATGGACTTTTCGGTCATTGTGCCCCCCGCAGGTCAGCCTCGACGAAACAAGCGAAATTGTGGGTATTCTCCTGCACAGTCATCTGCGGCACCGACTGGCTGCACTGTGGCTCGGCAACGGAGCAGCGGGTATGGAAAACGCAACCGCTCGGGCGTTCGAGTGGGCTTGGAATGTCTCCCGGCACCGGAGTCAGGGGCGCATCGAGATCCTCGATCTTCGGGATCGCGTTCAACAGCCCGCGGGTGTAGGGATGGATCGGGTTGCGGATCACATCGCGCACCGGCCCCTGCTCCACCAGACGGCCCAGATACATCACGGCAACCTTGTCGGCGGTCTGGGCGACAACACCCAGGTCGTGGGTGATGAAAATGATGCCCATGCCGAACTCGGACACGAGATCCTTCATCAGATCGATGACCTGAGCCTGGATGGTGACATCGAGCGCGGTGGTCGGTTCATCGGCGATCAGCAGCTTCGGATTGGTTGAAAGCGCCATGGCAATCATGGCGCGCTGACGCATGCCGCCGGACAGCTCAAACGCGTATTGATTGAAGCGTTTGGAGGCGTCCGAAATGCCGACGCGGTCCAGCATTTCCACCGAAACCCTTGCCGCTTCACGGGCATTGATCTTCTTGTGCAGCATGAGCTGTTCGACCATCTGGTCGCCGATCGTGATGGCCGGTGCGAAACTGGCCATCGGTTCCTGAAAGATCATGGAGACCGCGCCGCCACGGACAACCTGCATGTCGCGTGCGGTTTTCAGCGTCAGGACATCAATCTGTCCGTCGTCGATCGTCAGGGTAATCCGACTGCCATCACCGTAGACCGAGTTTGACGGATTGAGCTGCATCAACGCCTTTGCCGTCACCGATTTTCCCGACCCCGACTCTCCGACAAGCCCCATGATCTCGCCGGCATTGAGATCGAAAGAGACATCGTCGACAGCGGTAATCCGACCCTCATCGGTGTCGAACTGCAGTGTCAGGTTTTCTACGTTCAGCAACGTCATTTCTTTGCGCCCGAATATGGGTCTGCCGCATCCCGCAGGCCGTCACCGACAAAAACGAAAGCGAGCACGAGGGCGACAAAGAAAATCACCGGTATGAAATACCACTGGTAGTTCAACAAGACATCGGCTTTGGAAACATTCTGCATGAGCGCCCCCAGCGAGTTCACCGGATCCTTCAGACCCAGGCCGATGAAACTGAGCGCTGTTTCGGAGCGCACGGCGTAGGGGAATGAAATCATCAGATCGACGATGATGTAACTGGTGAAACTGGGCAGCAGATGCTTGCGAATTACATGGCTGGGCGTGGCACCGCAAAGCTCGGCTGCAAGCACATATTCCTGGCTGCGCTCGGTCAACAAGTGTGTCCTGATGCGCCGGGCGAGAGTTGGCCAACCGATCAGGCCGAGAATAATCGATATGAAAAAGAACCTTGTCTCCGAACTCCACTCGTCCGGCACAAAGGCGGCGAGAGCCATGAACAACGGGATCGCCGGCACGGTTCGGATGGCATCAGTTATCATCTGCAGGATGGAGTCTGTCCAGCCGCCGAAGTAACCCGCTGCCCCGCCGATCACCAAGGCAAGCACAAACGAAATCAGCACCCCCAGAGTCCCAACCGCCAGAGACGTATAGACCGCGTGCAATGTCCGGGAATATATGTCCTTGCCACTCGCGTCCGTGCCAAAGATGTGGATGCCGCCCGTGTCGGTCCCGAAGAGATGTGTCGTAAACGTCAATGTCTCGATGTCGACGTCGAAAGCGTCTCCAGGCAGGTCCCAATCGATATTGATGAAACTGTATTTCCAGTCCTGCACGAAGAAGTAGACGTACCGGCGCTTTTCCCGGTTGACTTTGGTCACCCACCGAAAATTGGTCTTGATAGAACGCTCACGCTCAAGTGTGTAGAGGAACGGGCGGGCTGAAAAACCGTTTTCGTCCCAGAATTTCGGGATCTGAGGCGCTCCGTTTTCATATTCCTTGTCGCGCCCTGCAATGGTCGGATTATAGGGCGACAAAAACGGCGCAAACAATCCCATCAGTACCATGACGATCAGAATCCAGCCCGCGACCATGGCTGTCCGATCACTCTTGAACCGCGACCAGATCAATTGCCCCTGCGAGGCGGTAAAATAGGCCTCCTTGAGTTCCTGATCGGTTTTGGCTTGTGCGGTGTCTGTAGTGCTCGTCATTGCCTATCCCATGAGCCCCCGTCTTACGCGCGGGTCCATCAGCGCCAGCATGATGTCGGTTACGAAATTCAGGAAAACGATGCTGGCCGTCAGCAGGAAGATGATCGCCCCGGCAAGTTGCTGGTCGTTGGATCTGGCCAAAGATTCGATCAACAGCGCGCCGGCCTCGGTCAAAGTCAGGATCAAGGCGACCACAGGCAGTTCATTGAATATCCGGTTCAGGTCAAACCCCAGCGAATTGATAACCGGGCCCAGCGCATGACGGGCGGGATAGCGCCAGAGAAGCTTTCGGCCTGAAATACCGCGGGCGGCGGCCGCCGTCACATAGAGTTTTCCGATCTCATCGAGCATGAGGGCGCGCACGGTCTGGAGCGCGAAGGCGGTCGCCGACCACCCCAGGATAAATATCGGAAGCCATGCGCGCGACAGGAAGTCCATCAGCCGGTCCCAGGACCACGCGGCGTCCCGGAATTCCTTTGAAAACAGTCCTGTCAGCGAATCGCCGAACAGGACCGTCGCTATCAACATTATGATCAGTGCCAACAGGAAATTCGGTATCGCAAGGCCCAGATAACTGAGGAAACGTACGGAGTTGTTTGCCACCGGGCTCTTCGATGTCGCCGACATTATTCCGATGGGAATGGCGATCAGATAGGCAATGATCAGCGCGACCATACAGATCGAAAGGCTGATCCAGAATTTGTCACTCAGGAGCTGGTTGATATTGAGGCGCAGAATGCAGCTGTCGCCGAACTCGCCCTTGAAGAATACGCTCCCGACCCAGGTTCCCCAGCGAATGATAAATGGCTTGTCGAGACCCAGACGTACTTCTTCCGCCTTGATATCATCGATCGTGATCTGCGCGCCCTGGGTGTTCTTGAAGGCAAGATACCGCTCCGCGCAACTGCCCGGGACCAGTTCCATCAGCGTGAACACGATCAGCGAGACCGTGAGCAGCGTGACCAGGGCCATCACTGCACGCATGAATGTGAACTGAAGGAATCTTGCCATAAATTGTCCCCTCGACAAACTGACTAGATTGAATCCGGACCGGTTCTACAAGTGATGGACCGGGCGGGAGAACCGCCCGGTCCAGGTGTTTTATCGTCTACCCACGTACCCTATTCGTCCAGGTACCACTGCCATGCACGGTAGGGAAACGTCCGGTAATACTCATAAGACGCCGTCTTGAATTCGACGAAGTTCTTCAGAGCATTACGGTGGTAGATCACGCCGGATGACTGAACCGTGCCGATAAACAGGAGATTGCTCACCATGTTTTCGACCAGGCGCGCGCCGAGCTTGTCGGATTCAGGCGTCCCCGCTGGGGTCGACTGGAACGCGTTGATGTCGGCAATCAGCTGGTCGACGAATGCCGGCGGCTTGACGCCCTTGGAACCGCCTGATTCCACATATTCGGCCCACAGCATACCTGTGCGGTGTGCGAAATAGTTTTCGAAAGGCGGGACCCACAGCTCGTTGTTGCCGAGGATGATGCCCATGGGCTGGCCTTTTTCCCACATGCCAACGTCAAGCTGGTTGGAGGATTGTGCCGAGCGGTACTCATCCGGAGTCACTTCCTTGACCGTCGTCTTGATCCCCACATTGGACCAGTACTGACCGACCAGTTCAACAACCTGTCCGGCAATGCCCTGGGTGGCGAACTGCATGTTCAGAACAAGCTTTTCACCATTGGGCAGCTCACGGAAGCCGTCGCCGTCCTTGTCGGCGAGACCGACTTCGTCAAGCATCTTCTTGGCGGCTTCAGCGTCGAACTCAGTGGCAAAGCTCTTCCACTTGGGGTCGACAAATTCCGGTGCCGGCGAGAACCCGATGTACTGTTGCGGGGTGCCTTGTCCGAAATAAGCAACTTCGTTGAGTTCCTTACGGTCGATGGCAATTGACATGGCCTTGCGGAAACGCAAATCACCAAAAACCTTACGCTTTTCTGGATCTGCCGACGTTACGTTGAACGAGAAGGCATGAATTGCGATCTGGGGTTTGAGGTGAACCGTGTAGTTGTTCTTCTCCTGATTTTCGAGCAGGAGAGGTGCGTCGGCCAGCTGCAGGGACTGTGATTTGTAGTCAGCTTCGCCATTGACCAGTTTCAGGATACGGACCTGATTGTCATTGGCATAGAGTTCGTCCTGTTCGCTGATGTAGGGAAGCTGGTTGCCTGCCGTGTCGACGATGAAGAAATACGGGTTCGAGACGTAGTGACGTCCTTCAGTCGTATCGGAGATCGTCAGGTGGCTTTCCAGTGTCGGCACTACCGCTGCCGGCAGTTTTGCGACCTTGTCCGGGCTGTTCAGCAGGGGCGACGGTGTGTCGGTCCAGTCTGAATTGCCGAAGTAGGCCTTGATCACTTCCAGGCCGTTTTCAAAACCAGCATCCTTTGCCAGCTTGTCGGCATCCGGGTTGATGTCCGGGTGGAACCTGCCGAGGAAATGCTTGGGCTGGAAGCCTTGTGCGAACGAGGTCGCGAAGTGGGCAACCAGACCGGGCTTGGGTGCCGGCAGGTTGAAGCGAACCGTCTGCGGATCGACGACATCGACCGTCATGCGCTTGCCGGCGACAAGAACATAGTCCTTCGGCTTTTCGATAACTTTCGAATCAAGCGCCAGGTTGTCGTACCAGAATTTCACGTCTTCGGCGGTGAACGGTTCACCATCGGACCACTTGTGGCCCTTGCGAAGCTTGAAGGTCAGCTGGGTGAAATCGTCATTCCAGGACCAACTCTTGGCCACCATGGGAACGATTGTCTGGAGATCGTCGGAATAACGGACAAGATTGACGTGACGCGTCGACAGGAAGTCGGAAGTACCTGCTTCGGTTGCATTGGACAGCGCGTCAAGCGTGCCACCATACTTGCCGATGCTTTCGTAGGGCGCCACGACAAGCGGCTCTGTCGGCAAACGGTCAGCAAGGCCCGGCAATTTGGGATTACCGATGATCTTGCCGTTCATGGCTTCGGCTGCAGGGTTGCCTGCAAACGTCATCTTGCATTTGGCGAGTGCTTCAAATTCACTCAGTTCGTATTGCTGCGGGAATGCTCCGGCAGCAACACCTTTTGGATCCGCGACTGTAACAGCCGGGCATGCGGCATTGGCCACTGTCGCAAAAGCGCACAGTGCAACACCGGATAGAAACAAACGTTTTATCATATTGGACTCCCCGTCGATGAACTCGGACATAGGCCTTCTCATGGAAGGTATCTGAGGTTTTTCTCAATGCCCCCGATCGGCATCGTTATATGCCCCTTGTCCAATCGTTATATGACAATCCGGGTTTGTCAAACAGTTCCCTTGAAGCTTTCTGCCCAACAAAATGCTGAAATGTTTTTGAAACAACACCTTAGGAATAATCCCCAAGGTGATTTTGATGGTGATAATAGTCGATTTCGACGATGGCCCCGCCCTGCTATGACAAGAAAATTCCAAAGCTTGTTACTTTTGTAACAATTTAGACGAAGCGGTTGCCAGCGCGTTTCATAGTGCGCCAACTCATGTTCATTGTGACAAACATGAGTGCCGGTCATATCATCCCGAACAACGATCAACTTCAAAGTCGAGGAGGCGCCCGGCCATGAAACTTGAGGGATCCTGCCATTGCGGGAGTGTACGGTTCACTGTGGAATCCGAACACCCCTATCCGTTCAATGTCTGTTATTGCTCGATCTGCCGGAAGACCACGGGAGGTAGCGGGTCGGCGATCAACCTTGGCGCCCGATTCGACACATTGAAGGTTACCGGTGAGGAAAACATAAGCGTCTACCGTGCGGCGATATTCGATCCCGAGACCCGAACGGCACCGTTGAGTCCTGCCGAACGGCGGTTCTGCAAGATGTGCGGCTCTGCCCTTTGGGTGTGGGATCCGCGCTGGCCGGATCTTGTACACCCGCTTGCGTCCGTCATCGATACGCAATTGCCGACCCCGCCGGAACATACCCACCTCATGCTCGGCTCCAAGCCTGCATGGGCAAGGGCTTGTATCCGCGACGGCGACAAGACTTTCGACGAATACCCCGATGAAAGTCTTGCGGCATGGCATGAACGATTGGGGTTGGTGTCGGAGTAATCCGATCGCACCTGTTATACCAACGTTGCCTACTGTTGCCCCATTTCATGGGCTATCCTTGCTCATCCGGGCAGGCGCGGTGCGAAGAGCGATACGGTGTATCGGTCGAGTGCTGCAACGCACCTGGTGGGCAAGGATAACCCACCGAAGGCCGGGCGATTTTGGCCTCCGGACATCGTTGCGTTCCGCTTAGAGTACACCGCACTCCGGCGCGAAACGCGCCTCGCCGGCAGACCAAAATCGCCGCGGTGAAATGGGGCAACAGTAGGCAACGTTGGTATTACTTGGCCTTTGACACCCGGGCGCGGGCCCAGGCCGATACGGCTTCGGAGATAGCCACCAGGACGATGATCGACAACAGTATCGCGGCCACACGCAGGGTTTCGATCTGAAGCACGTTTCGCTTGAGATACCAGCCCATGCCCCCCGCTCCGAAGAAACCGACCACGGTCGCGGCCCGGAAGGCGACATCCCAGGTGTAGATGCCGATACCGGTGAACGCCACCCGGACCTGGGGGAAGACGGCGTAAATCATGACGCTCAGTTCGCTTGCACCGGTGGCGCGGATGGCTTCGACCGGGCCCATATCGATGCCTTCTATTTCTTCTGCGAATAATTTGCCGGCAAAACCGATGCAGAACATGGTCAGGGCCAGAATGCCGGCCATCATGCCAAAGCCCAGTATGGTCACAAAGAGAATGGCCCAGATGGTTTCGTGGACGGCGCGCGCGCTCATGGTGAGCAACCGCGCCACTGGATACACGAACATCAGGCTGGGCGTCATGTTGCGGGCGCCGAACCAACCGAGCGGGATGGCGAGAAGCATGCCGAATATTGCCCCCAGGTACGCCATCTGAATGGTGTCGACAACTGATGACAGATAGTCGACATCGAGAACATAGTCGATGTCGGGTGGATAGTAGCGATCCGAGATGAGTGTGCCGATGCGCCCGAACATGCCCAGAAACCGGTCCAGCGGAATGTTCAAATAGGCGATTGAAAAAACGATGAACACGAGCGCCAGGAGCAAACCGCCGAAACGGTAAAGCGAGTTTGGAAACCTGAACCTCTGCCACTGTCGCGGCCCTGACCCGGTGTCCGTCGCCTCTGATCCTGTTGCGATCCCATTTGCCATCAGATGAGTGCTTTCCGCGTAAAGTACGAGACCAGTTCGCCGAACAGAATCAGCACCAGTGTGGCCAGGATAACGGTTGTGACTCCGGCATGGTTGAAGGTGTTGAGCTGGCGGAAGAACACCAGACCCAGCCCGCCTGCCCCGACCAGTCCCAGGACCGACGAACGGCGGATGTTGATCTCCCACTCAAAGATGATGACACTGATCATGGCGGGCAGAACCTGGGGCAGAATGGCGTAGATGAAGACCTTGAACTCGTTACCGCCCACGGCGCGGATCGCTTCAACCGGCCTTGGGTCGAGATCTTCGATTGCCTCCGCCGACATCTTGGCGATGAAGCCGACCGATCGGACCGCAATCGCAAGAACGCCGGCAAGGGCGCCCAGCCCGACGGCCGCGACAAAGAACAGGGCCCAGACAATTTCATGGATCGACCGGCTCAGGGTCATCATCATCCGGGCAATTGGATAGGTGACCGGCGGAAACGGAGAGATGTTTAGCGCACCGAACCACACAGCGGGGATGCACGTTATTACCCCCAGGAGCGTGCCAAGTGTTGCAACCATGATGGTTTCGAGTGCTGGCTTCCAGAGGTTAGGCACCAGTTCCCAGTCCACCTCGAGGAATTCGCCGACCGAAGAAAGAACCTCCTGAACCGACCCCATGCGCTCCCAGTCGGTATCGTCGACGACAGTGGTTTTGAGGCTTATGGCAACAAGTATCAGGACAACGAAATAGAGCACGAACCGGCGTTTCCGGCTGCGGTTGCGGTCGCTGACAATCCGGTCGACGCGTTGATCTGTGAGGACCGCGTCGGCCATTACAGCACTTCCATTGCGTAGATATCGTTCAGACTGTCCTCGTTCATCGACGAAGTCGGACCGTCAAACTTCTTCAAGCCGTCCTGAAGGCCAATGATCTTGTTGCAGAACTCCGTCGCCAGGCGAACATCGTGGATGTTGCACAGCACCGGCACATTGTATTCCTTGGCGATCTCCATGATCAGAGCCATGACTTCGCGCGATATTTTCGGATCCAGGCTCGACGTTGGCTCATCCAGCAGAAGTAGTTTGGGATCCTGCATCAACGCGCGCGCAATGCCGACACGCTGGCGCTGACCGCCGGACAACTGGTCCGCTCGCTTGTCGACGTGATCGGTAAGACCGACGCGGTCCAGGACCGTCAGGGCACGGGCGATGTCGCTATTTGAGAACAACCGGAAAAGCGCCCGGAAATTCCCCACCTGACCTAGCCGTCCCGACAACACGTTGTCCATGACCGACATGCGGTTCACCAGATTGAATTCCTGGAAAATCATGCCGATGTTGCTGCGGACCCGGCGCAGGGCCTTTGCGCGCAACGACAGGATGTTCTCGCCATAAAGCTCGATGGTACCGGAATTGGGCTCGACCAACCGGTTTATGCAACGGATAAGCGTGGACTTGCCGGCGCCGCTGGGGCCAATGATGGCAAAGAAGTCATCGGCCTCGACATCAAAACTGATGCCTTTCAGGATTTCCGGGCCGGATGCGCTGTAGCGCACCTTGAGATCCTTGACGGAAAGAATAGACATGCGTTCTCACCAGCCCTGACAAAACGTTTGTGGATAACAGGTTAAATGGGGCGGACAGGTGCCCGCCCCTTCAGAATATGTCGCGCGATCAGCGTTGGACCTTGAACGAAAGCCTAGTTCTTCTTACGCGCGTCTTTCGCCTTCTTGAGATCCCTGATCACATCGTAATCGGAAGAGCCCATCGCGACAAACTTGTTGGACTTGACGTTGTCGAGGTACTTTTTCTCACCGGGCACGTCTTTCGAAAGCCCCAGAAATGTCGACTTGATGGCGTCCTTGAGAGGTTGACACAGGGTGCTGCGATAGACAAACGGGTCCTGCGGAATCGGCGGAGACGACCACAGAACATTGAAGTCCTCCAGCTTCACCTCACCCTTGTTGACCACATTGTCGAACCGGTGGGTTGCAACAAAAGCCGCGTCGACCTTGCCCTTGGCGACCGCGACGGTGGAGAGCTCGTGGCTGCCTGTGTAGACGACCTTCTTGAAGTACTTGTCGAGGTCGCCGCCCACATTCTTGGAGAACACGACGCGGGGGAACAGGTTACCCGACGTGCTGCCGGGGTCGACCAGACCGAGGACCGTGCCTTTAAGGGAATCGATCGTTGTGAATTTGGTTCCCTTTTTGGTGACAAGAGCAGCCTTGTAGCCGGGGCCTTCTTCCTGAAGGTGACCGGGCCGTTTGGCGTAGGTCGCGAAAACCTCGATCGAGTCATCCTTGCTGTTGGCGATCACGTAACTGTATGGACCGAGGACGGCCACATCGATGAACTTGCTGAGCAGACCTTCCACCACGGAGGCGTAGGATGTCGGCATGAAAAACTGGATGTCCTTGCCGGTCTCTTTTTTCATCCGGTCGGTGATCGGCTGGTAGAGCTGCAACTCGGCGACCGTTTCCTCGGTCGGAATGATGGCGAATGTCAGTTCCTTCGGATCTTCGCACTCAGCGGCAATCGTCTGTGTGGCCGACACGGCAAACAGCGTAAGCGCCGCCACGGCGCCTGCCGTCATCCGTCTGAGATTCTTCTGAACCGGTTTCCTGAACATCTGATTTCTCCTCCCGTTAGCTTCCATTACGCGGTGAAGCTGGTTTCAAATTGCCCTTACTTTGCATCGCTCAAGGCGCTGCAGCGGCCGCAAGAGCTTCGGCCGCCCTGAGAAAACTATCTTTCTGTCCGATGAAATTCCTGCCGCGTTCACCGGCGAATGCACCGTCGACAAGATCGGTCCACTCGTCGTCGGTAACGCCGTGATCGATCGGCATGGTAGAAATACCGAGACCATTCAAAAGCCTGGAAACCTGCCCGACGCCGGCACGCAGATCTCCGTCGAACACACGATTGAGAGAGGTTTCGCACAATCCGCCAATCCCGATTACGCTTTCGATGACGATCGGCAGGGAAAACGAGCAGGCGATGCCGTGCTGCACGTTGTGCCGCAACGTGATGGGATAGGAAAGCGAGTGGGCGATCGCCGATTTTGTGTTGGAGAATGCCAGTCCGGCGAACAACGCTGCCCGGGCCATTCTGCTTCGCAGATCCAGATTTCCAAGATCTCGTGCAAGCGCGGGCAACACATCGATGACCTCACGGGCGGCAAACACCGCGTGGTTTGCCGACACCGGGTTGGCGTTCACGTTCCACAAGCTCTCAAGAGCGTGGGAGAGCGCATCCAAACCTGTGCTGACCGTCAGGCTCAGCGGCATCGCACGCATCAATTCCGGATCGACCAGAGCCGTCTCCGGGTAAAGATTTGCACGAGACAACGAGTACTTCTTGCCATTCACTTCGTCCCACACTGTTGCCCAACAGGTGACTTCCGAACCGGTGCCGGCCGTTGTCGGCACCGCGATGATTGGTGTCGAGGAAAGCCCGTCTGCTCCACTGCAGGTTTCAAGAAAAGTCCGGACATTGGCAAAATCACCGTTGGCGGCGGCGAAGACCTTGACGGAGTCGATGACCGATCCGCCGCCGAGCGCGACCCACACTTCAGGTGTCCGGCCGCTGGAAATCCGCGCAGTCTGGTCCGCGAGCAACCGATAATCCGGATTGGCCTGGATATCGTTTATGATGATCTCCGGGGCGCCTGCTTTCGCCACCAGGCTTGCCGTGAGATCGCTGAATATCTGATCGGGATAGGTCGCCAACCCGTAACGCCTGCCCGCGACAAGCCCGTTCAGCGTGTCAAATCTGCCCGCCCCAAATTGCACGTCCACGGGATTGCTATACTGCCACACGGGCCTCTCCAGGGATTGTTCTGGTGCAGGCTATGGGCAATCTGATACATATGACAAATATATAATTTCTATGTTTTTCATAGGCCATGCATATGAATCATTCACAGCTGCGGTCCTTCCACGCCGCCGCCGAATTCGGCGGATTTACGGCAGCCGCAAGGGCCCTTTTGATCAGTCAGCCGACCATAACCACACAGATCAGGGCTCTCGAAGCAGAGTATGGCGTTGAACTTTTTGTGCGCAGCGGACGCAATGTCCTGCTAACGCCGGTCGGCGAGGAACTCTACGAGATTTCCAAACGCATCGTCCGCTTCGAGACCGAGGCGAAGGAATTCCTGCAGGCCCATGGCGATCAGCAGGCAGGCCAGTTGCGGCTGGCTGCCGTCGGGCCGTTTCACGCAACTGACGTGCTGGTGGCGTTGAAAACAAAACATCCCAACGTCCAAGTCTCCGTGCAGCTTGGCAATTCGCAGCGCACGCTCGAAAGGCTGTTCGAATTCACCGCCGATGTTGCGATGATCGCGCATTTCGAGGACGACCCACGACTGGAGATGGTCCCGTTCAGCCGTCATCGCGTGGTCGTGTTTGTTCATGCGGACCATCCATGGTTCGGGCGCAAGTCAATCAAAATCAGGGAGCTTGAAGGGCAGGACTTCGTCCTTCGCGAAAAAGGGTCGACGACTCGCCTGGCCTTTGAACAGGCGTTGGAGAAAGCCGGTATCACGATCAACCCGGTGGTCGAAATCGGCAGCCGGGAGGCCGTCTGGAAGGCCGTGGAACAGGGCATTGCCATCGGTGCTGTGGCCGATTTCGAATTTGTCCCGCACCCGCGGTTGAGAACGGTCGAAATCTCCGACGTTGAGATCATCACGAACTACCATATTGCCGTGCTCAAGGAGCGCCGCGATGCACGGCTCATCCGGACATTGGTGCAGATAGCGCAAACGGTGGGCAATACCGAGTTGGGATAAGAACCGTCGTGGCCGAAGGACCGGACGCGAGCCTACATGCCGTCGACGATGACGGTGGTGCATTTGGCGTTGGCATTGCGGATGGCCTTGACCGGGGCATAATCTTCGCTGTCGGCAAACGCACGTGCCGTTGCCATGTCCGGAAATTCAACAATGACCAGGCGTGTCGGCGACCACAGTTCGTTTTCAACAACGTCGAGGGCCCCGCCCCGGGCGTGGTAGATGCCGCCGGCCTTTTCCAGCAATGGCTTGGCAAGCGCCTTGTATTTTTCGTACTCGTCAGCGTTTTCTATTTTAGTGTCGACGATAAGATATGCTGGCACAATCAAACCTTTCCCTGAAACTGCTCTGCGATTCACTTCTCGGGGCCAGATATTGCACCAAGTCAATTTCCGTGCAATGCCGTTAAGTTCGTATCCCGGTCCATCATGAGAACCGAAAACACGATGACAAACGAGCCGGCACTCAAACACGCGCCCCGTTTCCGGCGGAAACTGGCGCCTGAACGGCGTGACCAGCTCATCGAGGCGGCTGTGCGATGCCTGGGCGACGGCGGCATGTCGGCGTTCACGATCGACCGGATATGCCGGGAGGCGGACGTTTCCCGCGGACTCATCAATCACCATTTCGGCAACAAGGAGGGCCTGCTCGAGGCTGTGTACGAATCGATGACGACGTTCCTCGCCGACAACCAGTCTAAAAAATCCGACATTCCGGCCACCGACCGCCTCAACACCCTGATTGCCATGAGTTTCAAACCTGGGATTTTCAACAAGACCCAGCTTCGGGCATGGCTGGCGTTGTGGGAAGCGTTGTCTTCCAGCCCACGGCTGAAATCCGTGCACCGGGCCCGCTATCGTGCCTACAGGGATGGCCTGGCGACGGCTATTTCAGATATTGCCAGGGACCGCGACCGGGACGTGAAATCCAGACGTCTCGCCCAGATGCTGATAGCCCTGATCGACGGCCTGTGGCTCGAATGGTGTCTGGATGACAAGTTGATGAGTCGCAAGGAAGCGATCGCTGCCTGCTACGACCTGATCGAACCTTACACCGGGCCGATTGAAAGATAGCGCAAGCTTCCTCCAATTACCCTGCGTTCCGGCCCAGAATCTCCATTTTCCGGCGGGCGACATAGTCGAGCAGGGCGTCATTGATGCCGGCAACAAGTGGCGGTTGTTCGTATTCTTCCAACAACTGCTTCCAGATCTGGTTGGCACGCGTTTCAGCGTTGACCTGTCCGCGTTCGACCCAGGTATCAAAATTGTCCCAGTTCGACAGCAACGGTGTGTAGAACGCCTGTTCGTAACGCTCCATGGTATGGGCCGCTCCGAAGAAATGCCCGGCGGGACCGACCTCGCGAATGGCATCCATGGCCAATGTGTCGTCATTGACTTCGAAGGGTTCGAAATAGGCTGCCATCATCTGCAGCATTTCGGCATCGATGATCAGTTTCTCAAACGATGCGGTCAGCCCGCCACCGAGCCAGCCGGCAGCGTGCATGAGCAGGTTCACCTGACCGGTCATGGCGCCCCACAACGCCATCTGACTTTCGTAAGCGGCCTGGGCATCGTTGGTGTTGGCGGCCGTCACATTGCTTGACCGGAACGGCAGGCCGAGCCTGCGGGCGAGCTGGCCGGAGGCCTGGGCTGCCTGGACGTATTCCGGCGTGCCGAAGGCCGGGGCGCCGGTGCGCATGTCGACATTCGACGTGAACCCGCCGTAGAGCACCGGCGCGCCCGGACGAACGATCTGGGTCAGTGCGATCACCGCCATGGCTTCGGCATGTTGCTGCGCCAGGGCACCGGCGAGGGTGACCGGCGACATGGCGCCGGACAAGGTGAACGGCGTCACGATCACTGCCTGGCCGGATCTCGACATGGTGATCAGGCCTTCCGCCATGGGGACATCCAATTGTAGCGGCGAATTGGTGTTGATGACGCAGGTGAAGACCGGAGTCTCGCCCAGGTCGTCAACCGACTTGCCAAGCATGATCGCCGCCATCTCGAGCGCGTCGCGTGCCTGGCCGTGACCGATACCCCAGGGCTGCCAGTTTTTGTCGAGGTAGGTGATCTGGGCATGATAAAGATCGAGATGGCGGGTTTCCGGCGGCAAGTCGATGGCCTCGAATCCACCACCGCCTTCCTGATGCAGGATGTTGAGGCTCTGCACCAGCTTGAGAAAATCGCAGGTCTCCCGGTAGGTGCCGTTACGGCGGCCGCCGTCGAGGTCCATGCAATAGGCCGGCCCGCCGACGCTAGAAAATATGGCAGCCCCGTCTCCGACCGTGACATTACGTTCGGGGTTACGGGCCAGCAGGTTGAATGAGGACGGCGCCTTGGCGACCAGTTCCGTGATCAATGCCTTGTCGAAGTGCACATGCTCCTGCCCGTCGTCGACATCGAAACCCGCTGACCGAAAGAGCCGTCGCGCCTCGTCCGCCAACACTTTCATGCCGATCTCCTCGAGCATGACAAGTGCTGTATCGTGAATGGCTTCGATCTGATCTGCACTCAGAATTTCGACCGGGAGGCCCGGGTAGCGGACCTGTTTCCACGGCCGCTGAGCGATCTGGCCGACAACCCTATCACCGCGTGCAGGACGGCGACGGCGTGATCTTAGTTCAGTGTCCTTGTTCATGATGTCGCTCCGATAGTCAGCGGGGGCCGTTCCCGGCGCACCGGGCGGTTGAGGATCGGTTGTTCGAATTCGCGGGCGAACCGGTGTCCGGAAAATACGGCATCGGCGATCGAGGATGGAACCAGGCAATCCCCGATACTGGTTACGCCGGGCGGTTTCGTGCTCCCGGCATTGCCAAGGGTTGCGTCCAGCGCATCACGGAGCCTGCGGTCGACTGTTTTTCCTGTCACCAATACGAGGGTGTCATAGGACACTTCCCGCGTTTCGCCGGTATAGATGCAAGCTACGGACAAGACGCCTGCGGCGGCGTTTTCCATTGTGTGTCCGAGAACCGATTTAATCCCCATCGTCATCAGTCTTTTCTGAATGAAGAATTGCTCGTCGGTCATCAACGTCCAGGCGGAGATCATGAGTCCCGGGGTCACCAATGTCACGGCGTGGCCCTCCTGCAGAAAACGTTCCGCCAGGGCACCGCCCATGGCGTACTGGTCGTCGTCGTAGATGACGATGGCACCTTTCACGTCCGTGCCTGCAAAAATATCGTCGGGCGTCACAATATTCTCATCTGCAGCGATCGCCGACGGGCTTTCAGCCGTACTGCCGATGCCGTCGCGCCGCCAATGGCTGCCCACAGCCAGGACCACGTGATCCGGAGCAAACTCCACAATGTCGTCGGCCGCCAGGCGACTCTCCCGATAGATTTCAACGTTCGGCAACTTGGACAACATGTGCTGGCGGTAGTCACGGACCCTGATCCACTTGCCCAGACCGGGCAACGAAGCTTCATTGATCACACGCCCTCCGAGCACACGAGAAGCTTCAGCCAGTGCCACCGCGTACCCACGCCTGGCCAGGGCGAGGGAAGCTTCCAGGCCAGCGGGGCCGGCCCCGACCACAAGGATGCGGGCATCAGAGGATTTTGCCTCAATGCGTTCGGGGTGCCAGCCCCGCCGCCATTCCTCACCCATTGTCGGGTTCTGGGTGCAGCGCAGGGGCACGCCTTCATTGTTGGCAGACCTACAGATGTTGCACCCGATGCATTCGCGGATCTCGTCTTCTCGCCCTTGCCTGATTTTCTCCGGCAGAAACGGATCGGCGATCGATGGACGCGCCGCGCCCACCAGGTCCAGCACACCTTGCTTGATTTGGCTGACCATGAAATCGGGCGACGTGAACCGGCCGACGCCGACCACCGGTTTTGTCGTTACCTGTTTGACGAAGGAGACGTAGTCCTGCTGGAAACCTTCCTCGCTAAACCGGGAACTGCGGGAATCATTGCCGAGACTTCCGGCAACATTGACGTCCCAAAGGTCCGGAAGCTCTGCCAGCATTTCTATGATTTCACGCCCTTCGGCTTCGGCCGTGATGCCGGACGGCCCGTGAAGTTCGTCGACGGCCAGGCGCACGGCAACCGCGCATTTGTCGCCGACGGCGTCCTTGGTATCGAGGATCATTTCCTTTAACAGGCGGGCCCGGTTTTCCAGACATCCGCCATATTCGTCTGTTCGGCGATTGGTGCGCTGCGACAGAAACTGGAACGGCAGATAATCGTGACCGGCATAGACATAAACGATGTCGAAACCGGCACGACAGGCACGCTGCGCCGCCTCCACCTGCCAGTGCCGGAAATTCCTGATGTCGCTGGCGTCCATGGCCCGGGCGTGGGCCGGCGCCAGGTACTTCGCCGATTGTTCACTTGGGGCGATCATCGGTTCGCGGGTGAGCCGGTTGTTGGCATGAGATCCGCCATGCCAGAGTTCAATGCCGGCAAGACTGCCGTGCTCGTGAATGACGTCTGCGGTTTGCGCGACCAGCCTCTCGTCATCGTCGTCCCACAGGGTCAAAAAGCCGAAAGGCGTTTCATCGGAACTGGGATGGATGGAACAGTATTCCGTGCACACCACACCCCAGCCACCTTCGGCCTTCACGCTGCGGATCGCGGCGGCGCTTTGGGGCCGGGTGTAGCCCATGCCAAGAGCGTGGGGGGTCTGATAGAACCGGTTGGGGGCGGTCACCGGGCCGATCCGAACCGGTTCGAACAAGATTCCGTATCGTGGGTCCATGGCCGTCTTCGCCCCAATTATCCTTGTTGAACTTTCGTTCAATAACGATTACTGGGCGCCGGCAGCATTTGCAATCAAATTCAACCACTCGATGAAATGGGCGGAGCGCCTCCTAACGTAAAGCGATTGCACGTTGCTGCAAATTTGGCGATGCTCGCAGGCTGCAAGCATGCTGCATGGCCCTGGCTGCGACGACCGAGGGCAGCGGACGGAGGATGACATGAATATCCAGACACCACCCGCCCCGGCGTTCGAGAAAGTTTCTTTTGAGCCCCTGTTCGACGACGGGCCGGGCAAACACAGAATCGGGCTCATCATCATGGCGACCGATTATGTGACCGAGAGAGACTTCATCAACATGCGCCCCAGTGACGACGTGGCCTATTTCGTTGCACGCATCCCCGCCTCGAGTGACAACAATCCCGACACCCTCACCGCCATGGAACCCCATCTGGGCAGCACGGCCGGCTTGATCCTACCCGAGGCCCGGCTCGATTCGATTGCCTACAGCTGTACCGCCGCCAGTGCGATTTTGGGCCAGGAGCGTGTTGAAAAGGCGATCCAGGCCGGTCGGCCGGGCGTTGCTTGTGCAACACCGGTCCAGGCTGCCATGGACGGGCTCAACCTGTTCGGCGCCAAACGCGTTGCCGTGCTTACCCCCTACCAGGACTCCGTCAATGCAGCCGTGGCCAATCGCCTGGCCATCAACGGCTTCGAGATCGTGCGCTATCTGGCCTTCAAGTTCACCAACGACACCCTGATGGCCAAACTCGACCCGGTTTCAATCGAGGCTGCAGCCCTCGAAGCCGATTGTCCGGAGGCGGACGCCCTGTTCATCTCGTGCACGGCCATCCGGGGCTGCGAACTCGTCGACCGCCTCGAACAGAAGCTGGGCAAGCCGGTCATCACCGCCGTCCAGGCCCTGTTCTGGATGGCTCTACGCCAGTCCGGATACAAGGACCCGGTTCCGCACTACGGCCGGTTGCTGCGCGAGTTCTGAAACCTTCGCCCGCATGTCACCCGGCGTGACCATGCGATACAGGGAGACGCCATGGTCCGCCGACATTATGCCCTGCCCTCCCTGAACATGCTGGCTGTGTTCGAAGCTGCCGCGCGTCATCTCAGCTTCAAGGACGCAGCACGGGAGTTGAACGTGACACCGGGGGCCGTCAGCCGGCAGATCAAGGCGCTTGAAACGGATCTGGGCGACACATTGTTCGAACGCATACATCGCGGTGTCCGCCTGACCGATGCAGGCGACATGCTCTACGCAACGCTGCGCGACAGTTTTTCGCAAATATCGGCGAGTGTCCGCACCATTCGCACCAAGACCCGGGAGGCAAGTGTGACCATCGGTGCCACCACGGCCTTTGCATCGCTCTGGCTGATGCCGCGACTTGGCGATTTCTGGCGGTCGCACCAAGAGATCACGGTCAATCATCTGATCTCGGACGATCCCCGTGAATTGAATGCGGCCCAGGTCGACCTGCGTATCCGATATGGCAACGGAAGGTGGCCGGGCGAGACCGCGGAACTGCTGTTCGAAGACTCGATCTATCCGGTCTGCGGACCTGAATTTCTGGAGCGCCACAACACCGATGCCATCGACGAGCTTCTCGACCTGCCCCTGCTTCAACTGAACACCACGGATGCCAGCTGGATCGACTGGCCGGGATGGCTTGACCGTCTTGGCATTGCCGCCCGGCCCCGCCGGGCACGGTCGTTCACGAACTATGTGGTGGCCCTGCAGGCGGCACAGGACAACCAGGGCGTGGCTCTTGGCTGGCACCGTCTTGTGGAACCGCTGATTTCGCAAGGACGGCTGGCGCGTTTCGGAGCGTTGGAAATCACGGCACCAGACGCCTTTTACGTGACTTGGAGTGCCGGTCGGGAGCTCGCACCGGCGCCAGTTTCGCTAAAAGACTGGCTTACATTTCAGTCGACCGCCTTCTTCGGATGAGTTCAGGTAAACCGTAACGGGCGTCGAATAGCTATTGATCCCGTGGTTGTTTTGACATCACACTCGAAAAAGGGAAAGGCGGTCATGAAGCCCGCCGGCATCTGGCAATGAGGAGTGCCCGCGATGAACATGGTGGATCGTTCAGTTCTTGAAAAGGTGACCAGACCGGTCGGCAGCGCCAATGGTCTGCCCAACGCTTTTTACACCGACCCGTCCCTGTTCGAAACAGAACGCAAGCAGGTCTTCGAACGCAACTGGACCTGCATCGGATTTGGCAAGAACGTTCCCGAACCGGGCGATGCCCGCCCGGTCAATTTCATGGGTATTCCCCTGCTTGTGCTGCGCACCAAGGACGGGATCGTCAAGGTGTTCCAGAATGTCTGCCGTCACCGCGGCATGATCCTTGTGAACGAACCGACCAAGCTCAAGGGCGTAATCCGCTGTCCTTACCATTCCTGGTGTTACTCTCATGACGGCGATCTGGTAACCACACCGCATGTAGGCGGGGCCGGACAAAATACCCACGAGTCGATCAAGCGTGATGAATTGGGCCTGTTTGAAGTCCGGGCGCATGTCTGGATGGACTGCATCTTCGTGAACATATCCGGCGACGCGCCGGCCTTCGAAGACTATGCCGCGAAAGCAATCGAACGGTGGAAAGAATTCGAGAGCCGTCCGCTGTTCCATGGCGGACCGGATTCGTCGTTCACGCTCGATGTGAAATCCAACTGGAAGCTGCCGGTCGAAAACTACTGCGAGAGCTATCACCTGCCCTGGATCCATCCCGGTCTCAACAGCTACTCAAAACTCGAAGATCACTACAACATCGTCGAACCGCAGGCCTACTCGGGTCAGGGCACCACGGTCTACAACCCCCAGCTCGACGACAGTGGCAGGCATTTCCCGCGCTTCGACAACTTGTCATCGAAATGGGACAGCGGTGCGGAGTACGTTGCGTTCTATCCGAACCTTCAATTGGGCGTTCACAAGGATCACACGTTCGCAATCCTTCTGGAACCGGTCTCTCAAGACCGAACGCTCGAGCATATCGAAATCTATTACACCTCGCCGGACGTTGCCGGTGATGACTGGGACAAGATGCGCAAGACGAACACCGATATGTGGAAGGAAGTGTTCGCGGAGGACGTTTTCGTGGTTGAAGGCATGCAGAGAGGACGTAGCGCTCCGGGTTTTGACGGCGGCAAGTTCTCGCCTGCCATGGACCCGGCGACCCATTGCTTCCATGACTGGGTTGCCCGGCAGTACGACGCGCCCGGTCCATGACGCAACGACCGCCGGTCGAGGACATTGAACGGCTCAATCTGGAAATACTTCAAGCCCACAGGAATGGCCGTCCGGCCGCGGAGCTGGCGCACCTCTATCATCGGGGAGCGGATCTGCTATTGCGCGCCGATGACCTGGATGCTGCCCTGTTCTGTTGTTCAACGGCTTACGTTTTTGCCCTGGAGGCCGGCGATGAATGTCTCGCCAAAAACTTGCACACGACGCTTCGCGAACACGGACGCGAGCACTGAGGCCACTGAGAGAAACCGGCATCCGTTCGTCGCTTTCTGCAGCGAACGGATGCCGTCTTAAGCGTATCAGCTTATGCCCTGGCCCGGCGCCGTGGCGTTCACGAGGCACGCCATGTTGCCGTAGGGGTGCTTGTTTTCGTGCATGAGCTGGTGGGCATCACCGATCTCGTCGAAGGTGAACGTGCCCGACAGGCAGGGATCGATCTTCTTGTCCATGACCAGCTGGTTGACGGCCGCCGCCTGCTCGTCGTTGGAGAGGTGACTGCCCTGCAGGCGTTTCTGCATCATCCAGTGATAACGAAGGTCCATGGTGATGTTGTAGCCCGTCGTACCGGCACAGATGACCACCATGCCGCCAGTGTCACAGACAAAACCGGACGTCGCGAGCGTCGCCTCGCCGGGGTGTTCGAAGACGATTTTCGGGCTCTGCCGGGTGCCCAGCGCTTCCCAGATGGCCTTACCGAATCCGCGCGCGCCCTTCATCCACTCCATCCATTCCTGGGATTTGGTATCGGGCATGACGCCCCAGTGGTCGAAATCGTTGCGGTTGACGACACCGACCGCTCCGTGATCGAGGCAGAACTGGCGCTTGGCCTCGTCGGAGATGACCGCGATCGGTTTGCCGCCCTGGGCCGCCGTGATCTGGAGCGCCATGGCGCCCAGCCCACCGGCCGCTCCCCAGACGAGAACCGCATCGCCTTCTTCGACGGTGTTCGGCGCCCAGCCCATGAGCATGCGATAGGCGGTCGACGCGCACAGAAGATAACAACCCGCCTGTTCCCAGGTCAGGTGTTTGGGTTTGGGTTGAATCTGATGGGACTGCGCGCGGGCGAACTGGCAGTAACTGCCGTAGTTGGTCTGATAGCCCCAGATCCTGGTGGAGGCCGCCAGCATCGGGTCCTTGCCTGCCAGAACCCACGGATCGTCAGGCTCCCACCAGCCCGAATGCACAACGACTTCCTGGCCGATGGTGACGTCGTCAACCTCGCTGCCGATGGCCCATACAATCCCGGAACAGTCGCTGCCGCCGGCATGGAAGTCCTCCGGCTCGCCCTTTTTCTGGCGATCAGCGATAACGTCAACCGGGTAGCCGAGGGCTGCCCAGACATTGTTGTAGTTGATGCCGGTCGCCATTACGTAGACCAGCACGTCCTTGGGCCCCATTTCCGGAACCGGCAGAATTTCGCGCTTCCAGGCGTCCTTCGGTTCGCCAAAGCGATCCTGTCGA